>CALVBA010000001.1 GCA_944325695.1 uncultured Anaeroplasmataceae bacterium
TTTGTAATGCTTTTAACTAACACTGCATCAATCCGCGATGTTTTATTATTCCCACACATGAAAAATAAATAATTTTAAACTTGTATATAGCTCGTTACAATCGCATTTTATGTGATTTAACGAGTTTTTTATTTATCTATTTAAAAATAATTTAATACATCATTTAATAAATATATCTAAAAAATAGCTTAGTAATGCTATATTTTGTATTAAATTACTAAATATTATAAAATCATTATAATATAAATTATATGATATAATATATTAAAAAGGATGTGATTTAAATGCCATATGATTTTAAAAAAGAATTAAAAGAATTATACTCTACTTCAACAAAACCAAGAATTGTTCACGTTGATAAAACTAATTATATAGCAATCAAAGGTAAAGGAAATCCAAATGATCAAGATGGAGAATATCAAAGAGCCATTCCTAAACTATATCAAATTGCTTATACACTACGAATGAGCTATAAAACAGATTATAAGATTAAAGACTTCTTTGAATACGTTGTACCACCACTAGAAGGCTTTTGGTGGCAAGAAGGTATTAATGGTTATGATGTAACTAAAAAAGATTTATTTAGTTGGATTTCTCTAATTAGATTACCTGACTTCATTACATTAGAAGATTTTAATTGGGCTAAACAACAAGCGACAATTAAAAATAATAAAAACTATGATGATGTGGAGTTTTTAACGTATGATGAAGGATTATGCGTTCAATGCTGTCATATTGGACCTTTTGATAACGAGTTTGAAACTGTTAAGAAAATGAATGAATACTTAGATACAACGCCTTATAACATCGATTTATCGCCGTTTAGACATCACCATGAGATTTATATAAGTGATCCACGTAAAACATCAATTAACAAGCTTAAAACGATAATTAGACATCCTATAAAATAGATTTAAGGCATAAGATTAGATTATGCCTTAAATATTTAGTAAATATAAAAAAATCTCATAAGTTTTCCAGTCTTAACTGGTATAACTCATGAGATTTATTATTTTAATTAAACAGCTTTATACTCAATAGAAATTGATAAAAAACTATAATTTCCTTTTGTTGCAGGGTTTGTTAAAACAAATTTAGTGAAATCCCCACCAGCAACTGTAATTTTGTGGCTTGTTGTTGATAATTCTTCAACAGTACTTTCTACTGCATCTTCACCTTTATATGTTGTGATTTGTGATACACCTACACCTGTATTTGATCCTCCACTATAATTAATAGTGATTGATAAAATATTGCATGATGTAGAAGAAATAGTAAATACTCCACCACCATATAATCTTACTGCTGTTCCCTTTGAATAATATTTAGGTACATTTTGTCCAGTTCCTTTATCAAAATTAGCTGAAATGAAACCTTCGGCAATTACAACATCTTTAATTTCTTGTTGGTTAGTATATCCTTGCGCAGAGAAATCAAAGCTTACTGTTTGAACTTCGTCTAAAGATATTTCAGCTTCAACTGTAACTGTAAATTCTTTAGTTTCAGTTACATCTCCTGATTTGATTGTAGCTGTTAGTACTACAGTCGCATTAGGTTGCCCAGCAGCAGGACGATTAACTGTTACAACACCATCTTCGCTAATTGTGATAGCATCTCCTGATGTTACATTCCATGTAATTGTTGATTCTAATAATCCTGTTTTAGGTAAATCTAAATCATTAGTAATACTTGTATCGATAGTAAGATTTTCTTTATCAATAGCTACTTTTTCTGCATCAGAATAATCATAAATGCTTGCATCATCTAAAATAATAGTAACATTTTCTACAACGTCATTTGTTAATTTGTATCCTTGTAAGAATCCCTTAACATTAACTTTTAAACCATCATATGCTTTTAATGTATTGAAACTAGCTAATGGATAAGAAGTTCTTACTTCTACACCACCAACTGTGAAATTAATATAGTTTCCACTAATTTTAACAGTTGCTTCAAATGAAACATAAGTACCTGTTTTACTATTATCAACATATTGTAAGAATTCAGCTTCAGTGTATTTAACTGCTTCAGGCATTACAGCAGTTTCACCTTCTAAAATAGTATATGTTGCATTTGCAATTTGTGTAGCATTATTATAACTATCTTTAGTTCCTTCAACTAATACAACATCTCCAACTTTTAAGTCAGTAGCTGTTGCATAAACATAAGCTGAACCTTCAGAATCTGTAATCATAAATCCTCTTTGTGTTATTGATGATACAGTTCCTTTAATTTTTACTGCTCCAGTAACATCATCACCTTTTAAAGTTGCTGTATTAACTTCCATAGCTGGACTAGCTTCTTCAATTACAGTGATATCTCCACAATTAGTTCCACGTAATGAAGTATTTTTACTATTAGAACCAAAAATTGTAAAGTTTAATTTTACTTTAGCTCCTACATATTCATCTAAGTAAGCATAATCACTTCCACTATGAGTTGTGTAGAATGATAATGATACTTTTTCATCTGATAATGCATCTTGGAAATAATAGTTAACATAATCTGTACCAGATGATTTTACAATGTATCCTTCTAATTCGTACGTATTAGAAGATAATGCAGCAGTTTGTTCAGTTGTGTATACTGTTTCTCCTTCTAATAATGCAAAATCAGCTAAAGTTTTTCCTTTTATAATATATCCTTCTGGAGATTGTTGTCCGTTAGAAAGAACTCTAACTTCTGTTGGAACAACTTGGAAAGCTCCATAATATAAATCTGTTTTTCCTGTGATTTCTAATCTATCTCCAACAACTGTTGTCGCAGGAATAGTATTATTTTTATCATAAACTACTACTGAACCAGTTTCGTCAGCTACAATATAATCTATTGTCGTTTTATTTTTTCTTGTCCCTACAACAACTGCAGAAATTTTAGTTTCTACATCTTTAACTTTATTGGCATGTAATGATGAAATAGCATCATATTGGAATGCTTTAACAACTACTGTAAACTCTTTTGTATCTTTTAATGAACCAATTGATAATTCAGCCGTAACTTTTACAGTTACGTCTTCAGTTACTGATTTAACGATAGCGTCTGTACCGTTAAATGTGATAGCTTCGTTATTAGAAGACCATTTAATTACTACACCATTTTTTCTTACTGTTACTGTAAAGTTTTTTGATACTTCTTTTTCTAAACTTAATTCGTTTTTTACATTTTCTAATCTTTGTTGATCTGTTTCAGTTGAACTAACAGAACCAGTTGATCCTGTTCCAGTATTGTCAGTATTACTGCATCCAACTAAAGAAATTCCGCACATAGCTACGGCAATTAAAGCTAATACTTTTTTAAAATTCATAGTTCTATTTCTCCCTTTCGAATTAATTTTATATATAACCCACTTTTATAAAAGTGAAATTATCTAAAAGTATTATTTAACAATAATAATATCGTCAAAAACTGGTGTGATAACTGATGTCCCCCACGCAGAGCTGTTATTTGGATTTTTAATTAAGTTACTAATCATGATTTGGTATTCACCATCATCATTTAAACCATCATAATCATAGTATGACAAAATTCCAATTACAGTATAACTTGCATTTTCTTCCCAGAATCCAGTATTGATATAAGGTACTACAGTTCCGTTTACACGAATATTTAATCCCATTGATGAATATTCTTTTCCATTAGAACCAATATTAAATACGTAATCACCTTTTAGTGCTAAATCTGTATAAACAGTATAAGCCCCGCTTGATGATGGTTTTCCTGTACCTTGACAAGTAAATGTTACTTGAACAAGTTTATTTAATAAAGCTTTTGCCCCATTACGATCCAATTCTACGTTGTAGTCGTCTTTGTGAGATTCAAAAGTACTTTTTTCAGCTGTTTTAGCAATAACAGTTGCTGAATCAATTGTTGCATTTTTTTCAATTACTTCGATAGCATCTTTATCAATATCAGATAATTGAGGAACTCCTCCATATTGACTCATACGACCTACAAGTTTAACTCTAGTACCTGCTGGATATTGGCGTTGTAAACTTACTGAACTTAATCCAGCATACACATAAGTTGCATATTTTGTCCCATCAATAACATCTTCAATATAGAAGTTTTTACCATTATAACGTGTAATAACAACTTCCACACTTACTAATGTAGCACGTCTATAATATTTTTCCCAATCAGCTAATAAATCGCGTAAATTAAGCGCTGTTGGTTCTGTAGAATAATCAAAATTTGGATCTTGTTCTTCACCATGGATACGTTTTGCATCTTTTTTAACTAGCAATTCGGCTTGATACATAATATCTTCGATATCCATTTGTTTAGATGAATCAGAATCTTTTTCAGTTATGCTCATTGTATAACGATCACCTTCAGCTGCACTAAAAGCAATTGATCCTGATTGTGAATATGATTGTTCGATTGTTTGTAAATTAACTAATTTTCCATCAGCCCAAACATATGCTAAATAGCGGCTTCCGTTTGAATCCATACGGTTAGCTGTTGGATTTCCTGGAACATAAAGATCCATTGCATCAATAACGATTTGGTCAGCATTATTTAAAATGTTCGCAACATATTCTGATGCAGCAAATCCCCAAGGTTGAATTGAAGATGTGGATTCAGGTGTATCTGTTCCTAAGAAACGAACAGTGATAACTTGTTCATTATCTTTTAATCTAAATCTAGCAGTATCTCCATCAACTGCTTGTACTAATTCAACTTCTTCAATTCCGTTTTGAACAAATTGTTTACTACTTAAATCAGAAATTTGTAATGATTCAATACGTTTTTCTAATGAAACTTGATTAGAATAATACATTTCTGGTTCATAATCTTTGCTACAAGCTGTTAAACCAATAACAGCTAGTAGCGAAGCACCGATACTCAAAAGTTTTCTATTAAGCATTTTCTTCATCCTTCCCTTTTTTTATTAATTAATTAAAGTTAGGTAAAGCTTCATATGCAGTTGCAATTGCTTCGTCGATTGATTTATTAGATAAGAAAACATCTTCAACAACTAAACCAACTTGTCTACGAACAGTTGATGATCCAACGAAAGCAGTATCTGTATATAAATATTCAGTTTGTGATTTACCAGCTTTAATTGCTCCAGCAACCATATTTCCTTCTTCATTTAAGAATGCTTTATATGTTTCGCTTTCAAATACAGAGTTACGAACTGGTAAATATCCTGTTTGGATTGAAAATTTTTCTTGAATACTTGCACTTGTTAAGAATTTAATTAATTCAAATGCAGCTAATCTTTGATAGTTATCTGTTGATTTACTTAAAATAGCTAAGTTAGTACCTTGTTGAATAACTGCACGATTTTCTTCTTGTGATTTTTGTGGTAATGAAGTTGATTTTACAACGAATGAATCAGAAGCGTTGTTTTTAATTCCAGCAGATGAACCAATAACCATCGCTACTTCTTGATTTATGAAAAGAGTTGATGAATATTTTTGTCCAACTTTTCCTGGTAATTGGAATAAATCTTTATTTGCTTGAGATTGGAAGTAAGCTAATCCTTCTTTAACTTCAGCATTATCAAATAAAATTTTTCCTGATTCGATGTTATCTTGATTTACTCGTTCAGTATATTTTCCTCCCCATTGTCTTGCAACAGTGATGAAGAAATTACTTGTTGAGTCATACATAACTGGGTATGCTTTATTTTGAGAGTTAGATGGAGTTTTTAAACTTCCTTTAACTTTTTCTGCAACAGCAAATACTTCATCCCAAGTTGGGTCAGTCCATAAGTCACCTTCATTTTCAACATATCCTAATTCTTTTAAAATAGGATCAATTAATGTAGCATTATATGTAAATACTTCTGTTGATTTATTAAATGGTAATCCGTAAATATTTTTAGCTGAGTCGAATTGAGTGTTTTCATTCCAATATGAATCGATGAAATCATCTTGATCAGCTTGTGATAATCCTACACCTGGATTAGTTGAATTAACAAAATCTGTTAATGGTAATAAAACATTACCTTTTAAATAATCAGCAAAGTGATCTGGATATCCTAATAATAATGATGGTAAAGCATTTGATGGGATTCCTTGAACAACACGTTGTCTTAATCCATCATATCCACCAGAGATTGATTCAACTTTAACAGAGATATTATATCCTTGTCCTTTATATGTTTCTTCAAATTCTTTAATTAATGGATTTAATGATTTTGTAATAGTATCACCAAATGAATGCCATAATTCAATTTTTACTTCACGACCTTTTAATTGATCAAGAGTGTAAACTTGTAATTGTTCTCCTGCATCTTTTGTAATAATTGAGTCTGATTTACATCCTACTAATGTAGTAGCTAATGCAGCAGCACTTAATACACATAATGTTTTTTTCATTTTTTTTGTAGCTCCTTTAATCTTTCTTTTTTTTATCCTTTTATTCCGCTTCTTGAAACACCACGCATGATGTATTTTTTGAAGCATATGAATAAAATTAATAATGGTAATGATGTGATTACAGCCCCAGCCATACGCATATTATCATAAATATATTCTCCTGATAATAATTTCATTAAACCTGGTGTAATCATTTGTGGCCCATCACTGGCAACGATAACTGTACGAGGCCAGATATATGCATTCCATGAACCGATTAATGATAAAATCGTAATCGTAAATAATGTTGGTTTAGCGATTGGAATCATTATGCGCCATAGATATTCAAAATCACTTTTCCCGTCAATTTTGGCAGCGTAGTATAATTCATTAGGAATTCCCATGAATGTTTGACGTAAAAAGTAAATATAGAAAATACTAACACAGTGTGGAATAATTAATACTTGCCAAGTATCTAACCATCCAAGCTTAGAAACAGTTAAGAAGTTTGTAATAACTAGCATTTCTCCAGGAATCATCATTGTTGATAATAAGATTGAGAACAACAAGTTTTTACCTTTAAACTCTAAACGAGCAAATGCAAAAGCTGATAAAATTGTTGTAACTAATGTTAATGCTGTTGATATTACAGCCACAATAACTGTATTTCCCATGTATCGTAATAAATCGGCACCTTCACCTAAAACATAACGATATCCTTCAAGTGATGGTTCAAGCGGGAAGAATGTCGCTTGAATACTTGAAATAATTTCATTGCTTGATTTAAATGATGTAGCAATCATCCAATAAAATGGGACTAAGATAAACAATCCAAAAATTGTTAAAAATGTATACAACCCAACTTTTTTAGCAATAGCAATACGGCGGTATTTTATTGCTTCTTCTGGTGTTAAATAATCCATTGTATTCATAAAATACCTCCCTAATAACGATTTCTTCGCTTATTATAAGCAAGTTGTCCTAGTGTTAACAGCATGATAAAGATAAACAGTAACAACGCAGATGCACTAGCGTATGGAATTGAACCATTTTCAGTTTGACGATACTGGAAGTAATAGTAAATATACCCTACAGCTGTTTCAAACATACGACTTTGCCCAGGACCCATCGCTTCACCGAATACCGCAACTACTGATGAATAAGCTTTAAATGCACCAATTAATGATGTAATTGTGATATATGTAATCATCGGTGATAAAAGTGGTACTGTAATCTTTGTGAAAACACGCCATTTTGGTGTTTCATCGATTTGGGCTGCTTGATAGTATTGTTTATCAATTCCTTGCAATCCACCTAGGAATACTAAGATTTTAAAGGCTAACGAGTTCCATACTGAATATACTGTTAATACGAAAATACCTTTCCAGTATGTAACTTCTCCTCCTGTCCATGCAACAGGACCAGTTCCAAACCAACCTAAAATAGTGTTGATTAAACCATAACTTTGACTAGAGAAGATAGTTAAGAATACTAATCCAAATGCAATACTATTAGTTACATAAGGTAAAAAGAAAATCGTTTGGAATACCCCTTGTAACTTTTTAATTGAATTTAAGGCAACACTTAACAATAATGAGATAATAATTGAAAGTGGAACAGAAACAAAAACCATAATAGCTGTATTTCCCATCGCTCTCCAGAAGAAACGATCTGTTAAAACTTTATGGTAGGCTTCGAATCCAAATTTTCCATATTCAAAACTCATTAAATTGAATTCTGGAAAGAATGATAAAATAATGGTATTAATAATTGGATAAAATGTAAAAATAGCTAAAATAATTAATGCTGGTGCTAAAACTAAAAGTGCTTTCCAGCCGTCTTTTTTCCACTCTAACATTATAAAATACGTTCTCCGCTTTCTTCAAAGATGAACATTCTATTAAAATCAATTTTTACTTTTTCTCCAACTTTTGTAGAAACTTCCGCAGGAATTACTCCTTTAATTAAAGCTCCATTTTCTAATTTGAAAATAACGATTTTATCGCGTCCAATGAATTCAACGAAATCAATACATGCATCAATTCCATTTTCTTCAACAATTTTAATAAATTCTGGACGAATACCTAAAACTACTTTGCGATCTTCTCCTGTAAATTCTACATCGCGAAGTGCTTTATCTCCTAATAAAACTTTATCTTTTTTAAAGAATCCTTCTACAACGTTGATTGGTGGCGTTCCTAAGAATTTAGCAACAAATAAGTTTTTAGGTTCATCATAAACTTCTTGTGGTTTTCCGATTTGTTGTACTAACCCATTACTCATAACAACAATTTCATCACTAATTGACATCGCTTCTTCTTGGTCGTGTGTAACGAAGATTGTTGTGATTCCTGTTCTTTGTTGAATACGTTTAATTTCTTCACGAGTTTGTAATCTTAAACGAGCATCTAAGTTTGATAGTGGTTCGTCTAATAATAATACTTTAGGCATTTTCGCAATAGCACGCGCAATTGCTACACGTTGTTGTTGCCCTCCTGATAATTGAGCTGGTTTACGATCCATTAAATTACCAATGTTAACTAAATCAGCCATTTCTTGGGCACGAGCTAAACGTTCTTCTTTCGTCATATCTTTACGATTTTCTAGTGGGAACATAATATTTTGACGAACAGTTAAATGTGGGTATAATGCGTAGTTTTGGAATACTAACCCAATTCCTCTTTTTTCTGGTGGGAATTTACTTACTTCTTGATCTCCGAAATAAATTTCTCCGTCAGTTGCTTGGTGAAGTCCAGCAATCATGTAAAGAGTAGTTGATTTACCACAACCAGATGGCCCTAATAACCCAATAAGTTTACCTGAAGGAATTGTTACATCAATATGATCTACAGCTACAACATTTCCTTCTTTTTTACTAAACTCTTTAGTTAAGCCTTTCAACTTAATTTCCATATTTTTCCTCCTAAAATAATTCTGATTATTTTTATGTATAGAATATCCATCATTAAGAAGCTAATACACTATTAAAAACAATCTTTGAAAACATTTTTATAAAATGTGGTTAATACATCATAAAATGCATCTTTTTTCCAAAATAAACTGATACACTCTAATGCGATTATAGAATATCACGTTTAAACACTAAAATCAAACTTTTTTTATTAATATAAAGTAAAAAAACAGCGTTTTTTCACAACTTTTATAATATTTTCTTTGATATCGTTTTCAATAAAAAATGTCGAATAAAAATTCGACATCATTTAATTAAAATTCACAATTTTTTGGAGTACGTGGGAAAGGAATAACATCACGGATATTTTCAACACCTGTTAAATACATTACAAGACGCTCAAACCCTAAACCAAAACCAGCATGTTTGCATCCACCATAACGTCTAGTATCTAAATACCAATCCATTGCACTTTCTTCAATTCCGACTTCTTCCATACGTTTTAACAAGTATTCAATACGTTCTTCTCTTTGTGAACCTCCAACTAATTCACCACTTCCTGGAACTAATAAATCTACAGCTGCAACTGTTTTACCATCATCATTTAAACGCATATAAAAAGCTTTAATGTCTTTTGGCCAATCTGTTACAAATACTGGGGCTTGGAAATGTTTTTCTGTTAAGTACTTTTCGTGTTCTGTTGCTAAATCACAACCATAATCAGGCGTGTTTTCAAATTTAACTTTTGCTTCTTTTAAGATTGTAATAGCTTCTTCATGAGTAACACGATTAAATTTATTGTTACATACATTTTCTAAGCGCGCTTTTAACCCTTTTTCAACATGTTGATCAAAGAAGTTCATTTCTGATGGACAAGATCTCATGACATAAGAAACAACATATTTAATCATTTCTTCAATTAATTCCATATCATCGTTTAAATCAGCAAATGCAATTTCTGGTTCAATCATCCAGAATTCAGAAGCGTGTTTTTGTGTATTAGAGTTTTCTGCTCTAAATGTTGGTCCAAACGTATAAACATCTCTAAAAGATAATGCATAAGCTTCTGCTTCTAATTGTCCTGAAACAGTAAGACTAGCTTTTTTAGCAAAGAAATCTTTTTTAAAATCAATTTCTCCACTTTCTAAACGTGGTATATTATTTAAATCAAGCGATGTAACTTGGAACATTTCTCCTGCTCCTTCAGCATCACTTGCTGTAATAATCGGAGTATTAACATAAACAAAGTTTTTATCTTGGAAAAATTTATGAATCGCATACGCAGCTACACTACGAACACGGAAAACAGCATTAAATAAATTTGTTCTTGGACGTAAATGAGCTTGTTCACGTAAGAATTCACGTGTATGTCTTTTAGGTTGAATTGGATAATTTTCTAAACTATCACCTTCTAAATGACATTCTGTTGCATGAATTTCAAACGGTTGATTCATATTTGGTGTTAAAAAAACTGTTCCTTTAACAAAAACACTCGCACCACAACGTACTTTAGAAATATCATTAAAGTTTTTAATTACACTGCGATCATACACAACTTGTAAAGTTTCAAAACAAGTTCCATCATTTAATTGCATAAATCCAAATTCTTTTTGATTACGATTTGTTCTAACCCATGCAAAAAAAGAAACTTCTTGTTCTTTTAAATCTTGATAACTAGCATATAGTTGTTTAATTGATTGTCTCATAATTCCTCCTAAAATATAATATTTTCATAAAAAATAAAAAAACTTGCATCCATAAAAGGACGCAAGTTAAGCGCGGTACCACCTTTATTCTAAAAAATTACTTTTTTAGCACTTTCTTTTTAACGCAAAGTTACGGATAGTTCTACTTAATTCTTCTATCACTTCGAAGTGTTTTTCTAATACCATCCTTGCTAAATTTCCATCAACATTAGCTTTCTATAAAGGGTCAGATATTATACTCGTCTTCATCAACGCTTTAATATTTTTTATTATATGCTGATTGTAGCACATTAAAATATATTTTTCAATATTTTATTCTTCAGTATTCATTTCACAGTTATGATAGATATCTTGAATATCTTCAATATCTGCTAAAACACTCATTAAACGATCAAATTTAGCTTGATCTTCTTCACTTAAAGTGATCTTAGATTGTGGAATCCATGTGATTTCATTTTCTAAGAATTCTGAATTTGGAAAGTTTTGTGTTAAAACTTGAGAAACATTGTGATGATTTGATGGTTCACTATAAACAGTAATAACTCCATCTTCTTCCTCTACTTCAATTACATCACAATCATTATTTAATAATACTTCTAAAACTTCATCTTCTGTTGCATTGTCAAAAGTTACTACAGAACGATGATCAAATTGATACTTAGTTGATTGCCCTAATTGTCCACCATTTTTAGTGAAAGCAGCACGAACATCCGAAAAAGTGCGGTTAACATTATCAGTTACACAGTCAACGATAAATGAAGTTCTTCCTGGCCCAAATCCTTCATAAGAAGTTTCTGTGTATGCTCCGCTTGCTCCACCCTCAGCTTTGGCAATGGCACGTTTAATAACATCAGCAGGGCATTGATCTTTCTTGGCACGTTCGATTGTTCTTTTTAAAGTTTGATTCATATCTGGGTTAGGTACTCCGGATTTAGCAGCATTGTAAATTTCCTTTCCCCATTTAGCATATTTCGCTGATTTCATAGCCGCCGTTTTAGCAATTGAGGCAGCACGAACTTCATGAGCTCTTCCCATTTTTTCAACATCCTTTCGTTTTTTCCTTTAACATTATACAAAATTAATCGTTTTTTGACAAGGAAAAAGAAACATTTAACATTTAAAAATAATCTTTATTTGTGTTCCAACATCTAAAATGCTATCTAATCGAACTTTATAGTTGAATTTTTCACAAATATGTTTAACAATCGCTAATCCTAATCCTGTTCCACCAATAAGTTTACTCTTAGCTTTATCTACACGATAGAAACGTTCAAAAACACGTTCTTGATCAGAATTTGAAATACCAATTCCACTATCTTTAATTACAAACATTTCTTCATTCAAAATTATTTCAATTGAACCATTAATTTTATTATATTTAATAGCGTTATCAATTAAATTACTAAATAAAGTTTCAATCTGTTCCTTATTGGCATTTAAATAACAATGCGTAATATTTTTTTTAACAGTAATATTTTTATCCTTTATTTTATTATCATACCTTAAAATAATATCATTTAAAATCATTGCTATATCCAAAAACTCCATAGCATAATCTTTTTTATATTCTAAATTAGATAATTCTAACATATCAATAATAATTTGATTCATCCGGTTAGCTTCTTTTAAAATTTGTGATGATGCTTTATTTATTTCTTCTTTATCACTAATAATCCCGTTATTAATCATTTGTTGATATCCAATAATTGAAGTCAATGGACTTTTCAACTCGTGTGAAGCATTAGCAAAAAAATCTTTTTTCATTTGTTCTATTTTCTGCTTTTCTGTAATATCTATAAACGTTATTAATGTCCCACATTTAATCCAATTATAATTAAAACTTCGGATGATAAAATAATAGTATCGATTATTAATCTCTAATGTCTTAGAACTACTTTTTTTAAAGTTAATACACGTTTCAATTAAATCTTGCAACTCTTTATCCCGAATCAAATATAAATAAGATTTATTAATGATTTTTTCTTTACTAACTTTAAAAACATTTAAAGCTTGATTATTAATAATATTGATATTGTTATCACTTAATAGAATTAATCCTTGTTGCATTTCCTTTAAAAGAGCTTCATTTTTTGCTACCTCATCTTCAATTTGAATGATTTTTCTTTCAAGCTCTTTTTTTATTAAATTAACAATTTTTGGTAAATCATCCACTGTTTTTATCCTTAATTCTGAATCATTATTATTCAAAATCATTTCTAATGTATTAATTGAATCATTAATCGGACGAATAATCTTTTTCGATAAAACATTCATTAATAAAGTACTTAAAAGCATAATTATTATAATAGTAATTATCCCTAACACGATATAATTGATTAAATTAGGGGTAAAAATGACCATTTCTAAACTAACTCTAATATAAGTATTATTTGATAAATCTGCGATATACATCATTTTAATACCAAACGTTTTAGAATCACGAATAAAAATTTGCCCTAAATGTTTTATCTCATCTCTAGATAAATGATTTTCCATCATACTTTCATTATCATGGAGTGTATCATAGATAACATTTCCATTTAAATCAATAAAAGTTACTCTTATTTTAGAATTAGCTTCAACTAAGACGTTAGATACTTCTAAATGGTTTGTTCCATCATAGTTATTCAATGCAATACTTAAGTAAGAAGTAATTTCTTCTTTCGTTGTTATTTTATTATCTTTTATCGTGGATAAAATCGATGTTGTAAATAATGTTGTGACTGATAATAAAACTACTATTAAACCTAAAGCAATAATTCGTTTTTTCATTCTAATACCTTATACCCGATACCATAAACAGTCGAAATAACTTTATAATTTTTTTCAATTTTATTGCGTAAACTCTTAATATGCATATCAATTGTTCGCGTTTCTAACATCTTTTCATTATTCCACACAGCACTAAAAAGTTCTTCACGTGAGATAACTTTTCCTTTATTTTTCAAAAGATATACCAAAATATCAAATTCCTTATTAGTTAAATCAATGCTTTCATCACCGATAAAGCACGTTCTTTTCTCAATATCGATAAAAATATCTTTATAATTAAATAATTTTTTCTTATGACGACGAAATTTAGCTCCTACACGACTCATTAATTCCAACAAATCAAAAGGTTTTTCAATATAATCGTCTGCTCCTAAATCAAAACCATCAACCTTATCCATAACCATTCGATTAGCTGAAACGATAATCACCTCAATATCATCATTAGTAGAATCATTGCGAATTATTTTCAAGATATCTGATCCTGAATAATCCGGCAACATCATATCTAACAAAACCATATCAGGTTTTTTCTTTTTAAAAGCTTCTAAAAAACTATTTCCATCATAAAAACTTACTACCTGATATCCTTGATGGGATAAAGTTTTATTGATAATTTGTGAAATATCTTTATCATCTTCTACTGAATAAATTAAGAAACTCATATCGTCATCACACCCTAAATATTAATAAATTTTTTTATCTTTGTGATACCCATTAATCATATATATAACCCATTCAGCAATGTTTACTGAATGATCAGCAATTCTCTCTAAATATTTTACCACTAATGTTGTATAGATTGCAAATGGAACATATTCTTGATTACAATCTTGTGGATGAGCTAGCTCCTCAACAATTTCTAAATATTTTTGATCCACATAATCGTCTTGTTTAATAACTTCATTGGCTAATTCTAAGTCACTATTAATATATGATAAAATCGAATTTTTTAACATTTGTAAAACATATTTAGCTAAGTTATCAATACTTTGACTATGTTTTTTAGGAATATCTTTTAGTTTCGTCGAAAAATTCATGACATCTTCAGCGTGATCCCCGATTCTTTCAACATCTGCTACTAATTTTAATATTCCAGTTACTTGTTTTAAATCACTCGCATATGGGCGTTCACGAAGTAAAATATTAATACAAATTTCTTCTATTAATCGCTCATATTGATCAACAATATCATCGTTGATTGTCGTTAATTCATCGTTATTAGTAAAAACATTCATCGCCTGAGTAATATTATCAACTACTACATCACCCATTTTTAATAACATTTGTTTTAAATTTTCTAATTCTTTTTCTAATTGCATAATAATTACCTCCTATCCAAAACGACCCGTAATATAATCTTCTGTTTTCTTATTTTTAGGATTTTTAAATAGTTCGGTTGTTTCATTATATTCAACAACTTCACCTAATAAGAAAAAGGCAGTATAATCAGAAACACGTGTTGCTTGTTGCATGTTATGTGTGACAATTACGATAGTATAATCTTTTTTTAACTCTGAAATTAGTTCTTCGATTTTTAAAGTAGCTATTGGATCTAATGCACTAGTTGGCTCATCCATCAAAATAACATCAGGTTTCATTGCAATTGCTCGAGCAATACATAAACGTTGTTGTTGTCCTCCTGATAGCCCTAAAGCATTATCTTTTAAACGATCTTTAACTTCTTCATATAATGAGGCTTTTTTTAAAGAATCAATAACAATTTCTTCTAGTTGTGCTTTATTCTTAATTCCACTACATCTTGGTCCATATGCCACATTATCAAAAATAGACATTGGGAAAGGATTAGGTTGTTGAAAAACCATTCCTACCTTTGTACGTAAATCAATTGGATTTAAATCATAAATATTTTGATCTAAATATTCAATTTTTCCATCAACACGGCAATTATTGATTAAATCATTCATGCGATTTAAACAACGTAATAAAGTTGACTTCCCACATCCTGATGGTCCAATAAAAGCCGTTACTTTATTGTGATAAATATCTAATGAAACATTCTTTAAGACATGTTTTTCTCCATAAAATAAATTTACATTTTCAATTTTAAAATCTATCATTATTGTGCCACCGCCATCTTATTTAATTTTTTAGAAATTAGTTTAATAAAAATTGATAATACTAATACAACAATTAAAATAAAAATTGCAATTGCTGAAGCAGTACTATAGTTTGGGTTTTCTCCCTGCATTAATGACCAAATATGAAGCGATAAAGAAGTAGCCGAATTAGTTAAGCTAATATCATCTGCAATACTTGTCCCCATAACAAAAATTAATGCTGCTGATTCTCCAATAATTCTTCCAATACATAGAAGTGTAGCTGTTAAAATTCCTGGAATAGCGTTTGGTAAAATCACTTTAAATACCGTTTGTGTTTTAGACGCTCCTAAGGAAAGAGATGCCATGGTATAGTGACGAGGAATAACAGCTAAAGCCTCAGTTGTTGTTTTAATAATTGTCGGTAGTAAAACAATCACCATTGTTAAACTACCCGCTAAAATACTATAACCACTTGTTTTAAATGTACCATCACAAAAAGGAATAAAAATCAATGCTCCACAAAAACCAAAAATGATTGAAGGTAATCCGCTTGTCATATCAATCATTGAAATTAAAATATGCTTTAATTTTCCATCTTTAGCGTATTCTTTTAAATAAATTGCAGCCAAAACGCCGATTGGTAAAGCGATAATTAATGTAACCAAAATAAGTTCTAAAGTGGCAATTAAAGATCCTCTTGCACCGCCACCTCCTGTCTTACATTGTGCTTGAAAGATCGTATCGTAGTTATCTAATTTAGAAGCAATTTGTAAAGCTCCATCTTTAGCATACAAAAAACTTATCATTCCTGTTTTAGAGTCTTTTAAAATTAAAGTATCTAGACGAGTATTCTTTTCTAATCGATATGTTTCTCCATTAATTGTTTTAGCTTTTAAAAATGGAGAATTTTGATGAATATACACAACCTCCACAGCTTTATTTCCATCTGTTGTTTTGGTATCACGAATCGATATACCATACCGACTACTAAAATATGCATCATCAATATTAGGATCAGTAAAAACCTCTTCTGTTGCCTGTAAAGTGATGGTATTTAAAGTTTCTTTATTATCTGATGTTAAAAGACGTAAATTAAAATTAGGTAACCCTGTTGCTAAAATATAAATAATAATTCCAAATAAAATAATGACACAAAAAGATGTCGCTAAAAAAGTGGTTGTTAGCTTAATAGCATCGGTTACTTTACGCTTTTGATTATATTTACTAGTACTAAGCATTGCTATATTTCTCCATTCTCTTCTTGATTGTATTTAAAATGACATTAGTGATAATAATTACAATAATTAATAAAATCCCAGCACTAAAACGAATGTCATAATCAATTCCCGAACTTTCATGCATTTCCAACATCATAGTAGAAGTTAATGTTCTTGTTATATCAAACAGTCCAAAATTTGGACCTTTCGTAGCATTACCACATACCATTGAAACAGCAGTCGCCTCACCTAAAGCCCGACCAACACCTAAGATTAAAGCAGCAAATATTCCTGATTTAGCCCCATTTAATACAACTTTAAAATTTGTTTGTGTATAAGATGCTCCAAGAGCAAGACTTGCTTGAATTTGCGAATCTTTAACAGCTTTCATTGATGTAACAGAAAGCATAGTAATTGTAGGAATCATCATAATTGTTAAAACTAAAACCGTCGATAAAACCGATGTCCCTCCAAATGTTTGTACATTAAAGAAATTAGCAATATTTTTAACAATCGGATTGATAATTCCACTTCCAAATAATCCAAAGATGATTGATGGAATAGCAGCTAATAATTCAACTACATTATTTACAAATACTGATACAGCTTTAGGGGCAATCCGTACAATAAATAAAGCCGTCAATACTGAAATTGGTAAAGCAATAATTGTCGCTAAAAAAGTTACATAGATTGTGTTGATTAAAGCTCCTAAAGCTCCATAAGCGGCATTTAATTTAATCCATGAAGTCGAAGTTAAAAAAGTCATCAAATTAGCTTTTAAATACCCATCAGAAGTAGGATATTTTAGTAAAAAGGGACTAATCCCTTTAACTAAAATAAAAGCAATAACAAAAATAATTGTCGAAGCACATAAAAAGGCAATCACCAATAAAATATATCTAACAACATTATCAATCTTAATTTTACTTTCACTATTATACATTATAAAAAATCTCTCCTAACAACAAAAATAGGTATTAAACCTATTTTTTTATTTTATTTATTCAATAATTTGGCTCCATGTGCTAAATGTTCCATCATACATTTTTCGTAAATCCATAGCCGTTACTGACTCTAATGTGTTTTCTGCATTTACTACTGCTACAATACCATCTTTACAAATTGTTCCATAAGTTCCAGCAACTGCTGGTTCAGATCCTTCTAATTCGATTTCGCGTGATAAGAAACCGATATGTAATTTATTAACACCATTTTTTTCATCACCTTGAGTTCTTGAATAAGCATCTCCAGAACCTGTATGATTTTGTTTAAAAGCAAATGTCGGACAAACTTCTTCAAAAGCTTCAGCTAAAGCTTTGGCAACTTTTTGAACTGATGTCGAACCACCAAGATTAATCATTGTTTTAGACCCTGTTTTTTCAACTGTTGCCTTTACACGAGCATCACTTGCAATAACTTCAGACCATGTTTTATCAGGAATATTAGTTAAAATACCATCTTGACCACCAATAATACTTGCACCTTCAACTGTGTTGATATATTTTAAAAATGAATAAACCAAATCTTGTTCATTTTCAGACATATCTGAATCTTGACGTAATATATAGTTAAAATTACGTGATAAAGTATAACTTCCATTAATAACATTTTCTTCTGTTGGCTCTACTCCTTCAAAATCTAATCCTTTTAAATTAGATCCTTCTAATGACGATAAAGAGATATAACCAATTCCATATTCATCGTTTTGAATTTTTGTAATCATATCTCCATTACCAGTAACAATGGCTTTGCTTTCCACTAATACAGCATCAGATTTAATAGCTTCTTTCCAACCTAATGCAGTGAAAAAACCATCTCTTGTTCCAGAAGAAGTATTACGTGTATAAACTTTGATATTTTTACTAGTATCAAAGCTACTTGTAATTTGATCACTTGATCCTTGTTGCGATGATGAATCTTGGTTATTGTTGCATCCAAACAAAGATAAACATGCAATAAATCCTAAAGGTAATAATAATAATTTTTTTATCATTTCATTTCCTCCTATATTCAACTTACACCTTTATTATAGTTACTTTAAAATTTTGAATATACCTTAAAGTTGTAAAGAATTGTAAAAAAAATGTAAAAAAAAGAAGGCCAAAGACCTTCTTTATTATCTTGAAAATAAAATTCGTTCATTTTTAAACATTTTAATTAGAACATAAATTAATAGTACCACATAAACAATATTAGTTCCAAAAGTTAAAAGTAATTGATTAAAATTGATGTTTCCTGTAATAATACCTTTTAAGCATAAATTACAATTATAAACAGGAATAGCATATTGCCATAAGCTTTGAGCACCAGTTTGCATCATATTGAAAACACTTGATAAAATAGCTATGATGTAAACCGGCATAGCATATGCTGTAGCTTCTTTGATTGTCTTAGCAAATGTTGAAGCAATTAATAAAATTGATACTGCAAAAATAGCTACGGCGATTAAAACTAAAAATGTTCCTAAATATTCTAAAACACCTAGATTAAATCCTGTTCCAAACATCGATGATGCGAATGGAATCGAAGCTAAAATACCAATAAATGATGAGATTGCTGATAAGACAGTAATAATAGAAATAGAGGCAATCTTACCAAGTACAATATCACCACGTTTAATAGGCGCCATTAATAAAGTAGCTAATGTTCCGCGTTCTTTTTCCCCTGCTATTGCATCACAGGCTGGAGATAAAGCTCCAGCAAAAATAAAAGTTATGATTAGCATTGGAATAAGCATTGCTGCCATTAAATTACCAATTTCTCCATCTCCACCAGAAATATCAATACTTTCAATTACAATATAATCTGGTTTAACTCCTTGTAAAGCTAATTGATAATCATTAACTAAAGTCATAATTTTTTCTTGTGCTGTCATTCCATCAATACTATTTGAATCAATAATAACTGAAACTTTGGCTCCATTACCTAGATTATCATTAAAGCTAGGATCGAAATATAAAATTCCATCAACAGTTGTCCCAATTTCTTGTTTTAAAACATCAAGATTAACCTCATCAGTTTTTACAATGGACAATCCCATAGCATTTAACATATCATCATTTAAATATGTTTGCGTAAAATCATCGGGAGCGTTTAATACATAAATTTCATTTGTTTCAACACCGATACTATCTGTAGCACTACCCATAAAAGAATAAACTAAGAAAATCATTAATCCGGGTAAGACAATAGTAGAGATGAAAGCGCGTGGATTACCTAAAACTTTCTTTAACTCTTTTTTCATAATATTTAAAATATTACGCATTTTCTTCATCTCCCTTCATTTCTTTGTAAATATCGAAGAAGATGTCTTCTAAGTCGTCTTTCTGATGTTTAACATAGATATTATCTAGAGTATCACATTCAATCATCTTACCATCAATGATTATTCCTACACGATCACAAATTTTTTCTACTAAACTCATGATATGAGTGGAAATGATAACTGTTTTCCCTTTATTTTTTAATTCGATTAAATAATCAGTTACAACTTTTGAAGTTAATACGTCTAATCCATTTGTTGGTTCATCAAAAATAATAATATCTGGATCATGAACTAAAGACATAACAATTGAGGCTTTTTGCTTCATACCTGTTGACATATCCGCAATCTTAACCTCAGCAAATTTATCAATACCAAATTTTTCAAATAATTCTTTTTTACGCACTTCAACAGTAGCTTTATCAATACCGTGAAAACTTGAAAAATAATCAAATAAATAATTCGGTGTAAATGTTTCTTCTAATTTTAATTCATTTGTTAAAAAAGCAATACTTTTTTTAACTAAAACGTCATCTTTAATATCTACCCCATTAACGTAAACATCACCTTTATCGGCTTTAATTAAAGTCGCTATAATACGAAGTGTTGTCGTTTTACCTGCACCATTTGGACCTAATAAACCAAAGATTTCTCCTTTTTGTGTTGAAAAAGAAATCCCTTGACAAGCCGTTTTATATTGTTGCTTAGTATGTTCAATTTTTTGTTGTTTTTTAGAAATTTTAAAACGTTTATAAATATCTTTAACAACTATTGTTTCCACATTAATCCCTTCTTTCATTTAACTACTATTTAACCAAAAAAATCGTTATTTAATTATAATATATTTGAATATAAAAATAAAGTTAAAATTTATTTTAGAAACGAATCAATTTTTTCTAAGACACTTTCAACTACAGGTATCCCGTGTTCTAAATTTTCTTTACGAGTTAATAATTCTAATTCTCCAGGATAATAAATTACCCCATCTTTACAAACCGGTATTGAAGATTTAATATCTGCAATAATTTTATCAACTATTTCATCATTTAACGCAATGGAATTAAACTTTTCTGGATCAATTGCTATCATTACTTGCGACAATCCAACTTCTTCATCAAAAGTTGAAATTTCAGAAACAGAATTTGCATTCGTTAAAACAGTTGCGATTAAATCAAGAGCAATAGATAGTCCTGAACCCTTCCAATACCCGGCTGGCAAAAAGCGATGGGCTTTTTCAATCTCAACAGGATCACAAGTTAAATTTCCATTCGTATCATATCCTCCTGGGTATGGAAGCATTTTTCCCTTTAAACGAGTATCTTCTACTTTGCCATATGAATATTGTGACATTGCACAATCAATTACAACATGTTCTTTGTTACTTCTTGGAATTCCCATAACAAAAGGATTATTTCCAATTTTGACATCTACTGCTCCCCAAGCTGGCATATTTGCCGTCGTATTAGACCAACAAATACCTATTTTACCTCGATTACAAGCTTGAATACCATATGTTCCACCACGTAACCAATGATTATTGTTTCCTAATGCAACAATTCCAACCCCATACTCTTCGGCTAAATCACAAGCACGATCCATCGCTAATTTAGCATTTAATGGTCCAAAACCACGATGACCATCATAACGCTCTAAAGCCCCAAATGACATCTGTTTTGTTAAGATATTTTTGGGATCCATCTTCTTATTGTCTAAATATCCAACAATTCGTGGGAAACGATTAACACCATGAGAATATACCCCATCTAAACTGTTTGTGGCAAATACAGTAGCAGCATCAAACGCATGCTCTTTAGAAAAACCACGACTTTCTAAAATTTTTTGAAACTTAGCTAATAAATCTTCATATTTAATTCGTATCATTTTCAAATCTCCTTTTTTGAAATCGTTTTCTTTTATGATACTGCAGTTATTGAAACTTGTCAAATTAAAATGATGCTATATTTTAATTCCAAATAGATTATAATCTTCATAGTCATTATCTATCGTACCACTTATGTGGAATAGTAGCTGACTAATCAATTCATATGATCTAGCGCATTGTGCAGGAAGCATGATAATTTTAATTCCTGCTTTTTTGCAAATATTTATCTTTAATTCGTCATTTTTTGAACTCCTTGATTTAGAAAGATAATGTTCTCCTCCATTTAATTCTATTACAATCATATTTTTCTTTCCAAAGAAACTTTTAGAAGTTAAAACTAAATCAAATTCAGCATTTTTATAATATTTAATTAAATCTTCTTCATTAGGGATTAGACTTTGTGGAATAACACTACTAACTTTTACATTTCGTGAAACCTTAAATTTATTATTTACCGAACAAAAATGAGATATTGTTTTAAACAAATCATTTTCGTAAAGGCTACCGTTTGAAAGTCCAATTTCAATATTATTATATTTCGATTTAGAAACTTTCATATTACCATTTTTCTTGACATAATCAACTAATGCTACAATATCATCGTCATTTCCTTTAGAATGAGCCTTAATGACCTCACTATCACCAAAAACAACAAGTTTTTCTTTGGCACGCGTTCCAGCAACATTAATAATTTCACGATTATTAGCTAACCAATCATAAGTTTTTTTCGATGATTTTAAACCTAATCCTACAGAAAAAAGAATAACTTTACTTTCTGAGCCCTGTACTGTATGTACCGTACCACAATTAATTGGTTTATCTCCTAACATTTTTTTAATTAAATCTGCTTGATTTACAAAAGGTGTAATAATAGTTATATCATCTTTGCTATAATTATGTTCATTAATATAATCAAGAATTGCTTTTGCTTCTGCATAATATGAATTGCGTTTATCAGAATATAGATTATTATTTACATCAACAAACTCTAATTGATCATCAAGCTTATCACTTAGAATATGTAGTTTACTATTATAATATCGATAATTAGAAAAGTCGATGATTTTATCTGCACATCGATAATGATATCTTAATAAGATACTTGGAGAAATACTATCAACACTCATCATTAACTGAATAATGGAATTATCTAAATAATTATATTCATTAGCAATCTGATATTTATCTAATAATTGTTTATTTATTAATGAATCAAGAGTAATAACTGGTTTTAATTGATTTATATCTCCAACAAGTAATAACTTTTTAGCTTTTGATATCGGAATTAAAGATGTAGCTACCTCACATTGACCAGCCTCATCCATAATACACATATCAAATGGATAATCATTACCACCTAATTTAGAACAAGAAATATTAGTGCACACAATAAACGGGAAAACTCTTAGAAGTTTCTTTAAATTAGCACCTACTCTAATGTATTTGTTAAATTCATCTACCATTTGATTATCATCACAAATCAACAATATTTCTTGTAATTCTTTATATCCTGAATGTTTTATGCGTTTAATATATTTTAAAGAATTAAAATATAAATACATTAAAAAGCGTGGATCATTTTCAATTGATTTAATATTTTTTAATACATCTTTATTTGTTACTTCACCAATAGCTTGGATCTTATCTTGTAAATCTTTTTTTATTTTTAATAACGATTTAATGAAATTCTTGGTATTAACATCGGTTAATTCTAATAATTTTTCAACATTTTTTAAACTATTTTTTAACATTAAAGTTTCTTCATATTCTGATAGTAAGTCTTTTAAATTATTAAAGTTTTGTGTTGTATATTCTTTTAAAGATTTTAACTTTTCATCAATAATTCTAACACTTTGGAAGTCTCTTTTTAAAAGAATTTGGAGATTTTTTAACGATTTTTTAATTTCTTCATTATTCCCTAATCGTAAAATGGGAAAATCTACCAATCCATACTGTGTGTTAAATTTAAGCTTTTCGATAATACCATTAAGTGGTTTATTATTATTAGAACAAATCAAACACGTTTTATCATTAAAGAAAAGCGATAAAATGACATTTAAAATTGTCGTTGTTTTTCCTGTTCCGGGCGGTCCTTGAACATAAGTTATCGGATTTTTAATTGCATTATACACTACACGCACTTGGTCGATATTAGATTTATCATTAATTAAAACAATATTAGGTTCAACTTTTCCTTTATTACGAATTGTACTTTGACCGAAGAAGGCTTTTAATGGTACGCTCAAACTACCATTTTTATGCTCTTCAGAAATAAATTCATACACTTTATCTAACCCTAAATTTATATCTCGTTGAATCATCATAAAATATGGATTCTCATCAATCATTTCCCCTTTATTAAAACAATAATTCAACTGTTCAGTTAATTTAAAATAATCGTTTTTAAGCATATATGTAAATTCTTCTACTGTGCTATTGAAGTAATTAGAAAGTGAAAAACGATTTTCTCCGACTAAAAAACTTTTATTTATTCTTATATCATCATTAATTTTAATTCTTTTATTTTTAATATCCAAATATAGCTCATTATAAGCGATAACGTACAATTGTTCTTTGCTACCAATTTTGATCGATAAACGGTTTATGGCTAATGTTCCAAATTTTTGTTTCTTTTCATTATCGATGTCATCCTTATAAAGTTTTTGAGCTAGTTCTTGAAACTGCTCATCTGAAAGATTAATAAAATTATCTTTGAAACTACTAACATCGATTTTAGAAATTAATGAAAATTCCTTTTGATACGGATCAACATCTAACTTCTTGCATTCTAAATAATAATTTAATATTTTATCATCAAATGTGTCATATTCAAGCCATTTTAGTTTAGATATATTATTTTCAATAAATTGAATTAAATTATTAGAAACGTTATAAGTGGTAAAATCGACTACTGATGCTTTTTTGATATTATCATAAGCAATAATTGTTTGAATTGTATTAATCCCTTTAAACGGATTATAGATATCTACATAAAAGTTTTTATTTTCTATATCAATCGCATTGATTGAACAATAATAATCCGTTTCTTGATTTTTATTGTTGATATAATTAATTCTTAACCATTTTCCTTCTTTAATCGATTTAGAAATAATTCTACCGATGCTTGTTTTCATAAATCCCTCCATAAATAAAAAATTCATAAACATTATAACATACTCTTTTTTTAAGTATTTTATCAAATTTTACATAAAAAATAAAATTATCATCAAAATATAATATATTTTGTTCAAAATGAATCAAAAATTATCCTTTCTAAACAAGCAAAATAGATATATATCCAAAAAAATTAACTTATTAAAAAAAGGAGCTTTTAAAAAGCTCCTCTTAATATTATTACATTGATTGGTGAATAGTACGACTAATCACATCGTCTTGTTGTTCTTTACTTAATTTATTAAAGTTAACAGCATATCCAGATACACGAATTGTTAATTGTGGGTATTTTTCTGGATGAGCTTGTGCATCTAATAATGTTTCACGATCGAAAACATTAACATTTAAGTGATGTCCTCCTTCAGAAACATAAGCATCTAACATTTGTACTAAATTATCTACTCTATTTGACATAATTGTAATCCTCCTATTACTTTCTACACCATAAATATATCACATTTTTGATGATAGTAAAAATAATATGCTTTTTTTTTATTCAATCTTTGATTCATTTTCTTTAATGAACTGATTTTTATACAATGAATAATAATATCCTTGTTGCATTAATAGTTCCTTATGCGTTCCGTGTTCAATAATTATTCCATCTTTTAATACTAAAATTAAATCACAATCAACAACAGTCGATAAACGGTGTGCAATCATTAAGCTAGTACGACCTTTTAAAGATATTTTTAAAGCATCTTGAATCATCTTTTCAGTTTGCGTATCAATACTTGATGTCGCTTCATCTAAGATGATAATCCGCGGATCTTTGATTAATGCTCTGGCAAAAGAAATCAATTGACGTTGACCTTGAGAAAGCTTATTACCTCCTTCTCCAACTTCACTATCATATCCTTTTTCCATTTTCATAATAAAATCATGAGCATTAATCATTTTACAAACTGCTATAACTTCTTCATCGGTTGCATCTAATTTACCATATTTAATATTATCTTTAATCGTACCACTAAATAATTGTGGCGATTGTAAAACATATCCTAAATTAGAATGTAACCACGAAATAGAACGTTCTTTATAATTTCTACCATCAATTAAAATTTCTCCTGAAGTTGGTTCATAAAAGCGACACACCAAATTCACAATCGTTGATTTTCCACTTCCCGTGTGCCCTACTAAAGCCACACTTGTTCCAGCTTTAATTTTCAAGTTGAAATCTTTTAAAACAGTTTCTCCTCTATTATACTTAAATGAAACATTTTTAAATTCAATATCTCCATTAATAGGTTCAAAGTTTTCTTTTTTCATATCGAAAATAGTCCCATATTTAGCGATTACTTCTTTTGTATCTTCAATTTCAGGCTTTGTTTCAATCAATGAAACTATGCGTTCTGCTGATGCTTGAGCTTGCTGGAAATCAGCTAAAATTCGTGATATTGACATTACAGGATCAAAGAATTTGATTGTATAATCGATAAATACATATAAAAGTCCAACTTGAATAGCATGATCAAGTACCATAAATGAGCCTGCATAAAGCGTTCCAGCAACACCAATATATCCTAAAATGAAAATACATGGTCCAAAAAGCGAGCTAAATAACACCGAACGTAAAGCATTTCTACGATAATTATAAACTAATCCTCGAAACTCATTGCTATTCTTTTCTTCAATAACCAATGATTTCGTTGTTTTACTTCCCATAAATCCTTCATTTAAAGATGCAGTAATTTGTGAATTTATTTTACGAACATTACGATATGACTTTAACATTTTATTTCTAAAATAAATACTTACAAACATTAAAAATGGTAATAAACAAATAATGATCAGTGCTAATTTAAAGTTTTTGATCATAACAACAATTAAAATTCCCATCATCGTTAATGCCGACCACAACAAGTCAATACATCCCCACGAAATTATATTAGCTAATTTTCGAGAATCACTTGTCATACGTGCCATAATCCACCCTAGCGGTGTTAAATCAAAATAACTAAATGGTAATTTTTGTAGATTTTCATATGCTTGTTTGCGCAAGTTATAAGAAGTATGTGTCTCAATATAACCTGCAAAATATAAAAATCCTGATACAGTAATAAAATATGCAATAGCAATGAAAATATAAATTGTTATGAAAAAACCGACATTATCATAATTTGACATATCTTGATTTTGTTGAAAATAGTGATTAATTGCATATTCATTTAATAACGGATATGTTACATCTAAAATTGCTACCAAAACAATCATTGTAATCATTAAGAAAGCTTGTTTACGGTTAATTAAAACTGTCTTAATAATTTTTTTCCATGTATCTAAAGAGGCTTTTGTATTAGAATAATCTTCTTCATTGAATTGTTCCATTTTACTTTTCCTCCTTTTTTACAATATCATTAAATTCATCTTCGAGATTACCTTGAATCTTCCATAAATGAGAATAAATTCCCTCTTGGTTTACTAATTCATCATGAGTCCCTATTTGCGCTACTTTACCGCTATCTAAAACAATAATTAAATCAGCTTCTTTTGCTGTGGTTGTTCGATGTGTAACAATAATCATTGTACTTCGTTTTTCTTTATTTGTTAAAGCGGTACGAATCATCAAATCAGTTTGAGTATCTACCGCACTTAAAGAGTCGTCAAAAATAATGACAGGTCTATCTTCAACCAACATTCGAGCAATCGCTAAACGTTGCTTTTGACCTCCACTCAAAGTACTTCCCTTTTCACCAACTAATGTCTTATACCCCAATTCAAACTGTTCAATATCTTCATGAATTGCGGCTTTAGAAGCTGCTTCAAAAATCAATTTTGGTTCTTTGTTTGATGAAATAGCAATATTTTCATATATCGTTTTACTAAATAAGAATGGTTCTTGCAATACCATTCCAACATTTTTACGTAAATATTTTTTATCAATATTTTTAATATCTACTCCATCAATCAAGATTGATCCTGAATCGTATTCTAACATTCTTGTTAATAGATTACAAATCGTTGACTTACCGCTACCAGTTTTACCAATAATAGCTACAGTTTGCCCTTTTTTAATATTAAAAGAAACGTGATCTAATAGTTGACTATCAGAATCATTAAATTTAAAACATACATCCTTAAATTCAATAGCTCCTTGAATATTTGGTTTTTCATTGCCATTAATTTCATATTCAGAAGGTGTCCTTAATATTTCATCAATTCGTTCAGAAGCTACTAACGAACGTCCAAAATCAGCAATAATACGTCCTAATCCTCTGATTGGAAATACCAACATCCCCATTAGTAATATACATGCCGCAATATCAGCACCATCAACTAACCCTTGTTTAGATAGGTTAATCCCTACCCAAAGAGTTAATACATACTGTAACATAACGGCACAATCTTGTGATCCCCAAAACAGTCCCATAGTTCTACTAAATTTACGGTCTTTTTCACGATAATCGATTGATTGAGCATCCATTTTATCGAATTCATATTTTTCATTTGCAAAAGCTTTGACCACACGTGCTTGTGCAATATTCTCTTGAATGATGGTTGTCATTTTGGCTTCAGATTCTTCAATTTCTAAGAATTTTTTGTTAACATACCTGAAATAAATAACTGAAGAAATACCGCATATTGGAACAATTACAAGAGAAATCCACATTAATTGAATGTTTATTTTTCCTACTTGATAGGCTCCAATTAAAATAGTTGCAATAATACTTACTATTTCAGGAATTTTATTAGAAATAAAAGTACTTGAAGTATCAATATCCGATGTACATCTTTGAATTAAATCTCCTGTATCCACGTTATTATGGTATTGGTATGATAAATCCTGAATATGATCATATAGACTAATTCGCATGTCTCGACTAATGTTTTCCGAAACTTTTCCACGAATATAATTATCTGCAAAACGCATCAAACTTCTAACTGCTTGTAAGACAATAATCATAATCGCCACACATAATACCACTTTTATTTTTTCTTCATTAGTATTTCTTGCTAAACTATTTAGAAAATTTAAAATCGGTTGTGGTAAATTTACATTATTTCCTTCATATCCCAAAACTTTCAAAGCGTATAAAACATAAATAGGAATATGAGAATATAAATACTGTAAAACCACAACTAAAATAAGCGAAACAAAGATATATGGAGTATATCTGTATCCCCACTTAAATAACTTTTTCATTTACCCACACTCTCCCTTACAATAATTTATACTTTATATTATACACCATTTAAAATATTTTTAAAATAGCATAAAAATTATAAAAAAAGCATTTGAAATATTTCAAATGCTTAATTAATTATGAGCTAATTTCATCTATCTTACGATTAATCGTGTGTGGTACTTTAACCCATTGTACTTTTTTAAATAATGCCATAAATGACAATGGTAGATAAAAAAACATATAAATAGGGAATGTAAAACAATAAAAGATTTGTTTGTATAATGGACAACGAATATTTTTATGATATTTTAGTATGACAATAAAAGCGTTAATAACCAGTAATCCAAAAAATGTCATTCCTAGTGAGCTAAATAGTTGAATAGCTAATTTAAAAAACTCTGCGCTAGAATATTCTAAAAAAGATGCATTAATAAAAGTTGATATTGAATAAATAACAAACCACAATGTCGTAATAAGTGGAATCGGACTGACATGAACGCATAATTCAAAACTTTCAGCATTAAATCCTTTAAAGTTTTTCTTTATAACTTTTTTAGCATCCCTAAAAAAGATCTGGTGCATTCCTTTACACCAACGCAAACGTTGATTTAATGAACTTTTTAATGTTGTTGGTTGTTCATCATAAAAAACTGCATCAGCACAATAACCAATTTTAATTCCTTCTAAACTACATTTTAAAGAAAATTCAATATCTTCGGTCATCGTATGACAAACCCATCCTGTTTCTTTTAAAAGGTCGGCGCTAATAAAAAAACCCGTTCCAGAAACAAAAGTTCCAATATCAAAAATACTTCTTGATTGATGAATTAATAAACATTCACGATAAAAAGCCATTGATGCTCCTGCACTAATCCAGTTTTCAAAGTTTTTTGTATCCCTAAATGATGTAGATACTTTATATCCAGCATCAAATACTTTATTCATCTCTGTAGTGTAATTTTTAGATACTAAATTATCCGCATCAAATATAAAAAAAGCTTCATATCCATTATCGTGTTCTCTAAAAATTTTATTAAGTAAAAAGTCTAATGCATAACTTTTTCCTCGTTTTTCTTCATCAAATCGTTCATATACAATAGCTCCCGCTTTTTTAGCTAAAAGAGCTGTTTTATCATTGCAATTGTCCGCTACAACGAAAACTTGCATTAACTCTTTGGGATAATCTTGAGCATAAATACTATGAATCAAATTTTCAATAACGATCTCTTCATTATGTGCACTAATTAAATATGCATACTTATGATTGACCTTCGCATCAGCAAATTTACGTGGCCTTGTTATAAGTCCAATAAAAGAATATAGCATTTGATGAAAATATATCAAAAAGACAACAATTGTAAAAATCAAATTTATGATTGAAATGATTGTCCCAAAAGTATTTTGTTTTACAATGAAGTTGGTTAAAATCATAAAAACCACCCTTTTCCTGCTTTTATTACCCTATTTTTTATAATATTACAATAAAACAATAAATATGTGTATATCTTGTGCAAAACTACAAATCTGAAATTTTTTTATCCACAGTATGTTCGACTTTAACCCAATTAACTTTTTTAAATAATGCTTTAAATGAAAGCGGGATAAAAAGCATCATATAAATTGGGAAAGTAAAACAATATCTTATTTGCTTACTTAATTTACATTTAATATTCTTATGATATTTAATAGTCACAATAAAAGCTTGTAACAAGGCTATTGCATATAAAAGAAGCAAGAAGAATATAAAATTTTGAACACCAATAGCGATACATTGTTCCCATGAAAAGTTTTGAAAAAATGCAAAAAATAATAATAGTAAAGTATAGATTAATGACCATAAAAATGTTAAAACCGGTAATGGACATACATGCACAAACATTTCAAAACATGTTAAACTTCCTTTAGTTAAAAATCCTTTTAACAGCTTAAAACCATATCTAAAGAATATTTGATGTGTTCCGCGACACCAACGTAAACGTTGTTTATTGGATTGTTTTAACTTTTCTGGTTGTTCATCATAAAATACAGCCGACCCACAATAACCAATCTTAATACCTTGAATGGCACAATTTACTGAAAATTCAATGTCTTCAGTTAAAGTATGATACGGCCACCCATTTTGTTTGCGTAATACTTTATCTGAAACATAAAAACCAGTCCCAGCAACATATGTTCCTATCCCTACAAAACTACGAGATTGATGAATAATAATATTTTCACGTAAAAATGTCATCGATGATCCAGCACTAATCCAATTATCAAAGTTTTTAGTATCTCTAAACGAAGTAGCCACATCATATCCCTTATCAAGAAGTTTATTCATTTCTTTTGTATAATCAGGAGCAACTAAGTTATCCGCATCAAAGAATAAATAACCGTCAAAATCGTGATGTTCAGCAAGAATTTTTTTTATTGCATCATCTAAAGCATAACTTTTTCCTTTTTTAATTTGATTAAATCGTTCAATTACTATAGCACCAGCATTACGAGCTATAAGAGCTGTTTTATCTGTACAGTTATCTGCCACAACAAAAACCTGCATTAATTCTTTTGGATAATCTTGCGCATAAATACTTTGTACTAAATTTCCAATAACAACCTCTTCGTTATATGCACAAATGATATAAGCAAACTTACGATTTAAAGTCGCATCTTTTAATTTTTTTCGTTTTACGAAAATACTTAAAAACCCATAAAAGTATTGATGAAAATAAATAACTGCCAAAACAACAGATATAATGACATTAATCAATACTAATCTCGATTCAAAAATTCGCACATCAGTTATTAAGTTGTATATCATATTAAACACCTTCATATTCTCCAAACTTTTTAAAAGAAGTATAACCTACCAATAAAGCTAAAGCAACTCCTCCAGCAATAGAAATATAAAAAGAAGATTGCATTGCCTCTGATCCTTCGTATGATATTTTTACTTGATGTATTCCAGCATTAACTTTTAAAGCAACTAAACCATCAATTTCTATAACTTCTAATACTTCATTACCACTTTTTGCCATATACCCTTTATAGTAAAATAATGGTAACTGAATAAGCACATCTTCAGTTGCTTGAATGTTTAATACATAGTTAGGAACATCACGTTTAACTACTTCAATATTTCCCTTACCTTCTAAAACAACAGGATTTAAATAAGGAAATTCTTCAATGGTATTAGATTGTTGGTATCTTAAATAATCTTTAACTTCTTGATATAAAGAGTTATCATAAATACTCTTATATTCAATATCGTAATACATTTTAGGGGCATATTCTTGTTGCCAACCCCCAGAAAAAGGATGAAGTGCGATATATTCAGAAATTTCATAATACCAATTATGGCCATTATGAAATTTACGCACAATATTAGAATTTGAAGTGCTAATTGTTAAGCAAAAACATATAATTCCTACGATAGCTACTTTAAATCCGTTGACAACACTTTCAATTGTTAACAATAAACATAAGATAACTACTAAGAAAAAACTTAAAAAAGACCATAGAAGATTAATAAATTGAATTGAATAAAAGATATCAGGAAGAATTCGCCAAATATCAGTATAAAACATTAATAATAGTATAGCCCCTAACAATATAAGAAATTGAAATAAATTATTATAATTAAATGATACTTTTAAATCAATCTTAATGTATTTTGGTAAGAACGTTGCTAAAATATAAGCCCACAAAAACATAATATTTTGCGAAACAAATAAGACAATACCACCAAAAATAATTCCCAATAATATACAATATATTGGTTTTAATTTTAATTTTACAATACGATCATTTAATATAACAAAAACAAGCATAACTAAAACATCGATTAAAAATAATAAAACATCTTTAAAGTTTGCAAAACGACGAATCCCAATAAGTATATCATTAATCGATTGAGATAAAATATATTCAATATTTGCATGCATCAAATAATCATTAGAGATATTATATATTCCCAATAACAAATGTTCTGTCAATCCTACATAATAAAATGCAGGAATCATAATTGTAATTAAAATACTGATAATAGATAAAATAACAAATTTTGGTTTTTTAAAATTTTTCACTATTTTTTGGAAATTAATTAAAAGATAAATAATTCCTAAAAAAGCGGTATAAAAAGCTGTAATGTTGTGGAATAAAATTAAAAGCGACATCGCACATATAGTAATTATAAACCCTTTTTCTTGTAAAGGTTTATGAATAATTCTATATAATCCTTCAAAAAACAGTGGTATAAAGGCAGTCGCAAACACTTCTGCTAAGGCATTCCGCTCAATAATATTATAGATATGATATGGAACAACCAAATAAAGAATTGTACCCAAAAGTGCAATACGATTAGAATTAGTTATTAATTTAAGGAAGCGGTAAATAAAATAGCCACTTAAATAGCAAAAGAAAATCAAAACAATTTTATATGAAATCATTAAGCTTAAGCCAAAAAAACTTAAAAAATAGCCAATTGAACCAGTAAGTAAATGTGCTAATGGGGAATAAAAAATACGCGTATTATATCCCAAAAAAGAAATAATAATATGATTTTCTTGACATAAAAAATGGCCATTTTTTAATCCGTAAAAAACATCATAAATTTGTGCAAAATGAAATAATGTATCGTGTCCTTCGATTTGTCCAGGAATAAAAATTGGATACATCGTAGCTAGCGTTACTAGTAAAATAATTAGATATGGCGTATATTTTTTTAAATCCTTATCCGCATATTCTTTATTAAAAACAAATATTTTACTAAAAACAAAATTTAAAATAATAACTAACACATTAGCAATAACTTTCATCAGCAAATCATTAACATGGAAGATATCAACAAAAATAACCATTAATAAAATATCTGCTATCCCAGTTAATATTCGACTAAAAATAAAATAGATAAATTCTTTTATAAATCCTGTTTTCTTACTTTCAAAGACATATAATTTATTTGGAAAAAAAGCAAATACAACTGATGCTAACCAAGAGATAGCTGTGCTTATAGCTGTGTTTAACCCTGCTTTTGTTAATATAAAATAACAAGAAATATTAACAATAGTCGTTAATCCTCCAACGATTAAATATAGGATTATTTGTTTATATTTAATAAATAAATCTTTTAATTTCATGCTAATCACCAAAAGCTACCGGTGTAGCTCCTTCCATTTTAAATCTCTTTTTTGTTACTTTGATAAATAATATAAACCCCATATATCATTAATACACTAAAACCAACTACTGAAATAATTGATGAAGTATTCATTAGATCAGATCTCTCATAACAAACTGAAATGCTATATTTTCCCTTAGGTAAGACAAAAGATACTAACCCATCAACTTCTTCAACAGGAATTGTTTGATTATTAGCTTCAATTTTATACCCCTTATAATAAAACAATGGCATTTGAATTAATGCTTCTTCGTAGATAGTAACTTCTAAATAATGTGTTGTTATATCATGGTCGACTTGCGTTATTTGTCCAATTCCACTTAAAATAGATGGCATTATATAAACATAATCTTTTATTGTTGAAGAAGTGTTGTTGTATAAATAATATCTAACTTCATCATATAATGAATTTGTATAATTACTTTTATATTCAACATTATCAAAATAAATATATGGCGTATACTCTTTTTGCCATCCACCAGATCTAACATCTAAACTAATCGATTCATCAATATTTAGATACCATAAATTATCCTTCTTTTGATTAAGAACCGTAATATTAGAACCAGATATAAAAACAAGTAACGTTACAATTTTAATAATTTTATAATTAAATTGAGCTTTTTTTAATTTGGTCATTAAAAAACAAACGGTAATAATTCCAAACAATGATAAGAAACTATACAATCTTGTTAAAAACTGAATTTTATAAAATATTTTAGGTAAGAAAAACCAAATTGGTGAACATACCATCATTACTGTACAAATAACAGTTAAAATAGTAAAGTTTCGAAATACTATTTTGTCATAATGACATTCAAATGGCTCAGCATAATTTCGTCTTAAAAACCAATATATTAAAAAGGCTAATAAAAAGTTAATACTAAAGCTAAAGAGTAAAATAAAAATCATAATTAAGAAAACAACTTTTTTATATTTTGGTGAAGATGTTTTATCTTTATAGACTTTTTCTGATTTAATAAAAAAAGTAATCGATATTAATACACTAATTCCAAAATATATAAAATGATCAAATTTTGAGAAATCAAAAAATCCAGAATTAGCTATTACATTTAAAATATTTTGACTTAATATATTATAAAAACTTGTTGTCATAGCCACATCATTTGATATCGTATAAAGATTTAACAAAAGATGCTCTATTAAACCAAAATAATAAAAGGCTGTCAAACTAAAGATAATAAAAAGACATATAATTCCGTTTATAATAAATCGTACATTAAGTAATGAGATAATCTTTTTAATATTTAAAAGTAAATAAATTAATCCAAAGAAAGCTACAAATAAAGCTGTGATATTGTGAAATAAAATGATTAAAACGGAACTTGTTGTAACCATTAAAAAGCCATCTTTTTTTTCATCACAAATTCTTACAAATCCATAAAAAAACAAAGGAATAAACACACTTGCAAATACTTCAGCTAAAGCCATTCTTGTCATGATATTATATATTCGATATGGAAAAATTAAGAAAAATAAACTTCCAAAAAACGCTAATTTAGGCGATTTATTAAGATATATTAGAAACTTATAAACAAAGTAACCTGACAAAAAATTAAATACAATAACAACTATTTTAAAAGATATCATTAAATTTAATCCAATAAAACTAAAAATATATCCAACATAAGCTACTAATAAATGTGTTAAAGGTGCATAAAAAATACGTGTATTATATCCTAAAAATGAAATAACGATATAATTTTCTTGACACATAAAATGACCGTTTTTAAATCCATAATAAATGTCATATATCTGTCCAAAGTGAAAAATCGTATCATGCCCTTCATTAAATCCTGGTATTAATATCGTTATAATCGATAAAAGCGATACTACAAACAAGGCTAAAAGAGGGTATATCTTTTCTTTAGCGAATATTTTTTTGTTTTTAAAAAGATATTGGCTAAAGAAAAACTGCATTATAATACTAATTCCTCCAGCAACAAAAAACGTAATGATATTATCTAAATTAAGTATTTTACCAATTAAAATTTGCAATACTGCATAATTTATAAAATTAACAATACTTAGTAAAAAGTACATAACAATTTCGGTTAAAAAATCTTTTGAGCTTTTAAAAACGAAATATTTATACAAAATAAATAATATCGTCTGACTGATGAAGAATACAATTAATGGATTATATTTTATGATACTTGCTATGATAAAAATTAATATATTAAATATTAATCCTATCAAACAAGAAATTAAATTAGTTGTTTTCATAATTTTTTGTATTACTATTTTAGCTTATTAACTTTAGAGAATTGTGAATCAATTTTTGATAACATTAATTCATTAACATAGATTTGATCAATAATCATTTTGATTATATGATCTAATTCTCCACCTTCACTATAATCTGTTTCAGCAATAAAATCACATCTTTGATCTAACAATAATTGTTTAACGCGGTCAATTTTATGCTTTGGATAAACAGCAATACTTTTCCCCCCTGATTTTTTTATTAAACGCATGCATGGCACATCAGTTAATCCATCCCCAATATAAATCATACGATTGTAAGGAACACGACGTTCACTATCTGGGGTAAACGAGTTTAAAGCAACATCATCTGATTTATCTAAAACTCCTTTACTAATACGGAATAAAAACTGTGTTTTTGTTGTATAGTTTACCACGTTAGCTGGAAAATCCGCTTCACCATTTTCATCATAATGGAAATCACAAGCATAAATTTCGGTAAATTCTTTAGCAATACGCGTTCCACTAATCATTTCTTTTAACCCCGATGAAATAATATAATGTTCCAATTTAAAACCTAAACGACTAGCATATTCGTTAATACGTTTAAAGTAACTTAATACCCCACGAAATAAGTTAACATTTTCTCCACACTTATTTAATAATTCACGTGTTAATTTAATATTTTCTTTTTTAGCACAAACAATCATATAATACATATAGGCTAAAATTTTATCCATATCGTTTTGTGTAGCGACAACCCCTGTTTCACCCCAAAACTCTTCTGGTGTTTTATTTACTAAAGGAATGAAAGAATATTCCTGCATATCTTTATCACATAATGTTTTATCAAAATCATACATAATCGCAATTACTTTATCTGGCGCAACTTCTTGCATATTTCAACTTCCCTTCTGTAAAATATTCATTTAATTATATCATAAATTTCATAAAAAAACAATTTTCTAAGCTATTAATTCAATATTTTGCCTATATCAAAAAAGCTTATATCAAATTGATATAAGCCTTTAAATAGGTTATGACATGTTAAATTCTTTTTTAATTTCTAACAATTCCTCTTCATTAGTAAACAACTCTAGTGCTACTAAACTTAAAGCAGTTGAAGCATTTTTTAGTGCTGTTTTTCCAATTTCTGAAATCGTTTGACATGCAAATTCTACTGAATGAGCTAAAATGTCATCATTGCAAATTTTAATATAGCCGTGTAAAGCTGGGCAACAGTATGAAACAGCCCCAATATCCGATGATCCTTCCGGTCTTTCATTAATATCACGAACATCATTTATTCCTATTTCATTAAATTTTTCTTTTAAAATGTTGGCTAAACGATAATTAACTTTAAAATCTTCATAAGGACATTCAAAAATATGATGTTTAAACGATGTTCCTGTAGCCAAGCAAGCTCCTTCACAAGCTTTAATAGCTTTATCAGTTAATTCTTGAGCATAACTCATTTTATCACTTCTAAAATAGTATTCTAATGAAGCGTAATCAGGAATAATATTGCAAGCCTTACCACCATCTCGAATAATACCATGAATAAAGGTGTTGGGTTTAGAAAACTGACGCATCATATTAATTGATTGATAAGTTAAAACCGCAGCATCTAAAGCACTTTTTCCTTCATATGGTTTACATCCATGTGCAGTTTTTCCAAAAAATTCAAACTTTACAGGATTTAAAGCATTTGTTCGTCCACCGATACCATTATAAGAACTTGGGTGAATCATCAGTGCAGCATCTACAGAAGCAAACACACCATTTTGAACCATTTCAACTTTTCCACCAAAATTTTCTTCAGCTGGTGTTCCAATAACTAACAATGTTCCACCTACATTGTTAATTATATTTCTTAAGGCTATTCCTGTTAATAAAGATATTCCTGCAATTAAATTATGACCGCAACCATGTCCAATTCCAGGAAGGGCATCATATTCAGCAAGAATGGCTATTCTAGGCCCTTTTCTATCACTTCTATATTCTGCTTTAAAACCTGTTTCTAGGACAAAATTAGAAGTTACTTCAAATCCTTTTTGTTTTAAAATATCTGTTAATAATTCATGAGCGTAAAATTCTTGATTACCAATTTCTGGGTTATCAAACATTTTTTTAACTGCATCTTCAATTATTGGCTGACTTTCTGATATACTTCGTTCGATAATACGCTTATATAATTGTTGATTCCAATAATCTTCTTTTGTTATTTCATACCCTAAAAGAAGTCTATCATCATTAAATAATGAATTTTGTTTCATTTCTTTATTTAAAAATACAAATCCACATTTTTCAATAACTCTTTGTGATTGTAAATTCTTATCGGAATGACAACAAAAAATATGATCAGCCTTTAACTCTTCAAAACCATATTTAATTAGACATAGACAAGCTTCTGTCATCAATCCTTGTCCATGATAATCTTTGCTTAAAACATATCCGATTTCAAAATTTGTTCCTTCTTTTTCAAATTGTTTCAACGTAAATGAACTTTTTAAATCAATTGATCCAATAACTTTATTCGTTTTTTTATCAACAATCGCAAAACAATTCGCAGATTTTAAAAAAAACTTTTCAATAATTTGCTTTGATTCTTCGATCGATTTATGATGTATCCAACCAGCTCTTTCTCCAATTCCTTCAACTTTAGCGTATTCATATACATCATGGGCATCTTCAATTTTAAAGTTACGCAAAATTAATCGTCGTGTTTCTAACATATTATTATCTCCTTTTTTAAAAAAAGATTTTCAATATTGAAAATCTTATTCTACTTCTATTTCATCATCTAAACTTCGCTCAACAATGGCATATGTTGATACTTCTTGATCATCACGTAAACGAATTAAAATAACTCCTTGTGTTGAACGTCCTGTTTGACTAACAGTATCTAAGTGCATGCGAATAACGACACCTTTATTTGTTGTGATTAATAAATCTTGATCGCTATTAACAGTCGTTAAAGCTTTTAATTTACCATTTTTACTTGTTACATTTAAAGCTTTAATACCAATTCCTCCACGACGTTGTAGGCGATACTCTTCGACTGATGAACGTTTACCATAACCTTTTTCTGTAATAACCAGGATTTCATTATTACTATCATTAATTAAGGCCATTCCAACTAATTCATCATCTTTGTCTAACATCATTCCACGAACACCTAAAGTCGAGCGACCTGTTGGACGTACATCATCTTCTTTAAAGCGTATTGCTTTACCATTTGTTGCACCTAAAATAATTTCATCATTTCCAGTAGTAGTTAGCACACCTAATAATTCATCTTCATCAGCTAACACCATAGAAATAATACCATTAGAACGAATATTTTTAAATTGTGAAACACTCGTACGTTTTACAATTCCACGCTTTGTTGCAAAGAATAAATAATCATTAGAATCAAAATCTTTAATTGGTGTTACGGCTTTTAATTTTTCTCCATCTTCAAAGTTAAGCAAATTAACTACCGGTAATCCTTTACTTGTCTTTGAGCCTTCTGGAATTTGATATCCCTTAATTTTATACACGCGACCTTTATTTGTAAAGAATAATAAATAATCATGTGTCTTAGTAGCGATAATATGCTCTACGATGTCATCTTCATGTGTTTTAATTCCAGTTACTCCAACTCCACCACGATTTTGTGTTTTATAACTATCTACTTTCATACGTTTAACATATCCGTTATTTGTAATAGTAATAATTACATCCTCAACAGGAATTAAATCTTCATTTTCAATATTAATATCGACGTGAAGAGAAATCTCACTGCGACGTTCGTCTCCGTATTTAGATTTAATTTCTAATATTTCTTGACGAATAATTTCTTCTTTGCGTTCTTTTGAAGCTAAAATAGCACGATATTCTTCGACCGCTCTTGTCAAATCATTAAACTCTTGTTCTGTTTTTTCACGATTTAAACCTGATAATCTCTTTAATTGCATATCCAAAATAGCTTGTGCTTGAACTTCACTTAAACTAAAACGCTCAATTAATTTTTCTTTCTCTGTTCCATCATTTGTTCCACGAATAATACTAATAATCGCATCGATGTTATCTAAAGCTTTAATTAAACCTTCTAAAATATGTAATCTTTGTAACGCTTTATCTAAATCATACTCCGTACGACGCGTAATAATTTGTAATTGATGTTTTAAATACTCAACTAAAATGTCTTTTAATCCTAAAGTTTTTGGTTGATTATCAACTAATGCAATCATGTTAATTCCAAATGATGTTTGAAGTTGGGTATATTTATATAAATTATTTAACATAACTTGCGGATTAACATCTCTACGCAATTCAATGACAATGCGCATTCCATTACGATTTGATTCATCACGTAAGTCAGTAATTCCTTCAACAATTTTATCTTTTGCTATTTCTGCAATTCTTTCAATTAAACGCGTTTTATTTACTTGATATGGAATCTCTGTAACAATGATTGTATTTTTACCATTTTTTTCTTCTACGATTGTTGCTTTAGCACGGCAAACAATCAAACCATTTCCAGTTTCATATGCATTTCTTAATCCTGTTAATCCTAGAATTTGGCCACCTGTAGGGAAATCTGGCCCTTTTATATATTGCATTAATTCTTCAACAGTAATCTCTGGATTATCCATCAAAGCTAGTAATCCATCGATTACTTCTCCTAGGTTATGAGGTGGTATATTTGTTGCCATACCAACCGCAATCCCTGTAGAACCATTTACTAACAAATTAGGATAACGTGATGGTAATACAGAAGGTTCTTTTTCTTCACCATCGTAGTTTGGTACAAAATCTACTGTGTTTTTTTCTAAATCGCGAAGCATTTCCATGCTTAACTTACTCATACGAGCTTCTGTATAACGCATCGCAGCTGCTCCATCTCCATCGACAGAACCAAAATTTCCATGTCCATCAACAAGTGGATAACGATAGTTAAATGGTTGAGCCATTCTTACCATCGCATCATAGATTGATGAATCTCCATGAGGGTGATATTTCCCCATAACTTCCCCAGTAATACGGGCTGATTTTTTATATACCGAATTAGCGTAAATGTGTAGATCATTCATTCCATATAAAATACGACGTTGAACAGGTTTTAATCCATCTCTTACATCTGGAAGTGCACGACTAACAATAACTGACATTGCATAATTTAAAAAACTTGTTTTTAATTCTTTTGATATATTGCGTTCTTCGACTTTATCATGCTCTAAATTAGCTTTAATAAATTCTTCTTTATTTGTATTTTCCATAAAATCCTCCTAAGCATCGATATTACTTGCATAAACAGCATTTTCTGCAATGAAGTTTTTACGAGGCTCTACTTCTTCCCCCATTAACATGCTGAAAATTTGATCACAATCAAACGCATCATCTAAACTAACACGCAATAACGTTCTTACAGACGGATCCATTGTTGTTTCCCATAATTGCTCAGCATTCATTTCTCCAAGCCCTTTATATCTTTGAATTTGGCATTTTCCACCAATACTATCTAATACTTGTTTTAACTGATCCTCAGAATAAGCATATTCAATTCTCTTACCTTGTTGAATCTTAAATAGTGGTGGTTGTGCAATATAGATATATCCTTTTTCGATAAGTGGTTTCATATAACGATAGAAGAAAGTTAATAATAAGATACGAATATGTTCACCATCAACATCAGCGTCCGTCATAATAACAATCTTATGATATCTAGCATTATCAATATTAAACTCTTCCCCAATTCCTGTTCCAATAGCTTGAATCATCGATAAAATTTCTTTATTGGCTAATACTTTGTCCAGACGAGCTTTTTCAACGTTTAAAACTTTACCACGTAACGGCAATATCGCTTGGAATTCACTTTCACGACCTTGTTTTGCTGACCCACCTGCTGAATCCCCTTCGACAATATACATTTCAGATTTAGCTGGATCTTTACTACGACAATCTGCCAATTTAGAGGCGAATCCTAATTGATCAAGAGGTGATTTACGACGTGTCGCTTCACGCGCTCTTTTAGCTGCTAAACGTGCTCTACTGGCTAAAATACATTTATCAACGATTTGCTTAGCTTCTTGCGGATGTTCTAATAAGTATCTTTCAAAAACTTCGGCAAATAATTGTGATGTAATACGTCTTACTTCTGTATTACCTAGTTTCGTTTTTGTTTGTCCTTCAAATTGAGGGTCTGGATGTTTAATAGAAATGATCGCTGTTAGACCTTCACGCGTATCTTCTCCTAATAGGTTTTCATCATTTTTTAACATTTTATTTTCTAAAGCATATTTATTAATAATACGCGTTAATGTCATTCTAAATCCTTCTTCATGGGTTCCACCCTCATGTGTATGGATGTTATTGGCAAATGAATAAATATTAGCATTATATGAATCGTTATATTGCATTGCTACTTCTACAGTAATTCCTTCTGCTTCTTTTTCGCAATAAATAATTCCTTGATGAATACGATTTTTATTTTTATTTAAAAAGTCCACATATTCAACAATTCCACCTTCATAATGGTATGAATAAACAACTGGTTCATCTCCACGTGAATCGGTTAACGTAATACGAATATTTTTATTTAAAAAAGCTAATTGTTGAATACGATTACGTAAAACTTCTATATCGTATACCGTTGTTTCTTTAAAAATTTCACTATCTGCTTTAAAAGTAACACATGATCCAGTATCATTAGCTTCACCAATTTCACGAATATCATATTCTACTTTTCCACGACGGTATTCTTGTTCGTAAAGTTTACCATTTCGACGAACTTTAACATTTAACCATTCACTTAATGCATTAACAACTGAAGCTCCTACACCATGTAATCCTCCAGAAACTTTATAACTTGATGAATCAAATTTTCCACCAGCGTGTAAAACAGTAAAAATAGTTTCTAAAGCACTACGTCCTGTTTTAGGATGAATATCAATAGGCATTCCGCGTCCATTATCAGTAACCGAAACAATATCATCTTTTAAAAGTTCAATTTCAATATGAGTAGCGAAACCTGCTAAAGCTTCGTCAATTGAGTTATCAACGATCTCCCACACTAAGTGGTGAAGCCCACGAGGTCCTGTCGAACCAATATACATTCCTGGTCTTTTTCTTACTGCCTCTAATCCTTCTAAAATTTGAATATTTGAGGCATCATATTGTTTTGTATTATCCATCTTACTCATCTTCCTTCCTTTGTAAGTGTTTCTATATCTATAATTTGACTATTTTTTATAATACTTTCATCGATATTATCGATATCAGTAGTTGTAATAAAAGTTTGCACATTATTAGTTAATAATGCTAACAAATTATTTTGTCGATTGTGATCTAGTTCACTTAAAACATCATCTAAAAGCAAAATTGGTCGTTTTTTTAAATCCATACTCATTAATTTAACTAATGCAAGTTTTATTGACAAGATAATCGATCTAATTTGCCCTTGTGAAGCATATTTTTTTGCATCTAAATTATTTAAATAAAAGATAAAATCATCTTTATGAGGTCCAATTGTTGTTGTTTTATATTTAATATCGCGTTCTAGATGTTTTTTAAAAGCTTGTTTAAAATCACCAGTAATACTTGACTCGTAATGAATTTTTAACGTCTCTTTAAAGCATAAAGAAGAAGATATTTCAGGTAATATTTCATTTAGTTTATTGATTATCTTTAAACGTAATTCATAAACCTTTTTAGCCATTTCAACCAATTCATCTGTGATAATATCTAACAACAAATATTCATCTTTAAATATTTTTAAAAGTTGATTTCTTTGCTTTAAAATATCGTGATATTTTTTTAAATATAAAAAATATTTTTTTGATAATTTAGTAGCTTCAATATCTAAAAAATCTCTTCTACATTTTGGAGAACCTAAAATTAACTCTAAATCACTTGGGGAAAAAAATACCACTTGTAAATGAGCGATATAATCGCTTATTTTTTTATATTCTATTTTATTAAGAAAAACTTTTTTTCCTTTTTCTGATAAAATCAAATGATATTCATCTTTATTTTCATAAAGTTTAATCGTTGCAAAAAAAGAATTAAATTTTATTAATTCATTTATTTTATTACTTCTGTGTGATTTGGTTAAACTGACGTAATTAATTGCTTCTAAAACACTTGTTTTACCACTAGCATTAGCACCTTTTAAAATAATTAAATTGCTATTAAAATTTAACTCTAATTGTTTAAAAATACGAAAATTTTTTAAATTGATTTTACTAATCATTTTTAAACAATTTTATAAACTCCATATCCTGGGATTTCTACTGTCATTCCTGGATATAATTTTTTTCCACGACGAAGATCTAAAACTCCATCAACATAAACTTCATTTTCACTTAAAAAAAACTTCGCCATACCGCCACTTGGTATGATATCTGCAATTTTTAAAAGTTGCCCTGTAGTTATATATTCAGTTCGAATTTTTATTTCTTTTATTTCCATTTTTACACCCCTTAATATATATAATATATTAAAAACCATATCCTCATTATATCATAAAATTTTTAAAAAAGCTATGTTTTAATGTTTAAAAAGCATTTTTATGTCTTCTTTGATAGGAAATATAGGTCAAATTAAAACGCCTTTATAGCAAAGATAAAGGCGTTTTAAATTAATATGAACTTCTTACAGGTAGAATTAAATGTAAAACATTAGCTTCTTCATCCGAATCAATAATAAAAGGTTTTGTTTCTCCAGTAAATTTAATATTAACTTTATCACTATTTAAAACGCGAACAGCATCAGTTAAATATTTTGATGAAAAAGCAACCTTGATCATTGGGCCTTCAACATCTTCGCAAGGAGTTATTGTTTCAATAGCATCACCAATCTCTAAGTTAGTCGTAGAGATTTCTACTGTTTTGTCCTTTTTAAGCGTTAAAACAATAATATTATAATTATTTTCCTTATCTTTTGGTGATAATAAAGAAACACGATCTAATGTTTCTAATAAGTCATTACGATTAAATTTAATAATAACTGGAAAATCTTGTGGAATAATTCTTGAAGTATCAGGGTAGTTACCATCTAATAATCGTGTTTGGAATAATATATTTTTGAATTTGAATAATACTTTATTATTTGAAAAATAAACATTAATAACTTCATTTAAGTTTTCCACAATGCGTAATAATTCATTCAAACTCTTATTTGGAATAACAATATTAAACTCTGAATATGTTTCATCAAGAGTAATTTTCTTTTGACTTAAACGATATGAATCAGTAGCGATTGCTTTAATTTCACTTCCATTACATGTAAAGTTAACTCCTGTTAAAATAGGGCGACGTTCTGTTTGGGCGGTAGCAAACGATGTTTCTTTGATTAAAGAAGTAAGTGTCGATGATTGAATTAAAAGTGGATTTTCTAAACATACAAAATCAATACTTGGATAATCAAATACATCCATTACACGTAATTTAAATTCACTTCGATCTGTTTTAATAATTAAAATTTTGTCTTCAATTAAATTTACATTAATTTTTTCACTATTAATTTTTTTAACTATTTCAATAAAAACGATTCCTGGAACTAAAACTGATCCATTTTCTTTGATATCAATATTTTCTTTAGTAATAATTGTTTGAATAGCAATATCAGTATTACTGCTTAAAATGTATAAATCACCATCAATAATATCTAATTTGATTCCTGTTAAATGTGGCATTGGTGTTTTTGATGGTAATCCTCTTGTTATAATGTTTAAATTTTCTAGTAAAATATTGCGATCAATTGTGAAATTCATTTATATGACACATCCTTTATATGAAAATTAATTTCTACTTAATATTATATCATAAAAAGTTTTAAAAACAAAGGATTAAAAAATAATGCTTTGCTATTTTTATTTATATAATTATTTTATATTATTTAAATTATTATTATTATTATAGTTGTGGAAATGTTGAAAAGTGTCAAAAAAGGCTTTATAATGACTAAAAATGAAGTGGAAAAAGATGTAGATTAATTGTGGAATAAATTGTTGAAAACTTTATAAATTTCTTATAATATGTCGTAAAATGTATTTTAAAAGAATTACTAACTTTATTTTTAGTCATTTAAAAAAATATTGTGGATTTTATATCATTTTAAAGATACACAATTTTGTGGATATATTAGAAAAGTGACCTTATAAAAAGAAAAAAAAGTTTTTTGTTAATTTGTGGAAAAAAAATCAGTTATATAATATTTTTTTAAAAATATATTGAAAAATGTTAATAAATAGTGGATAAAAATGATTGTGGTTAATATTGTGGAAAAAAAGTTGATAAATCAAAATAATACCTTTGTTACAATATAATTTATCAACGTGGATAATTTTTTATATAATAAAAATGAAATTTTTTCACCATTAAATGGGGATAAATTTTAATCGATATTTTTATCCCCATTTTTACGAAAAAAGTCTTCTTTTTAAGTAGAAAATATAGCTATTATTAAAACAATCAAAAAATATTGTGGATAACAATGTAGATAATTTAAAAAACAGCTATAATACGTCGTTTTTTATAAACAATTAATGTTGATAAAAACAATTTTTAATAAAGCATAAAAAAAATCCTATAAAGTATAATACTTCATAGGATCTCTTTTAATAGTTTTTAGTAATTTTTTTATCAATCGTTTCAATAGCTAATTTTAAATTATCATTTGTTTTAATTTCACTTGATATTTTTTCATAAGCAGAGATAACAGTTGAGTGATCGCGATTATTAAATAAAGCACCAATTTTTTTGTATGGTAGGTTGCATCTTGTTTTCATTAGATACATCGCAATGTGGCGTGGTAATACATATTTACTGCTGCGCTTAGAACCAATTAAATCCGATACGCTGATATGATAAAAATCGCTGACAATACTTTGAATACGATCATATTCATTCTCATGTTCAAAATATAGACTATTGCTGATTTGTTTATTTCGCATTAAAGCGGTTAAAGCTTCAGTAGCGTTATCGACATTAATTTCAATTCCATTTGTTAGGCAGTAATATAAAACTCGTTTTAATGCCCCTTCTAATTCTCTAACATTACTTGTAAAATATGATGCAATATAATTCAATACATCATCACTCATCGATTCATCTGATGATTCTACCATTTTTTTAGTTAGTATTTTAATGCGATGATCTTTATCAGGTGATTGAATATCCACACTTAATCCCCAAGAAAGACGACTTGTTAAACGTGGCATTATATTATTTAATTCACTAGCGGGTCTGTCACTTGTAATGACAATTTGCTTGTTTGCATTATATAAAATATCAAACAATTTAAAAAATTCAATTTGACTTTTTTTTCCAAGTTCTAAAATTTGAATATCGTCCATTAATAAAACATCGACACTACGATATTTTTCATTAAATAATTCCATTTGTCCATTTTTTGAATAATTAGCATAATCTTCGATAAACTCATCAGCTTTGATGTATAATATTTTCTTAGTAATGTCACCATCATAAATATAATTTCCGATTGCTTGCATCAAGTGAGTTTTACCTAATCCAACATCACCAAATATATAAAGTGGATTTGCGACTTCTCCAGGTTGTTCGGCAATTTTCATCGCCATTCTAAAAGCAAATTTATTAGAATTTCCAACAACATAATTATCAAAAGAATATTGGGCATTTAAATTTCCTTGACGATACCTGGAATCTAAATCTTTATCTGGTGTTACTAATGTTTTTTCTTCTTTGATTTCACTTTTTAAAATAAATTTAAAATCAAGCGTTTCATCAGTATATTTTTTTAAGAAATCATTAATCTTTCGAAGATAAAAACGATTAATACGATTTTTAGTTAACTCATCAGGAGCAAGTATTTGTATATGGTTATTGACGCAACCAACAACTGTTTCACATTTTTTAAAAACATCATTAATAACATCTTCATCATAATAGTTTTCTAGTTCTCCAAGAACTTGAAACCACAATTCTTCATAATGTGATTGCATACTCTTCCTCCTTTATAAGACGTGATAAAATTATACCATAAAAACTATTTGTATGCTTTAAAAACTTATCCACATTTTTTGTGGATAAGTGTCATTTGTAATCGAAATAATTCATAAATAAGGTTATTTTTTTGCAAAAAAAGCCTAAAAATGCCATTTTTACAATTAATATATCTTTTTTTGATAATTATTAGTTTTCCACATTTATTAACAAAATAAAAAATAAATTGTGCAATTAAAAAAATATAAAAAAATTTTATTGACAAATATATAGTATATACTATATAATTAGGTAGCATGGTTTCGTAAGAAAGGTGGGTTATACTTATATGGCAATGAAAAGAACATATCAACCAAATAAACGTAAAAGAGCTACTACTCACGGATTTAGAGTAAGAATGTCTACTGCAAAAGGACGTTTAGTAATTAAAAGAAGACGTCAAAAAGGTAGAGCTAGACTAACTGTTTAGTTATCTTTTAAGTTAATATATTTTGATAAACCAGAGCTACTTGAAATCAAAAATTCTTTTTTGTTTTTATGTAGCTCTTTTTTCATTAAATAAACTATGAAAAAAGAATATCGAATAAAAAAAACAACTGAAATTGAATCAATTATTAAATTTAAGCACGTTTTTGGAAACAAGTATTTTACAGTATACATAAAAAATAGCGAAACCAGTCATTTCCGATGTGCTTTAAGTGTGGGAAAAAAAATCGGCAAAGCTGTTGTAAGAGTTCATATTAAAAGACAGATTAGAAGTATCGTAAGAGAAAATAATCAAAAATTACAAGCATATGATATTTTTATTGTAGCTAAGCCATTATGTTTAGAATTAGATTATAAAAATAAGAAAAAACAATTAGAATACATATTTAAGAAATTAAATATTGTTAAGGAGAAGTAATGTATAATTTAAAAAGATTTATTACAAGACATCGTAAAGAATTATTAGCAGTAGTATTATTGTTTTTAGTTTTTTCATTAACAGGATGTACTAGTCAAGAAACAATTACTAGTCCGATAAAAAATTCAGACAGTGGATGGTTTCAATGGTTATTAGTAAGACCAATAGCGTGGATTATGCAAAACATCGGTAACTTTTTTGGAGATTCTTATATCTTAGGGGTTATCTTCACAACAATTATTGTTAGAACAATCGCTTGGCCTATTTACGCTAAAACTAATGATATGTCATTAAAAATGTCTTTAGCACAACCCGAGCTAAATCGAATTAATCAAAAATATGTCACAAGAAAAGATCCAGAAAGCCAACAACGTCAACAACGTGAAATTATGGAAGTTTATAAAAAATATGGAATTAATCCATTAGGATGTCTTCTTCCATTATTACAAATGCCAATCTTCCTTGCGATGTATCAAGTTGTTCAACGTATTACAATCAGTGGTGGAGATTACCATTTAGGAAATCAAATATTTATTGGAATTGACTTCTCAAAGAGTGTATTTAATTCAGGTGGAGAAGTTTCGACAATTATTGCCGGAGTTGTTCTATCACTTTTAGTAGGAGCAACTATGTTCTTGATGACTTACCTATCAAGTAAAAAATTAAGCTATCAAAAAAATATTCCAAATCCAAATTCTGATCAAATGGCTAAACAAATGCGTTTTATGAATATGTTTATGGTAATTATGATGGTATTCATGTCATTTGGATCAAATTCATTAGCGTTGTATTGGTTAATTGGTAACCTTTATTCTATTTTCCAACAACAAATTAATAGACGATTAAGTGAAAAGAAATACTATAAAATGAAAGATAGAATTATCTAATTGAGGAATGGATAGAAAATGATCAAAAAAGTAGAGTTTGAAGCAAAAAATTTTGATGATGCCATGAATTTAGCAGTTGATCTTTTAAAAGTTCCAAGCGATAAAATTTACTTAACAGAATTAGGCGCAAATGGTGATGAAATAATGGTTGAAGCTATTGTTGATATCAACTTAGCTTTAGAAGGAAAACGTTACTTAGAATCTTTATTAAAATGTTTAAATGTAGAGTATAAAATCGAGGTTCGAACATTAAAAAATGAAACAGAAATTTACTACAATGTTTTTAGTGAAAATAATCCAGTATTAATTGGAACATATGGACGTTGTTTAGATGCTATTCAAACGTTAGTTCGTGCTTGTATTCAAACTTTAACAGATGAACATATCATTGTATCAGTTGATATTGATGATTATAAAGAAAAAAGAAAGCGTCAATTAGAGATTTTAGCTACTAAAGTTGCTAAAGAGGTTGCTAAAACGAAAGTAGAAACAAAGTTAAAGCCGATGAATGCTTTTGAAAGACGCGTTATTCATGCTAAATTAAGTGACTGGCGTGACGTATATACAGAAAGCGAAGGCGAAGGAAAAGATCGCTGTTTGGTTATTAAACCAGTTAAAAAATAAGGTGTGATTTAGTCACACCTTTTGTTTTTATTGCTAAAAAATATTATTTTCTGTATAATATAAGTATGATGAATTTAAAAAAAATTACAAAAAAAATAAATCTAATATTATGTTTATTTTTAACGAGTATTTCTTTATATGGTATTTTGAGTACTTCAATAGAAACTATCGTTGTTCAAAGTGAAATTGCTCAATTTGTATCTAAGGGAGAGTATGTAGAAGAAATATCGTCAAGGACTGTAAAATATTATCGTATTGAAAGTGATGAAGAAAAACCAGCTTTTACACTTCATAATGGTATACGGTTATTAGGAAGTAGTGGTGATATTTTATTAGCAACTGGGTCGCCATTCCCAGATATTCCATTTGTAAATGAATTTATTAGTTTCTTTTTCGGACAGCATGCGGCATTAGTAGCTGGTGATTATGAAGGAAAAGCACCTTATAATGGAAAAAAAATAAGCATTACAAAATACGATGTTATTGAAACAACTGGATTAGCTGATAAAAAAGAGGATAATTGTGTTTCTTATTTTCCAAATAATTTCCATAATCGTTATGAGGAAATTATTGGCTTAAGACCTAAAAATGCTACACAAACGGATTATGATAAAATTTTAAGTTATGCTTATGAAAATATGTATAAACCGTACAATTATTCATTTGTTTTTAACACAAAAAATAAATACTACTGTACTGATTTAGTGTCAAGAGCTTATAAATCAGCAGGATTTGATTTAAATCATGATCATATAGCAACTACTGTTAATGATTTAATTACTAGTGAAGATAGTTATATTTTCTTATATCAAATATTAAGAGATGGAGTAAGACATGTCTATTACTTAGATTAAAGGAGTTGAATTATGAATTATATTATAGTTGCTTTACTTATAATAGTAATAATTTTATTGTTTTTTAACTTATTTAAACCAAATGATAAAAAATGGAGAGAATATTATAAACTGCAAATTGAAAATAAATCAGAAATAAGTAAAGATCTTTTAGCTCAAACTAATATAATGAAAGAATATTTCGATCAAAAACTTTATAATATGTATAAAGAAAATAAGGAATTAGAAGTTAAATTATTGCAGATAATAAATGAGAATAATAAAAATATTAACTTATCAGTTGAACAAAAAATTACAGCTTCGCTGGCCAAAACCAATGAATCTTACTTATCATTGATTCAACGCTTAACTAGAATCGATGAAGCTCAGAAAAATATTGAGAAATTAGGTTATGATGTTTCATCATTAAAAAATGTTTTAACTGATAAAAAAACTCGTGGAATTTTTGGTGAGATGACTTTAAAACAAGTCATTTATAATGTTTTTGGTGATTCTAATATTTATAAAATGCAATATAAGTTAGAAAATGGATATATTGCTGATTGTGTTATCCATACTAACTCTAATATTAGCGATATTTTTATTGATTCAAAATTTCCTTTAGAAAACTATCGAAGATTATGCGATGCGATGGGTGAAGAAAAGAAATTTTATGAAAAAGAATTTAAAAAAGATTTAAGAAAACATATTGATACGATAAAAGAAAAATATGTAATAACCACAAATAATCACGCTATTTTATTCATTCCAGCTGAAGCTATCTTTGCGTATACTAACGCTTATGCAAGTGATATGATTGAATATGCGTTAAAACAAAATATTTGGATTGCATCACCCACAACACTCCTTGCTTTACTATCAACAGTTTTAGTTGTGATGGAGAATGATAATCGCAATAAATATGCTAAGATTATAAGTGATGAATTATCGAAGTTATCGATTGAATTTGACAGATATTTTGAGCGTTTTAATCGATTAAAAAATAATATTGAGACGTTATCTAAAACGGCTTCAGATATTTATATTACAAGTAATAAGATTCAAAATCGTTTTAAACAAATCAACTCTGGGAATAAAAATTTAATCGAAAACGATGACATAGAAAGGGATGTATAGTATGCAATGGAATTTAGAATTAATATTTAAAAATAAGGAAGAATTTAATAGATCATTTCTTAAGGCTAAAGAATTAATAGATGATTTAGATAAATTAAAAGATATAAAAAATTTATCTGATATTAATAATCTTTTAAAAATTACTGATGAAATTGGTGTTTTAATTAGTGGGTTATATACTTATGTAGCCATGCAATTTGACAAAAACCAAAAAGATGTAAAATCCTCAAACGAACTACAACAAATAATGGCTTTATATAGCGATTATCTTTCAGTATCAAGTTTTATTGAACCAGGTATTTTAAAGTTTGAATTAAATGAATATATCAACTCAAAAGAAGAAAAAATAGTTGAACACTTATATAATATTAAAAAGATTTTTGGGAATAAAAAACATGTTTTAACAGAAGATAAAGAACTTCTTTTATCTAATTATAACATGTTAAAATCTAATCAAACAGACTTATATGATATGTTATCTAATGGTGATGAAAAAGAAGTTGAAGTTATTTTAAATGATGGTTCTAAGGTGTTAGTTTCTAACGGGAATTATGCATCTTTGCTTGATACTTTAAGTAATCAAGATGATCGCAAGAAAGTTTTTGAAGTACATTTCAATAATTTTGAAGCTCATAAAAATACTTATACAGGAATCTATAAAGGAGTATTATTAAGTGATTTATCGGATATGAAGTCACGCGGATATAATTCCACTTTAGAAATGTATTTATCAAATAATAATATTCCAACGAGAGTTTATCATTCGTTAATAGATGTTGCTAGAGATACATCGTCATTAGTAAATCGTTATAACGAATTACGTCGTAGTTATTTTAATTTAGAGAAGTATCACACTTATGACCGTTTCTTAAAATTTGCTTCTATTGATGAAAAATATGATTATGACAAGGCGAAAGAGATTGTATTAAATGCTATTAAACGTTTTGGGGATGATTTTTATAATCATACTAAAGAAGCTTTAGCCGATGGTCGCATTGATGTTTATCCAAGTCTAGGAAAAAGAAGTGGAGCTTATTCAACATCAGTTCACAATAAAGGTTCATTTATCCTATTAAACTACAATAATACCTTAAATGATGTTTTTACATTAGCTCATGAAGCAGGACATTCAGTTCACAGTCTTTATTCTAATGAAAACCAACCTCTAGCAACAGAGAATTATGTTATTTTTGTTGCTGAAGTAGCATCAACATTCAACGAACAAGCACTATTAGATTATTTATTAGAAAATATTAAAGATAAAAATATGAAAATTGCGATTTTACAAAGTGGAATTGAATCATTAATTGGAACGTTTTATCGACAAACATTATTTGCTGAATATGAACTTAAAGCGCATCAACTAATAGAAAACAATCAAGCTATTACACATGAAGTATTATCTAAAATTATGATTGATTTGTATAAAGAATATTTTAATATTGATATTGAAAAAGATGAATCATTAAAACGTTATGTATGGTGTTATATTCCACACTTCTTCCATACACCATATTATATCTATCAATATGCGACATCTTTTAGTGCATCATTAGCAATTTATCAAAATGTAAAGAAAGATATTAAAAACTTTGATAATTACTTAGATTTATTAAAATCAGGTGGTAGTGATTACCCAATTAATTTAATTCGTAAAGCAGGGGTTGATTTAACTACAACTACTCCATTTTTAGCGGTTTCTAATCGATTAGAAGAATTATTAGAAAAATTAGAAAGTTTACTATAAAAATAACCTTAAGCATAAAGCTTAAGGTTTTTTTGTAGTTTAATATAATATAGACAAATATCATCAGTTGTGATAAAATTTTATTATAAAAATTATCAAAGGATGAATGAAAATGACTAACTATGATGTAGTAATTGTTGGAGCAGGACCAGCAGGGATTTATTGTGCATATGAGTTTATGCTTAAAGATCCCAACTTAAAAATCTTATTAGTGGAGAAAGGACATGATATTTATCATCGTAAATGTCCTATTTTAGAACATAAAATAGCTAAATGTCCGCAAAATAAAGAAGGTATTAGTGGATGTTATCCAGCATGTTCTATTACCAATGGATTTGGTGGTGCAGGTGCTTATTCGGATGGCAAGTTTAATATCACATCAGAGTTTGGTGGATGGATGACGGACTATCTTGATGATGAAGTAGTTGAAGATTTAATTTCTTATGTTGATGAGATAAATTTAAAACATGGAGCTACAACGCTTATTACAAATCCACAAACAAAGATTGTTCGTGAGATTGAACGTAAAGCAATTGCCGTAGGACTTAAACTGTTACGTGCCAAAGTTCGTCACTTAGGAACGGAACAAAATCTAGAAATTATGAAACGCATTTATGAAGAGTTGAAAAAACATATCGATATGCGTTATAAAGAAGAAGTTACTGATTTAATCGTTGAAAAACAAGAAATTAAAGGAATTAAAATTGGTGAAGAAAAAATTTTAGCTAAGCATGTTGTTTTAGCTGTTGGACGTGATGGATCAACATGGTTAACTAAGATATGTAATAAATATAATATTCCGATGCATAATAATCAAGTTGATATCGGTGTTCGCGTTGAGACCAACGATGTTATTATGGAAGAGATTAATGAAAACTTATATGAAGGTAAATTCCTATTTAGAACAAGTGTTGGAACAGTAGTTAGAACTTTCTGTTCTAACCCAAGCGGTCATGTTGTTGTCGAAAATCATTCGGGAACAATGTTAGCTAATGGTCATGCTTATAAAGATCCAAAATTAGGAAGTAACAATACTAACTTTGCTTTATTAGTATCACATAAGTTTGCTGATCCGTTTGACAAACCAAATGAGTATGCTCATGAGGTATCACGATTAGCCAACCAATTAAGCATGGGGTCAATCATTGTACAACGATATGGTGATTTAAAATTAGGTAGAAGAACAACGTATAAGCGCTTAGATGAGGGATTTGTTAGACCAACATTAAAAGAAGCTGTTCCTGGTGATTTAGGATTAGTACTACCTTATAATACAATGAAATCCATTATTGAAATGATCGAAGCTCTTGATCATGTTACACCTGGTATTGCCAATGAACATACATTATTTTATGGAGTAGAAGCAAAATTCTATTCAGCTAGACCTGTTTGTAACGATCATTTTGAGACAGCGATTAAAAATTTATATGTCGCTGGTGATGGAGCTGGAATTACGCGTGGATTAGCTCAAGCAGGTGCTTGTGGGGTATGGATTGCGCGCGATATTATCAAAAAAGTTTAAGATAGGAGAAAAACATGAGTAGATTAGTTGTTGAAGGATCACAATGGGGCGATGAGGGAAAAGGAAAAATAACTGATTTCCTTGCACAAGAATCAGATGTAGTAGTTCGTTTTCAAGGAGGAAACAATGCGGGTCATACAATTAAATTTAACGGATGTAAGTATGCTCTTAAATTAATTCCTTCAGGTATTTTCAATAAAAATATTAAAAATGTTTTAGCAAATGGAATGGTTATCAATCCAAAAGCATTATTAGAAGAACTTGATTTATTAAAAAAACAAGGAATAACGGAATATCAATTATATATTTCTAATCGTGCAACAGTGGTTATGCCGTATCATATTGATTTAGATGGAGCAAAAGAAGAATTATTAGGTGATAAAAAAATTGGTACAACTAAAAAAGGAATTGGACCAGCCTATACGGATAAAGCGGATCGAATAGGGTTACGCATTGGAGATTTATTAAATGAAAATTATTTTAGATCGCGTTTAGAAGATGCTTTAAAAATTAAAAACCGTGAATTATCTTTATATGGTTTAAAGGAATACGATTTAGAAAGTTTATTTAATGAATATATGGAATATGCTAAAAAATTAAAGCCATATATTTGCGATACATCAGTATTATTAAATGAAGAAATTAAAAAGAATTCTAAAATTTTATTTGAAGGTGCTCAAGGAGCAATGTTATGTTTAGATCATGGGACATTCCCATATGTTACATCTTCTAGTCCTATTGCCTCATCAGTACCTTTAAACTGCGGAATAGCCCCTAAATACATTGATAATGTTTTAGGAATTGCCAAGGCTTATACTACTCGTGTTGGAGAAGGACCTTTCCCAACTGAAATTTTTGATGAGATTGCACATACAATTCGTGAAACAGGAAATGAATATGGTACTGTTACTCGTCGTCCAAGACGCATAGGATGGTTTGATGCTGTGGTTATCAAACATGCTGCACGTGTAAGTGGAATTAATCAACTAGCTGTAATGCTATTAGATGTTTTAACAGGGCTAGATGAGGTAAAAGTTTGTACACATTATAATTTGAATGGAAAAATCATTGACTACATGCCTTCTTGTTTAGAGGAATTTGAAAATTGCCAACCGATATATGAAACATTTAAAGGATGGAAAGAAGATATTTCTAAAGTTACAACTTTTGAAGAATTACCAGCCAATTGTCAAGCATATTTAAAAGCAATTGAACGCATTACTGGAATTGAAATTTCTATGTTTTCAGTTGGACCAGATCGCTTGCAAACAATTGTTTTAAAAGAGGTTTTTAATGCTTAAAATTCTTGTAAGTGCGTGTTTATTAGGTGAGAACTGCAAGTATAATGGAAAAAACAATTTAAATGAAAAAGTCATTTCATTGCAAGAAAAATGCATATTGATTCCTATTTGTCCCGAGGTATTAGGTAATTTACCAACGCCACGCATCCCATCAGAAGTTTGTGGAGAAGAAGTTTTTGATCGTGAAGGAAAAAATGTGACAAAAAACTTTCAAACAGGAGCATATAAAGCATTACAAACAGCTCTAAATAATCATATTCATTATGCTTTATTAAAAGAAAAAAGTCCATCATGCGGAGTTAAATACCGTTATGATGGGACTTTTACTGGGACTGTAATAGAAGATTCAGGAATTACAACAAAAATTTTACAAGAACACAATATTAAAGTTTTCAGTGAATTAGAAATTGATGAATTACTAAAAGAAATTGCTTAAAAGTAATCTAATGAATGTCAGAATGCTTTATCTGACATTTTTTATTAGATATTATATAAAATAATGCTATAACACTTAATAAATGGAGGTGTATTGATGCGAACTAGAGAACGTGCAATCTCCAGTGTTCCAATGATGATTTTAAGGGTAATATATGGGATTGTAATTATTGCAATTCAAATTTATATTTATTATCTATTGTTTTTTATGAGTCTTAAAATTCCGCACATTTTAACTTTTATCAACATAATAGGGCTAATTCTAGCGATTTTTGTTTATAGAAGCAATCGCAATATTAGTTATAAACTTTCTTGGATAATAATTATTTTATTCTTTAATTTTGCTGGTGTTATGGCATATATAGCATTTGGTCATGGAGATAGTATCCCTCGACGAAAAAATCGTGAACTTCGAAAATATTATGGACAGATTGTTATTAACAATAACGTTTTAGATGAAATTAAAGAAGTAGATATGAATGCTTATAAGATTGCTAATCTAATTGTTAATGACATTAATTTTCCAATATTTAAAAACACACAAGTTGTTTTTTTAAATGATGGTAAAGAGAAATATAAATTTTTAATACGTGATTTAAAAGAAGCTAAAGAGTATATTTTTTTAGAGTATTTTATTGTAGCTGATGGTGTAATTTGGGAAGAGATAAAAAATATATTAATTGCTAAGGCTAAAGAAGGTGTCATCATTAAAATGATTTATGATGATGTGGGCTCTAAACCTGTTTTAAATGTTTGGAAAATTAAACAGTTAAATCAAATTAATAATATTGAAATAGTGGCATATAATCCTCTAGGTGTTAATTTAAGTATTTCACTTAATTATCGTGATCATCGTAAGATTGTTATTATTGATGGTAAAGTTGCGTATAATGGGGGAATAAATTTAGCTGATGAATATTTTCATATAAAAGATCGTTTTGGTTTTTGGAGAGATAATGCAATACGTTTATCAGGAGATGCTGTTGATTCTTATCTTCGTTTATTTTGTCAAATGTGGTATATGTCAACTAAACAAATGCTTGATATTAGTTCTTTTAGAAGATATTCTAGCATAAAATCAAATGGGTATGTATTACCTTTTGGTGATGGTCCAGGATCTAGAAAATATACATCATATACTTTGTTTAAACAATTAATCAATCAAGCTGATAAATACCTATATATATCAACGCCATATTTTATTATTGATAGTGAATTTATTCAACAAATTATAACAGCTTGTAAATCAGGAATTGATGTTAAAATTTTAATTCCATATATACCAGATAAAAAAATGATTTATTTAGTTACTTTAGCACATTTAGGTAAAATTATAAAAGCCGGTGGTAAAGTTTATGCATATAAGCCAGGATTTAATCATGCCAAAACAGTTATCAGCGATGATAAATATGCTTTTATTGGAACAGTTAATGTCGATTATCGAAGTATGTTCTTACACTTTGAATGTGGAAACTTTTTATATAATAACGATTGCATCAAAGATATGAAAGAAGACTTCTTAAAAGCAGTCAATGAAAGTGAAATAATAAGTTATGAAAGATGGGAAAAAAGAGCTATTTCAACTAAAGTCTTAGACTTTATTTTAACAGTTTTAGCTCCTTTAATGTAGGTGATAAAATGACGCAGAGACAAAAGATAATTAATATTATATTTACACTTGTTTTTATGGCAATGCTAATTGGACGAGTATCTGTTACAGATGAGCAATTAGGGTTTGCATTAAATTTAGGTATTTCAATTCTACTTTTAGGATATATAGTTTTTTGGTTTAAAATGTCATATGATAAGTATCGTAATCAAGAAATTACTTTAAAAAATTTAAAATCTACAACTATAATTACAATATTAATGTATGTAGTTTTATTAATATTAATATTTTTATAATTAAGGAGGGGAAAAATGAACTTTATTGATGTTTTAAAAACAATTATTTATGGAATTGTTGAAGGAATTACCGAGTGGTTACCGATATCATCAACGGGACATTTAATTTTGTTAGATGAATTTTTACCTTTAAATGTTTCATCAGATTTTTTAAACGTTTTTAATGTTGTAATCCAATTAGGGGCAATTATAGCGGTTGTAATTTTCTTTTTTAATAAACTTAATCCTTTTGCAAAAACGAAATCACAAGAAGAAAAAACAGAAACATGGGTTTTATGGTTTAAGGTTTTAGTAGGATCAATTCCTGTAGCGATAATTGGGCTATTATTTGATGATTTTATTGAATCTAAATTAAGTTCTTCTTTAGTTGTAGCGATAACTTTAGTTATATATGGAGTTTTATTTATTTTAATTGAAAAAAGAAAAAATCCCTATATTACCGTCAATGAGACAAAACAATTAACTTATAAATTAGCTTTAATTATAGGTACAATGCAAATTTTAGCTTTAATTCCGGGGACATCACGCAGTGGAATAACTATTTTAGGAGCTATGTTAATCGGTTGTTCAAGAACTGTTTCGGCAGAATTTTCTTTCTTTTTATCCATACCAGCGATGTTTGGGGCAAGTTTTTTAAAATTGATAAAATTTGGTTTTAACTATCAAACATCAGAAATTATTACTTTATTAATTGGATTAATTTCATCTTTTTTAGTCAGTTTATTTGTTATTAAATTTTTAATGGACTTTATTAAAAAACATGATTTTAAACCGTTTGGATATTATCGTATTGTTTTAGGGATAATTATTTTAATTCTATATGTAGTGGCAGTTATATAATATATTCATATTATAAAAACGGAGGGGATTATCATAATTGATTTCAACTCCATTAAAAGTGCGATATTTGGCTCTATAATAGGACAATACGTTAGTGATATTATTATCAATACCTTTATTTATCAAATCGATAATCCTTATCGCATAATTACTAATATTAGTCCTTTACCAACATATATTGCTGCATTTAGTAGTGGTAGTGTGGCTGGATTTTTAGTTGATCATATGGACCGTTTAGCCATTAAACCGATTAGTACCACTACATTTGTTTATGTAAATGATTATTATTCTAAAAAAATGAAAATAAAGGATATCGATGAAGTTTTAGATACCAAAGGGTTATTAAGTGATATTATTGTTATTTTGATTATTGCTTATATTTTAGACGATTCTAGTCGTAATGATTTTTATAATCACTACTATTTACGTAAATATAAGTATAATTTAAATTTAGATACTAACCTAACGTTTTTTAGCATTGTCATTCAGATTATTGTTTTAAATCTTTATTCGGTGTATAAAATTAAACGTGAGCTTAGTTCAACTAGAACAGATATAACAATTATTAATGAAAATTAAAAAAACTAAAAAAAACTCTTTACATTTAAAAAAAATGTGGTATAATATCATTCGTAGTTCATTTTGTATCATATATGTTATCATAACGGGATAACGTTTCTACCTCATACCTAATATGAGACTATGATTAAATCTCTCTTAGACCCTGTGGCGGGGTCTTTTTTTATTATAAAATTAAGTTTAGATGATAGTTAGTCATATAAGAAAATACAATTAAAATTAAAAGGATTGACATCTATAATGTATAGACATCAATCCAATAATCAATTAATATTAAGTTATTTTTACTTAGTGCAATTTATAAGATTCACCATAGTCCTTTTGTTTTATGTTAATTATTTAGAATATTAATTTTCTTATTTTGTAAGAAATATATAACTTGTGTCACTAAAATAACACCAATAAAGATTATTGGTACTAAAATGAAAACATGGTATGGAGCTTTTATTTGATTTAAAAGGGGAATTCCATCTGGACTAGCAAGTCCAATATAATTAGTTCCACGAATTGTATTTGCGATAAAAGCTAAAGATATCATAATAATAAAACCAATTGTTGTGGCTTTAATATGTTCTTTTAACTTAGGCATTTTATAAACTTTCATCAATAATAAAATTTGTAGAATCATTAATCCATGACTAAACATCGATTGCACGCTCATTAAATGAATTCCACCATAGTCGTAGAAAACCCATAACGGGTAAATCATTACTCCAATTCCACCTAATAATGCACATGCTGATATAAAGGGATATAATTTTTCTTTTTTAAATAAAATAATGAAAGGCATGAATAAGCATACTTGATTACAAATGTCAAATCTAAAAATTCTTAAACTTTGATCGCGATAAATAAACCACCAAATCATTCTAAAAATTTCTAACCCTAAGATAATTTTTGCTACATTGCAAACGTTTTTCTCACTTTTATCTACTTTTAACATGACGATAATAATCATAATAATATTTAAACCGGATAAAATAAAATGTTCTAGTGTAAAAAGTTTATTTTCGGGTTGAAAATAATCACCATAAGCTATAAACCACTTATAAAATTCGTACATGAATTCACATCCTTTATAATTAATAATTGTAGTATGAAAAAAAGATATTATAATGTATAATATACTAGGGTGATTTATTTGAATCAACAAATAAAAATATTATGTTTGTCAGTAATACTTATTTCCTTAATATCATACATTGTATTTATTATATTTTACAATAGAAATAAAAGCAATAACTTATATTTGAAAACAAAGAAAACTTGTGATAATCTTTTTAAATGGAAAATTTTACTTTTTATAATTTTTATCATTTTGATAAGTAACGTAAGTGAACAAATATTAATATTAAATTCAACAAGTACCAGTATTTTTGTAGTATTATTTATTTTATTTTTTATAATATTACATATTATCCGTATTTTAATGTATAAAAAGAAATGGTTATTTTATTATAGTTTTTTCAAGCTGATTACTATTTTATCGATTGATTCATTGATGATTGCTAGTATTTTTACTATTGTATAGGAGGTATAAAAATGCATACATATAATTCGTTATATCGTCAAATTGCTGACTTAGGACTAAAAAAAGATGATACATTGTTAATCCATTCATCGCTAAAAAGCGTTGGTGAAATCGAGGGTGGAGCTGAAACACTTCTTGAAGCTTTAGAAGATTATTTTAAAGATGGATTATTGATTTTTCCGACCCATACTTGGAGTTACATTCAAAAAGACGGCGATGTATTTGATAAAGTTAATAGTGATTCATGTGTAGGAGCTTTGACTAACATTGCTCGCAAAAGACAAGGTTATTATCGCAGTAACCACCCAACACATTCGGTTTGTGCCAAAGGGAATAAAGCATATGAATATGTGCAATTAGATAACGAAACATCAACGCCAACAAAACCAGATGGATGTTTTGGAATATTAAAAGATATCAATGGATATATTTTGTTTTTAGGGGCAAAATTATCTAAAAATACTTTTGTTCATAGCATAGAAGAGGCGATGAATGTCCCTAATCGTTTTACGGATAAAAAATTTAATTTTATTACTTTAATGGAAGATGGTACGAAAAAAGAATATCAAACATATCGTCATTATAATAAAGAGTGTCCGCATATTTCAGATAACTATGAGAAATTACTACCATTTTTCTTAGAAAAGAATATTGCTCAAAAACATCAAATTGGTGATGCAGAGTGTTATTTAGTTGATGCTAAAAAATGTTTTGATTTTGTATGTGATATTTTAAATCAAGACATCGATGCTTTATCAACAAATAAAGATATTAAAAATTTAATAAGATAATAAAAATCTTGAAAAGGATGAAAACTTTTCGAGTTTTTTTATTTTTAAATATATTTTTTCTTTTAATAAAACAAGATTGTTTTTAAATTCGTAAAATGATATAATTTTTTAAGGATGTGATTATTATGCTTTTGTCATTAACTAATTATTTAAATGAAATGCAGATAGAAGCTAATGACAAAATCACTGACTTGATAAAAAAATATGCAGATGATATAGTTTATAAAATCGTTTCAAAAGGATTTGATAAAATAGTATATATTGGTAAGGAATTTTACCGTATAAATATAATTAATGACCATTTAAAGCGATTTATTATTTTAGGATTCAAAGATAAAATTACAATTCAGAACGCTTTTTACATAATTGAAAAGGATTATTTTTTACTTGATGAAAACACCTTTTACTGTAATAAAAATAATTTGTTGCCGCTTTTTATATGCTATATAATATTAAAAGTTGAGACAATATTATTTAATAAATCATCTTATCAACTTGATTTTTTTAAAGAAGAATATCTATTAGATGTTTATAATTTAGAAAGGTTAAAAATCAAAGGGCGCATTTTGATTGTTACAAATGATAAATATGATTTAGCTTACTCTTTAAGATCAAAGTTATTAACAAAAGATATTGATATTATTTTATATAATGATTATTTAAAGCTTAATTATTTTACTAAATCGATTTATAAACATATTTTTTATTATGGGATTAAATGTATGGAGGAAAATAAAAATATTATCCAAATATATATCGAAAATAAGCATAATATTTATCACAAACTCTACGAACATTTATATTATTCGTATTGTAATCAATTTATAGTGAATTTTATTTTAGGAGAGTAATTTATGGAAAAAGATAGTATTATGAGTAATAAATATATCTTCATTTTGTCAGTTCCTATTTTTATCGAATTATTTATGCAAGTGCTAGTTAATAATGTCGATCAAATTATGTTATCGCAATTACCAAAAGATGTCTCTGATATTTATGTTAATGCTGTTGGACAGACGAATACTGTTTTGAATGTTTTTATAATGTTTTTTAGTGTTTTTTCAGCAGCTTCAATTATATTAATTAGTCAATATAAAGGGGCTAAGGATAAAGAAAGAGAAAACAGAGTATATACGATGGCACTTGTAATAAACATTGTTTTTTCGATTGTGATTGGAATCATTTTAGTTTTATTCTGTCGTCATTTTTTTATGTGGATGCAAGTAGATGATAAGGTTTTAGACAGTGCTTGTACATATATGCGTATTAATGCTATATTTATAATTTTACCATCACTTATTACGTTATTTTCTGGTTTTTTAAGAAGTAATGAGTTAATGATGCAGTCGTTGGCGATAAGTATTTTAGTAAATATTTTAAATATTATATTTAATGCCTTATTAATTAATGGTTTAACAATTAATGGAATTAACATTATTCCTCGACTTGAATTAACTGGTGCAGCGTTAGGCTCAGTTTTTGCTCGTTTAATTGGGGTTATTATACTGATATATCTAATAATTAAGAAAGCAAATATTCATATTAAATTAAAAGCTTTATCAAAAGAAACTTTAAAAAAGATCTTTCAAGTTGGTTTACCAAGTGGAGGAGAAGCTTTATCATATAATGTAAGCCAAATTGTTATTTTAATTATTATTAATTTAATTGCAAGAAAAGAAAATGATTTAAGTATTGCTAATACAAAAATGTATGTATATATTCTTGCTAATATTACATACTTATTTGCCTCAGCATTTTCACAAGGGATGCAAATTATTATTGGTCGCTTATTAGGAGCGCGCCGAATTGAAGATGCTGAAAATAGAGTTTGGTATACGGTTAAATCTAGTTACTTTGTATCAACTGCTATATCGATTTTTATGTTTATTTTTTCTTATCAAGTTTTAGGTATTTTTACTGATAATCAAGCTATTTTAGAATTAGGAAGACAAATTTTATTCGTGGAAATCTTTTTAGAAATGGGTCGTGCATTTAATATCGTGTTAGTTCGTGCTTTACAAACAAGTGGAGACATCATGTTCCCAACGACGACAGCCATTATTTTTTGTTGGGCAGTTGCAGTTTTAGGTTCATACTTCTTTGGTTACGTACTTGGTATGGGTCTTATTGGCGTTTGGATTGCTATGACTTTAGATGAAATTTTTAGAGCTATTATTTTCTGCATAAGATTTAAAAAAGGAAAATGGCGAGAAATCGAACTAATTTAATTATAAAAACAAAACCTTTTCACTTAGAAAAGGTTATTTTTTTACATCTAATTTACATTAATAAAGCGTTTTCAAAAATATTGAAAATTTTTTCATTTTATAGTTGACAAATAAAAGAGCTCGTTATATACTGAAGACGTATATTGTAATCGTTTTCAATAGACAAAAGATTAATTAATTTTTACCTAGGAAAATAATTAATCATCTTTTGGACATAATATTTTTAGAGAAAGAAGGAAAAAAGCATGAGTTTAGATTTTGTTTTGGGAATCATTTTGATTCTAACGTTCTTTGGTATGGTTTATTACTGTATTAAAGGACACAACTTAATGATTGGGTTCTTCGTCATGACTGTTTTATGGGTTTCAATTGCTCTAATAGGTAATGCCGTAACGCCTAATCAAAATATTATTGATAAAATTGGATTAGTAACTGATGTAGGTGTTTGGGGACAAATTCGAGGTGTCTTGAAAAATGTTTTCCAAGATGGACCACAAGGATATGGGTCATCTATTTTAGTTAATATTTTCTTTGGTGCGTTCTTTGGACGTGTTTTAGTTGAAACTAATATCGCTTCTACATTAATTCGTAAGGTTGTTGAGTTAGGTGGGGACCGTCCTCGCATTACTTTGGCATTATTATGTATTGTAACAGCTTTATTATTTACATCAATGACAGGAATTGGTCCGGTTATTTCAATTGCCGTTATTATTGTACCAATTTTATTAACATTAGGGATTTCTGCACCTGTAACATTGTTTGCTTTTATGGGATCAATTATGGCTGGTATCTTTGCAAATATGACTAACTTTGCTCAATATATTGGTATTTATGCAGGTATTTTTGAAGATGCTTCAAGTTTTGGATACAAAGATTATGCTTGGATTGGTTGGTCAGGGCTTGCGGTTACACTTGTAGTTGTTTTGATTATTTCAAATATTGCATTATCATTTTCTAAAACAACTCACGCATGGGCAGCTAAAATGCCTGAAAACAACAAAATAACTTATCGTGGTGTTGAATATATTGTTGAACCAGATAATCGTAAGAGTACAATTGAAAATGCACCATTTTATTCATGGTTATCGATTATTCTACCTGTTTTACTAGTTGTTTTATTTGATCTTCCAATTATCTTATCATTTATTATTGCATCATTATACGCATTAATAACATGTAAAAAATTAAATGGTGGATTTAAAGGTGTTTGTCGTACAATGTCTAGATTATTCACTGATGGTGGTGTAGACGTGGCGCCAATGCTAGGGTTCTTATTATGTTTAGCTATGTTTAATAATGCTGCTAACTTCGTTGCACCTTACTTCCAAGCTGTTTTAGGTGATTTAATTCCAAGTTCAGCGTTATCAATTGCTATTTTATTTGCAGTATTCACACCATTAGGATTCTTCCGTGGACCACTTAACTTAGTAGGATGCGGTGCTGCAATGGTTTCAATTTTTAAAGCTGTAGTTCCGGGTATTCCAGTGGAATTCTTATTCCCATTATTCGCAATTACAACTGTTGCTCCTCAACACTTAGACGTTACTCAATCTTGGGTAGCTTGGGGATTTGGATATACTAAAGTTTCAACTAAAGATTACTTAAAAATGTCAATTCCAACAGGATGGATTGTTGGTATTGTGATGGTAGCAATAGTTTACTTTGTATGTTTAGGCCAAAATATTATTTAGTAGGAGGGTTATAAATGTCAAGAACAGTTCGTATGGGAATCGATGTTGGTGGTACACATACTAAAGCAGTTGCCATTGATAATGAGACTCATGAAATTATAGGAAAATCATCTGTTAAAACAACTCATGACGACAAAGCTGGGGTTGCAACAGGTGTAGTAGAATCATTTAAAAAATGTTTAAAGGAAAATAATATTGATCCAAAAGATGTTGTGTTTGTTGCACACTCAACTACACAGGCTACAAATGCTTTAATTGAAGGGGATGTAGCGAACGTAGGTATTATTGGAATGGGTCGTGGATTTGGAGAAGGGTTATTTGCTCGCGTCCAAACATCTTTAAGACATATCAACATTGATAAATCTTCAGGTAAAAAAATTAATATCGTATCGACTTATTTAAATGTTAACAAATTAACTGATGAAGCAATTCAAAACGCTATTGATTATTTAAAGAGTAAAAATGTTGAGGTTGTTGTTCCATCTCTTGCATTTGGTGTAGATGGAGATTACTTTGAAGAATTAGTTGCCCAACGAGCAGCTGAAAACGGATTAAAAGTAACAACAGCATCAGGAATTACTAAACTTTATGGTTTAACAAGAAGAACAAGAACTGCAGCTATTAACGGTGCTATTCTTCCAAAAATGCTTAATACAGCAAATTCAACTGAAGAAGCTGTGCGAAATGCTGGTGTAAAAGTTCCACTTATGATCATGCGTGGTGATGGTGGAGTTATGGAAATTAATGAAATGAAAAAACGTCCAGTTTTAACAATGCTTTCAGGACCAGCAGCTTCAGTTATGGGATCTTTAATGTATTTACGTGCATCTAATGGTGTTTATTTTGAAGTAGGAGGAACAACAACTAATATCGGAGTTATCAAAAATGGACGTCCAGCTATTGATTACTCTGAGGTAGGTGGATATAAAACATATATTTCATCTTTAGATGTAAAAGTATTAGGAGTAGCTGGAGGATCAATGGTTCGTGCTAATAAGCAAGGTGTTATTGATGTAGGACCACGTTCAGCACATATCGCTGGATTAGAATATAGTGTTTATTCGAAAACAGAAGATATTAAAGGTGCTAAAGTTGAATTCTTTAGTCCTAAAAAAGGTGATCCAGCTGATTATGTAAGAATCGCTTTAGATAATGGTAAAAAAGTTACAATTACCAATTCATGTGCTGCAAACGTCTTAGGATTAGTTAAAAAAGAACATTTCTCATATGGGAACAAGGATGCAGCATATTTAGCGATTAAAGCATTAGCAGATTATTGTGGAAAATCAGTAGAAGATATTTGTACAGAAATAATGGAAAGAAGTTATGCTAAAATAGAACCAGTTATTAATGGTTTAGCTAATAAATATCGATTAGAAAAAGATCAAATTTCACTTGTTGGAGTTGGTGGGGGAGCCTCTTCATTAATTGTATATTTTGCTGAAAAGATGGGATTAAATTATTCAATTCCTGAAAATGCAGAAGTAATTTCTTCAATTGGAGTTGCTTTAGCAATGGTTCGAGATGTCGTAGAACGTGTTATTCCATCACCAACTAAAGAAGACATTAGACAAATTAAAATGGAAGCCATTAACAAGGCTATTGAATCTGGTGCTACAGCAGAATCAGTAGATGTACATATTGAAATTGATGCACAAACTTCAAAAGTTACTGCTATTGCTACAGGTTCAACAGAAGTTAAAACATCATCAATGTTAACAGAATGCACTGAAGAAGAAGCTTTAGAAATCGCAGCTAAAGATCTAAAAACAGCTAAAGAAAATGTACATTTAGTAAGTAAAACAGACTTCTTCTACGTATTTGGTAATGGTGATGACAAGGGGCAAGCTATCCGTATTATCGATAAAAAAGGATTTATTCGCGTTCAACGAGGAAACGCTATTGTGGAAAAAACAACAGCGCGTGATTATTTAGAAGTTGTTCGTAGATTATGGAATGATATGGCAGTTTATAAAACTGAATTAATTCAACGTCCAGAATACTATTTATGTATTGGAGCTAAAGTAATGGATTTCCAAGCAATTGAGTTATCGCAACTAGAAGTATTAATGGAAATTGAAGTATCAACATTAAGTGTTGATGCAGATGTTTTAGTTGTTGCTGCTAATAATAAATATTAAGAGGTGTCTTATTTGTGGAAGCAAACATTAATTTAGAAACAATGTTAATCAAGGCCATGCATTTAGATGATATTGTGTTTGGTTATCAGGCTTTTGGCAGAGAAAATCTAGTGAATAAAATCAGTGATAAAGATCAAATTAATATGATAAAAAAGGCAATTGCTAGTGGTAAATCTTTAGCAAAAGAGATTAAAGCAAAGTATAATTTTAATAATTTAGAAGAGTTGTCATCAAAATTAAAGGTTAAAATAACTTATAGCGATAAAACTTATGACCAAGCTAATATGTTATTGTTTGCTTTCTACAATTCTAAAAATTTAATAACAATAAACAAGAAAGCCGTTGATACGGCTCTGTCTTTTAAGGAAATGAAAACCTTAAGCAAAGATTATTTTTCTAAGAAAACCGTAACTAATCTTTTAATTGGACACGAAATATATCATTTCTTAGAAAATAATAATAAAAACTTATACTCTAATACAGAAAGAATTACACTATTTAAAATTTTCAAATGGCAATATCGCGCTAGAATTCATATTTTAGGTGAAATTGCAGCGATGAGTTTTGCTAAAGAACTTAATAATGTTACTTATAATCCGTTTATTTTGGATATCTTATTAGTGTACGGATTTAATAAATCAAGTGCCAGTGCTTTATATCAGGACTTGATATTATCCGAAGAAAGAGTAAACTCTATTATGGAAGGGAATGATGATAAATGAAAATGACATTACGTTGGTACGGAAGTAAATATGATTCCGTAACACTAGAACAAATTAGACAAATTCCTGGAGTTTCAGGAGTAATTACTACTTTATATGGAAAACTTCCTGGTGAAGTTTGGACAAGAGATGAAATTAAAGCGTTAAAAGATGAAGTAGAAAGTGCAGGATTAAAATTAGAAGGTATTGAAAGTGTTAATATTCATGATTCTATCAAGATTGGTACCCCAGATCGTGATAAGTATATTGATAATTATATCGAAACACTTAAAAATTTAGGTGAAGAAGATATTCATTTAGTATGTTATAATTTCATGCCTGTTTTCGATTGGACAAGATCAGAACTTGCCCGTTTAAGAAGTGATGGTTCAACAGTTTTAGCTTATAATCAAGATGTAATTGACAAAATTAATCCTCAAGAAATGTTTGATTCATTGAACGCTAATTCAAACGGATTTGTTATGCCAGGTTGGGAACCAGAAAGACTTGCTAAATTAAAAGATTTATTTATTGCATATAAAGATGTTGATGATGAAAAGTTATTTGATAACTTAGTCTATTTTTTAAAGAAAATTCAACCTGTATGTGAAAAATATAATATTAGAATGGCTATTCATCCAGATGATCCAGCTTGGCCAATTTTTAACTTGCCACGTATTGTAACAGGGCAAGAAAGACTACAAAAATTAATGAAAGCTGTTGATGCACCTTTCAATGGTGTTACATTATGTACGGGATCATTAGGATCTAATCCTAAAAATAATATTCCAGAAATTATCCGTAGCTTAAAAGGACGCATTCCATTTGCTCATGTCCGTAATTTAAAATACAATTCTGATCGTGACTTTGAAGAAGCAGCTCACTTATCAAGTGATGGATCAATGGATATGTTTGAAATAATGAAAGCTTTACATGATATTGATTTTGATGGTGTTATTCGACCTGATCACGGACGCATGATCTGGGGAGAACAAGCAATGCCAGGATACGGTTTATATGACCGTGCATTAGGTGCAGAGTACTTATTAGGTCTTTGGGAAGCTATCAATAAATCAAAGGAAGTGTAGTCATGCAACTTAAATTAGAAAATTTAAATCATTTTAATAATAATATTAAGACTCCACAATATGACGTGGAAAAAATAAAAAACAAAACAGCTACTAGTCCTAAATGGTTACATTTTGGGGCAGGAAATATCTTTCGTGGATATATTGCTCGTCTACAAGATGAATTATTAAATTTAGGATTAGCTGATAGCGGAATTGTTGCTTGTGAGACATTTGATTATGAAATCATTGATCAAATTTATCGTCCTTATGACAATTTAGTATTATTAGCTACTCTAGCAAGTGATAAACCGAGTACATATCGTATTATATCTTCTATTGCAGATGCGATTAAAGCTGATGTAAACGATTTTAAAGAATACTCTAAATTAAAAGATGTATTTGTTAACCCAAGCTTACAAATGGTTTCCTTTACGATAACTGAAAAGGGTTATAATTTAAAAGGTGTTAACGGAAGCTATTTAGATATTGTGGTTCAAGATATGGAAAATGGACCTCAAAATTGTCACCATGCAATGAGCATTGTGTGCGCTCTTTTATACCAACGATATTTAAAGAATGCTCATCCATTAGCCTTAGTAAGTATGGATAACTGTTCTCATAATGGGGAAAAATTACAAAACGCTATTTTAGATATTGCTTCTAAGTGGTGTGAAAAAGGTTATGTTGAGAAAGGATTTATAGATTATTTGACTAATTCTGACAAAATTTCTTTTCCATGGTCAATGATTGATAAAATTACACCACGTCCTGCAGAAAAGATTGCGGAAGAATTAAATACTTTAGGAATAGAAAATATTAATCCTGTTACAACAAGCAAAAAAACGTTTATTGCACCATTTGTAAATGCGGAAGAAGCAGAATATTTAGTTATTGAAGATTCTTTTCCAAATGGGAAACCGGCATTAGATAAAGTAGGAGTATATTATACAACAAGAGAAACGGTTAATAAGGTTGAAACAATGAAAGTTACAACATGCTTAAATCCGTTACATACTGCTTTAGCGGTTTATGGTGTTTTATTAGGATATCACGCTATTTATGAAGAGATGAAAAACCCTTTATTAGTTGGATTAATTAAAGGTGTGGCTAGAGAAGGAATGAAGGTAGTGGTTGATCCAAAAATAATTAGCCCACAAGCTTTCTTAGATGAAGTAATTAATAAACGATTACCAAATCCATCCATTCCTGATGCGCCAGAACGAATTGCGACTGATACATCATTAAAAGTTCCAGTACGTTATGGTGAAACAATTAAGTCATACTTAAAAGATGATAAATTAAGTTTAGATGATTTAGTTTATATTCCATTAGTTATTGCTGGATGGTTCCGTTATATCTTAGGATATGATGATAATTTAAATCCATATAAACCAAGTAATGATCCACAATTAAATGACTTGTATCAAATTTTATGTGATATAGATGTTAATGATCCATCATATAGCACTAAAATTGACACAATTTTAGCTAATGATCATATTTTTGGCATTGATTTAACAAAGACACCTTTAAAAAATAAAGTTTCTGAGATGTTTAAAAAAATGCTATGTGGAAAAGATGCAGTTGTTAAAACATTAACTGAATACATCCAATAAAACAAGCCTCATCTTTTAAAAGATGAGCTTTTTTTATTTAAAAATACCTGTTAAACGTGCTATAATATAACTGGTGATAATATGAAAGAAATCGTCATTACGACAAATAATTTAATCTTACGAGATCATAAAGTAGAAGACTTAACATTACATCATGAGTTAATTTCAAATGAAGAAGTAATGTATTATTTAGATTCGATGCGATCTAAAGACTTAGAAATGACTAAAGAAATCCTAGATTTAATGTTAGATGATATGAAACAAGTAAATCGTAAAAAGTATTTCCTAACAATCATTAAAAGAGATACAAATGAGCATTTAGGAGAAATCGGTTATGATGTTATTTCGCAAATGAATGAATTTAAACTTATTAATTTATTTTTTTTAATCCACAAAAAATATTGGAATAATGGATATGCTACAGAGGCTTTAGAAGCGCTTTTACAATTTGCTTTTAAAGAAAATGATGTCTTAAAAGTTATTGCTTCTTGTTATGAGGAAAATGAATATGCTGTTAAACTTTTAAAAAAATTCGGATTTATAATAACAAATAAAGTTGATACTATATTAAGAGGAGTTAATAAAGTTCATTTGGAATTTAAATTAACTAAACCTATGTATTTTAATAAAACTAAATCTATAAAATAATAATTATAATCATTGTGACTCTACTTTGTAGAGTCCTTTTTTGTCTATCAACTAATAATTAAAATAAAAAAGCTGACAGTACAAATGTACAATCAGCTTTTAATGCTAATTACCTAAACTTATTATATTTTTATTAATATCTTTAAGTTAGATGGTATAATTTTATGCATTTTTAAATATTTCTAAAGTTTTAGGAGTAATTGAAATAATCATACAGTCACCATTAGTAACTGGTACATCATTATAAGCTTCGATGATCGCTTTTAATGCAGCGTTATCAATTACATTTTCTTCTTTTAATGTTTTTAATACATTTGTAGCATCATCACCATTAAAATCAATAATAATACCTGTAGGTATTTTATTATTTGTTACATAATAGATGTTGTCAATCAGTTCAACATCATTAATTTCTTCAATTTGATGCCATTCATATCCTTCTTTTTCAAAAGCTTTTTTAATACTATTAGCCTTTTCGGTACAACCAAATAAAGAAAAAGCTAGAATAATACCGACAATAAACGAACTAATTAATTTACCAATTTTCATAAATGACACTCCTTTCTAAGTTTATTATAAACGAAATATTTCAAAAAATGATGATAAAATTATGAATATTATTATTTTAAAGATATATATTATATAAGGTGGTGATTACCATTAATGAGATAATGCGAAATTATGATACTGAATCAAATAAAGCTTTAAATAATGAAGAACGTTCGCAAGTAAAAGATGAAACGCTAAAAGAAAAATTAAAAGGTGACAAAAAATAATAAAACAATTACTCTTTAAGTAGTTCAGGGCAGTGCTTTAAAGCTTCTTTAGGGTATTTTTTGACGTAATAAACATTATTCCAATGAGTTAAAAAAGGACATAAGATATTTGTTGATGCTAGTACAAAAGCTAAAATAGCCATTGTTGATGATGTGTATGTCCCAAAAATAGTTTGATCAACTAACAAAGGAATAGAAAGTGATACCCCGGCTAGACTTCCGGAAGCAACAGAAAAATATCCTGGACGATGCATTATGAAGCGCTCGATTAAAAAAGATGGAATGATTGTTACAAATAAAAAAATAACACTTAAAATAATTCCTTGATTGAAGTTAGCAAAAGCCTCAATTAAATTGATTGAAGAACCAAATTGAAAGCCTAAGAATGGCATTACAATGGTGTTTCCTAAAGCAAAAATATTTTTAATATCGAAGTCGATATTACCTAGTAAAGCCCCTAAAAGATAAGGAATTAATAGGGATATAACTTGTATTAGGTTGTCATATGTTAATCCACCATTACTGAAACAACTTAGAAATAATAAAGGTAACATTGGCATCGTACAAATTAGCATAAATCCAAAGCTTGCCTTATCAGTGTTATTTCCAAAAGGGGCAATAATTCCCATGTATAATGTAGCATTAGTACTTGTGACAGCACATGTAAAGGTTAAAAAGGAAATTCCTAATATCCCTTCTATACCAAAAAGTAGATAAAAAATAAAGCATAATAAATAAACAATAATTAAGCGGATAATAATAAGTAAAATACCACTTTTAAGCGCACTTTTAAATTCACTTACTTTTAGCTGTGTTCCTGTACAAAAAAGCATTATACCTAAAAGTAACATCTGTCCTGATGAGGAAAACATATCTTTCATCGGATTACCTAATTTATTCCATAAATTAAAATGAAATATCCCTTGGCAGATTGTTGTTATTAAGGAACCAATAACCAGTGGTATAAACATTGTACCGCCAGGTATTTTAGTAAGTGTTTGCCAAATTTTTATATTTTTATAATGTGATTCTGTCATATTAATCCTTCTTTCTCCACGGACAATTATAATTAAATTTGATTGTTTAATCATTAATTATTAAGTATAATAATAGTTATTAGTTTTGTGCTTTAAGTACAAATATGAGGTGGAAAGATGGATAAGTTAATAAAATATATTAGTAAAACAAATGATCTAGATAAAATGGTTAAAGAAATTGCGAAATATTTTAAATCTCCGATCATGCTTTTAAGTTCTAATTATCATTTAGTAAGTTATTATATGTTTCCAGAATTTCAAGATGATGTTTTTTTGTCGGCCTTATCTAGAAAAGAAATGACATATGAATTTGTATCAAAACTAGAAGAAACAAAGGATTTCTGTTATATGAGTTTAAGTGCTACACCATATAAACGAAGAATTTCTAAGTTATTTTGTGATGATGTGATTGTGGGATATTTAGTATTAGTTGACTATCATCAAAATTTATTAAGTTTTGTTCAAAATGATTTTGAAATAATAGAAGGCTTATTAGCTAAACAATTACTTTTTTCATTTTCTAAAGGTAATTTGTTTTCGAGTAATATCAAACATTTCTTAACGACCTTATTAAATGAATCTTTTATTGATGATAGAGTTTTAGATTATAAGAGTTCTTATGTTTTTCAAAATAAAATTATTCCTAATGCTTTGGCAGTAATTGATATTAAAGGTTATGAAAGCAGTGATTTTTTTAATGATACATTAAAAATTGTAATTGACAATGCGATTCCTGGATCACATTCAATTGTTTATAATGGTAATATTGTGGTCTTTTATACCGGTGATAATCATAAATGTTTTGATAAAGTGGCTAGTAAGTTTAATTTACAAGTGATGTGTTCTAAAAACAATTTATCCCTTCAAAGTTTTAAACCACATTATCAAACTTGTCTGAAAGCTTTAGCGATTGCTAAAAAATTTATAGGTAGTTCTTTTGTTGAACATGTCGATAAATTCAGTTATTTACTTCTATTAGACAGTTTAAGCAATGATAAATTACATCTTGATGAATCAATAATCAAAATAAAAAATGCTGATTGCGTTTTTCATACGAATAATTTAGAGCTTATCTACCTATACTTAAAGAATAACAAATCATTACAGAAGACATGCGAAGCTTTATATATACATCGTAATACAGTTTTATATCGGTTATCGAAGTTAAAAGAAGAGTTTTCTTTAGATTTAGATAATGATGACAAGCGGGCCGAGTATTTAATCACTGTTGCGGTAATGTTATATCAGATGAACCACTATAAGTTCTTTTTGTTATAATCTTTCTTGACTTTTTTTATGATAAAACATATAATTAAGGCAAACGATGAAAAAGAATAGTAATATATTGATTAGCTTATATAGAGACTAGATGGTCGGTGGAAATCTAGAAGATAAATATATGAATCTACTTTGGAGTTTATGCGTATTCCTTGCGTTAAAAGGGTAAAGAGCTGGAATTTTCCAGAAGTAAGGTGGCACCACGGATTTATTTCGTCCTTAAGATTTTTCTTAAGGGCTTTTTATTTTATAAGAAGGAGAGTTTAAAATGCTAGATATTAAATTTGTCAGAGAAAACAAAGAATTAGTAAAAGAAAATATTAAAAAGAAATTCCAAGATGAAAAATTAGTTTTAGTAGACGAAGCAATTGAATTAGATAAAAATGTTCGCGCTTATAAAACGGAAGCTGAAAAACTACGTCAAGAACGTAACTCTTCAAGTGCTTTAATAGGACAATTAATGCGTGAAAAAAAGATTGAAGAAGCTAATGTATTAAAAAGTAGAGTATCAAAAGTTAATGAAGAATTAGTAAAATTGGATGAATTAATCAATACTAATGAAGAAGAATTGAAAAAACGTATGATGGTAATTCCAAATATTATTGATGATACAGTACCAATTGGAAAAGATGATTCAGAAAATGTTGAGTTACAACGTTATTTAGAACCAAAGTTAAAATCATTTGATGTTCCATATCACTTAGATATTATTGAACGTGTTAAAGGGATTGATCTTGATAGCGCAAGAAAAGTTGCTGGAAATGGTTTTTATTATTTAATGGGTAATATTGCAAGACTGCATTCAGCTGTAATTACATATGCACGCGATTTTATGATTGATAAAGGATTTACATATTGTATCCCACCATTCATGATTCGTAGTAATGTTGTTACAGGGGTTATGAGTTTTGCTGAAATGGAACAAATGATGTATAAAATTGAAGGTGAAGATTTATATTTAATCGGAACGAGTGAACATTCGATGATTGGAAAATTTATCGATACTATTAATCCAAAAGATAAACTACCTTATACCCTAACATCATACTCACCATGCTTTAGAAAAGAAAAAGGGGCTCACGGAATTGAAGAACGAGGAATTTATCGAATTCATCAATTTGAAAAACAAGAAATGATCGTTGTATGTGAACCAGAGGATTCAAAAGAATGGTTCGAAAAATTATGGCGTTACACAGTTGATCTTTTTGTAAGTATGGAAATTCCAGTTCGTACATTAGAGTGTTGTAGTGGAGATTTAGCTGATTTAAAAGTTAAGTCAATTGATGTTGAAGCTTGGTCGCCACGCCAACAAAAATATTTTGAAGTTGGAAGCTGTTCTAACTTAGGAGATGCTCAAGCTCGTCGTTTAGGAATTCGTATTAAAGGAGAAAAACAAAATTATTTTGCACATACATTAAATAATACAGTTGTAGCTCCACCAAGAATGCTAATCGCATTATTAGAAAATCATTTAAATGAAGATGGTTCAATTAATATACCAAAAGTTTTACGTCCATATATGGGTGGATTAGAAGTAATTAAATAAAAATAAAGCTTCTAGATTGGTTTTACCTTTTTTAGAAGCTTTTTCATTATTTCATTATCTCTATTATTTGTAACATATTTTCCCTTAATTTTAAAATAATTCTGCAAAAATTTTAGTATATAATAAAGGCGTCTTGAAAGAGACATGGATAATTATCTTTAGTTAAAATCCCTACATGAAGATAATTTAATCCCAAAACATATTATTATTCTCCCCCCTTATTAATAAAAACTACCCTATTTTATAAAGGAGCTACTTTTTAGCTCCTTTATTACTTTATTACTAGTTATAATATATTTTTTTTTGTAAAAATGATATAATAAAATAGATAATTTAATTCAAGGAGGCTTTTTATGTATAAAATTTTTGTAGTAGAAGATGAGTTAGATTTAGCTAATTTACTTTGTAAATATTTAACAAATGAAGGTTATGAAGTAGAGCATTTTAAAACAGGAGAACAAGCTTTGCAAAAAATAGATGAAAATGTTGATTTATGGATTTTAGACATTATGCTTCCAGGTAGTGTTAGTGGGTATGATTTAATTAAAAAAATTCGTGAGCTTAATCCTAAAAAACCAGTTATTTTTACTTCTGCCCGTGATCAAGATATTGATAAAATTATGGGATTAGAATTAGGTAGTGATGACTATGTTTCTAAACCTTATTCGTTACGTGAACTAATGTTACGTGTTCGTAATATTTTATCGCGTGTTTATACATCAAAGGTTGAAAATGTAATTGAATATAATAATTACATCATTGATTTAGATAAAAGAATTGTTAAAGAAAATAATCAAATTATTAATCTTACTTCAAAAGAATATGATTTGTTATTATTCTTGGTAAAAAATCAGTCTAAAGCTTTTTCTCGTGATCAAATATTAAATAATGTTTGGGGGGAAGAGTATTTTGGAAGTGATCGGGTTGTTGATGATTTAATGCGTCGATTACGCTCAAAGATGGGAGATTTACGTGTCGAAACAATTTATGGATATGGATATCGTCTAGTATAATATGAAGAAGTTTACTTTAACTAAACAATTTATTTTTATATTTGTATTAGTTCTTTTTATTACTACATCTTTTTTTAGTACACTATTAATATCTAAACTATCAAAAGTAAGTGAAACCGTAAATTATGACCGTCTAGAGTTATTTATTGACACTACATCTCCTTTGTGGAATACTGATCCAAAACTTATGTTTGAAAAATATCAAAATAATTTTAATGAACAAGATTTTGGGTTTATTGTTGGAAGTAATACGAATGATTATTATGTAACCAATAATTTATTAAGTTACTTAAGACAAGATGAAATTCAAGAAATGGTTGATGATTTTCATCTTCATCACAATTTTAGTCGTGAAAATGTTGTAAAACAACGTATGCCAAGCGAAAAAGGGATTATTTATGTCGTATTCTCTATTTCTTCTAATGGTAATTTTATTATTACAAGTTCTAATAATACTTATGTTCGAAATTTAAAAAATACAACTGGATTTGATCTAATTAGTATCTTTTTTGTTGTTTTAATAATTGGAACATCGATTATTGTTTGGTGGAGTAGAGATATTACAAAACGTATTCAAGCAATAAAAAAACATGTCGATGAAATGAATAATGATTCATATGCTGTAACTTATAAAGATGAAGGATTTGATGAAATTTCGTTGTTGTCAGATTCTATTGAAGAGATGCGTAAAACAATTCATGAAAACGAATCGACAAAGCAAGATATGTTACAAAATATAAGTCATGATTTTAAAACACCGATTGCTGTTATTAAATCTTATGCTGAAGCTATTAGCGATGGTGTTGAAGATGTTAAGTCGACAAGAATTATCATTGAACAATGCGATTTATTAAGAAATAAGGTTGTCAAGTTATTACAATACAATAGATTAGAATACTTAACAAAAGATAAAGAATTTGAAGATGTTGCAATTAAAAGTATTATTAATGAAGTTGTAATGAATTACAAACATCGTGTTAATATTAATATTATTACTAAACTAGACGATTCTACATTTAAAGGATATCGAGAAAACTATTATACGGTTATCGATAATATTTTAGATAATGCAACTAGATTTGCGAAGACTAAGATTGTAATCACGCTTAAATATAATATTTTACGCATTTATAATGATGGTGAACCGATTGATGAACAATTCTTAAATGCTAGTTTTAAACCATATGAAAAAGGTTCTAAAGGCCAATTTGGTTTAGGAATGAGTATTGTTAAACGTACTTTAGATTTCTTTGATATGAAATTAGAGGTTCGTAATGAAGTTGTAGGGGTTACGTTCTTAATTAAAAGTAAAGATAACAATTTGATTTAGGAGGGTTATGATGAAAAAAGAGTTCGCTATAAAAAAATATGATATTGCTGAATTAAAAGAATCAATCCGTGATTATACTGGTTTAGATGCAGGGAATATGAAAAAAACAGAATTATTTGATATGGTGTTATCTTTGACACGTGATTATGAAATATATGCATATTCGTTTGATAAAAGACATTTTGATGTTTTAAGACGTTTACGCAATGGGGAATCTATTTTGGTATCAAAAGTTGAAAAAAACATTAGAGAAGACTTGGTTTTGCATTATTTAATCAATTTTCGTAATCGTCGATTAGAGATTATTGAAACACAAGAACCTCTAATTGATGAGATATTGAATAATGAAAAACATCTCCTTCGCTGTAATTTAATTCTGTCTATTGCAATTGGGATGATCTATCACCACGGGATTGTTCCATATGATAAGCTTATTCAGATGTTAAATAAAGCCGGAGTTAGCGATATTAATAGTATTAATGATGTCGCATTGGTTACGGATAAGGATTTTGTTGGATCAGATGTAATCTTTTATGATCATAAAAGAAATGTTATTAAATTAAGATCTTTTTTTAGTGATGAAGATGTTTATAGAGAAACACTAAATATGTTAGAAATCGTACCATTTAAACTATTAGATGTTGAAGATTATATAGCTATTTATGATCATGGATATACGGATAGATTTCCTATTTTCCAAAAAATAAAAGATTTATTTTTCCCAAGTGTTAGATATTCAGTAGATAGTTTTATGTTTTTGGTTTCACGAACAATGTATTCGCAAAAACATACCCCTTTTGCTACCAACATTATTAGATATGCCGAAGACCATTTTCAATGGAATGTTAAAGATGAATATTTTATTAACTATTGTGGAATGTTATTAGAAGCAGTATATGATAGTTTTAAAATTGCTCCATCTTGGAAGTATGTTGGTTATTCAGAAGTGGAGTTTATGGAAATACTTCGTTTACGTTATGATACTGGTATGGATGTAGATGAATTAGAAAGTGATTCAGAAGATTTATTTAATAAAAAAGAAAAAAACAATTTTACAAGTTAAAACACCTTTTTGAATAATTTAATAAAACCTCGTCAAGTTAGATAAAATGAAAAATAAGGACAATCCGATTATGGTTTGTCCTTTTAAATTGTTTTAATTATCTACATAAAAATTGATAAATATTCTTTAATTAATCAACTTATTAAATTGATTCAATAAGTCATTTATTTTTGATTTAGTTTTTTAGAGTAAAGTAACATGAAAAAAACACCATATGTTGCAAGAATACCGACTAAGTAAAACATGAAGAAGAAATCAATACTTGTAAGCAAAACAAAAACTAAAAATAATAAAGAAACACCAATATTTATTAAACTATGAATGATTAATTTTTTGTGGTATGGGATTTGTAAAAACTTATGTTTAGTAATCTCATCTTCAATTTTAGTAATAGATGGAATGGAAATAAAACAAAATACAATCGCAAAAATTAAAATATCAGTTGATAATTCATAATATTTAGATCCCACATTGTTATTTAAAAAGTAAAAGTATGATGGGATAATTAAAATTAAAAATACAATCGCAATACAAATTTTATAAATCTTATCAATCTTATTTTTTTTAATCATGGTATACCTCCAATATAGTAAGTCATATTTATATCATATCACATTTTCATTTTTTTAACAGTATTATCCAAAAATATTCTATTTTTAATTATTTTGTATACTAAAAAATGTTTTTATAGTTTCTTCATATTGTTCAATATCATTACAAATTTTGAAATTGTTAAAACTACTTGGAGCTAAATTTTGGTATTTTCTTGTTAAATACCGATCATCTAATAAAATTACAACTCCAAAATCGTCTTCACTACGAATTACTCTTCCAGCAGCTTGTACAACTTTAGCATATCCAGGAAAAGTATAAGTATAATCAAATCCTTGGTTATTTTTATTAAAGTGATTTTTAAATAGATTGTTGCGATAATTCAAAACAGGTAAGCCAACACCGACGATAATACATCCCATAATAGAGTTATTTTCAAAATCGAGACCTTCACTAAAAGAACCACCTAAGACAAAGAAACCAACTTTTGCTTCTTTAATAGAATTAAATTGTTTAAAAATATCCTTTTTACTGCTTTCATCCATTTCTTTTTCTTGTATATATATATTATAATCCCCTTTAGGCATTGCTTTATAAACATTTAACATGTATTCATACGATGGGAAAAAGACCATATAATTGCCTTCTTTAAGATTGATTAAACTTAAAATGCTTTCGATGACAATAGGAATAGTTTTATTACGATCTTGATATTTGGTTGAGATTGGACGGCACAAAACAAGTTGTTTTTGACAATCAAATGGATAATTAATAATAATACTACTACCAACTCCTTGACTAAGTAAATCTTTGTAGTAGTGTATAGGAGTTAAAGTAGCACTAAAGAAAATTGTTCCATAACATTTATCAAGTACACGCTTAATAAATTTAGCAGCATCTAAACATTGAATGTTAAAGAATAATTTTGGTTCTTTTTCGATAATAAAAATGAAATCATTATCGAAGAAAGTAGCGATTTTTAAAAAACTTTTAATTTTAAAATAGATTTCTAAAATAGAATCTTTATTTAAAAAGTTTTGAACATTAATAAATAAATCTTCCAGATAATAAATTATTTTTTCGATACTGGAAATTAAAATATTAGGAATTTCCTTTTCAGCAATAAAGTTATCTTCTATATCTTCAAAAAAAGTCAATTTATTAATTTCTTTTGCTAAAAACATTTGATACTTACTCTCTTTACATAATTCTATTAATTTTTTTAAATCGTCATAATAAAGAATCTCTGAGTACATATCTCGACTTCTAGAAACCAGGTTGTGCGCTTCATCAACAAGCAATTTTATCGCAAATTCATCGCTATCAAAATACCTAATTAAATGTGCTTGTGGATCAAAAGCGTAATTATAATCACAAATAACAATATCGGCATAATAAGACATATGTAAACTAAACTCAAAAGGACAAATGACATGTTTAATCGCATAAGTTTTAATTACTTCATAGTCAAATACATCTTCATTAGCGTATAAATCAAAAGTGGCATTCTTTAGTTTATTAAAAAATCCTTTTGCATATATACAAATATTAGGATCACATTTTTTTTCTTCGCATAAACATGCTTTATCTTTAGCCGTAATCTCGATAACTTTGCATTGTAAATTATTATTTAACAAAAGCCTAGAAGCTTTCAAAGCCACTTCTTTTAAGACATTTTTACTAGTTAAATAAAATAGTTTTTCCTCTTTTTTAGTAATTGTTTTTAATGTTGAAAATAAACTAGCCATTGTCTTTCCAATACCTGTTGGAGCTAATGCATATAAAATTTCGTTTCTAATCATTGTTTGATAAATGGCTTTCATAAAATCTCTTTGGCCTTTACGATAATTCTTAAAAGGAAAGACAAGTGATTTAATACTATTAATTTTTAAAGTTAGAGCATTATCTAAATGCATATAAAAATCGACATATTCTTGAATACTTTTTAAATAAAAATCTCGTAGTTCATTAAAACTTTTAATTAAAGTAAATACTTTTTGTTTACTAATATCGTGTAAAGAAACATACATTAAACGAATTGTTATTTCATCTAATTTTTGGTCAAAAGAATAAATATAAGCATAAAACATTAGTTGAGCTAAATATTCTTTATGGAAATCTAGAGTGATATCGTCTAAATTGGTGTATGTTGTTTTGATTTCTAGAAGAATAATTTTTCCATCTTCGTGTAAAACGCCATCAATATAGCCGTTAACTGTAATACTGTAATTTTCCGTTTGAACTGTATTTTTAACATAATATTCTTTAATGTCATCGACTTTAAATTGTTTTTGAATTGCAAGATGTGCATTTTTTCCATCTAATAAATTGGAATTTATGGAAAATTCACTTGTTAAATCACCACTACTATATAAAAAATTGACTACCGTTTTAACAGATACTTTAAATTCTTTCATCATCTCACCTTTTTTAATCAAAATGAAAAAAGGCTATATTTAGCTATAATAGCCTTTTATAACCTTTTGTTAAATACTTTTTTTAATCTCTTTTTGAATTGCTTTTAAATCATATAAATCAGAGTGATCAACTGACTCAATTTTTAAATCATCATTTTCATATCTAGGAATTACGTGAACGTGATAATGCATCACTGTTTGACCTGCTTTAGGTTCATTATTTTGGATAATATTAAAACCTTTGATATCTGAATATGTTTTTTTAAGCATTAGAGCAATTTTTTTAGCGATAACATGTATATGACTTAAAACTTCGTCTTCAATTTCATAAATATTAGAAAAATGCTTTTTACTTATTATTAGTGTATGCCCTTTTGTTGCTTGTGAAATATCAAGAATTGCTATACAAAAATCGTCTTCATAAATTTTTGATGAAGGAATTTCATTGTTTAAAATCTTACAAAATATACACATATTAATACTCCTTTTACTGTAATTATTATATTTTTATTATATCATAACTAAAATGAAAAAAGACAATATTATTGTCCTTTTGCATCGCGGTGCGGATAAAAGTAATTAATTTCTTCGTCAAATGTGATGTAATCTAAATAAATTGTTAGAAGTAAATAACGCATGTTGGAATTTGGATCACTAATAATAATATGATCTTTACCAGCAGCTTCTAAAATTCCTTTAAAAACTTTTGAACCCCATTGACTATTTTCAAAGTTCATGTAAATTGAAACCATTTTACCTAAGTTTAATCGTAAGATATTTTCAATATAACTTGTTTCATCTAATAATTTAGTATTACTTTGTGGCATTTGATTAGGAAACATTTGTTGATAGGGGTTAAAAACACCCGTGTTGGGAAATCCATAAAATTGCATATTCATCTCTCCTTAATAACAACTTTCTTGATCGTTTGGACTGTAGAAGCAGTGCGCCTTATAGCGTCCAGAATTGTATTGTCCCCACCAAGTTGGCATACAATCATCTTCATAGGCATTGTAAAACCAAAGGGAATAAGTAGCTGGTGTAAAGCGTTCGCCATTAATTACTCTTCTCGCTAAAGCGATATCTTGTGAACGGGCAGCTTGATAGAAATAGCCATATTGAGTTGCTTCAAATCCACCTGGTGATTGAAAGACCATTCTCTCAATTGTATTAATATCGACGAAATCTAAACATTGAGCACGAACTCGATTGATTCCGACATTCCCAACCATCAACATTCCTAATTGGCCTTCACTTTCAGCTTCTGCACGCATTAGTCGAGCTAAGAGCTTTACTTCAGCTTCGGTATGTTTAACAACTGCCAATAAATCACCTCTAATAAAATGTATGTTATGCGTTAAAAAATATACCAAAAATATTGTCTTAATTAATTTATATGGTATAATAAAAATGAAATGGAGATGAATTATAATGAAAAAATTTGTACCTGTAGGAGTAAGTGCTCGTCATGCACATTTAAGCCAAAAGGATTTAGAAATTTTATTCGGAAAAGGATATGAATTAACAAAATTTAAAGATTTATCACAACCAGGACAATACGCTGCAAATGAAAAAATTGATGTTGTTAGTTTAGATCCAAAAGGAAAAACAATTTCAGGAGTTCGTGTTTTAGGTCCAGTTCGTGGAGAAACACAAATCGAATTAGTGCGTAGTGATGCAATTAAAAATAAATTTGTTGCACCAGTTCGTTCAAGTGGAGATATCGAAGGTTCAGGTGGATGTAAATTAGTTGGGCCTTGTGGTGAAGTAGTAATCGATAAAGGTGTTATCGTTGCTGACAGACATATCCACTTCTCAGTAGAAGATGCTGAAGAATATGGTGTTAAAGATAAAGATGTAGTATCAGTTAAAGTTGAAGGTAAAAAAGGTGGAATCATGCATAATGTATTATGCCGTGTATCACCTAAATTCGCTTTAGATTTCCATATTGACACAGACGATGCTTGTGCATTTGAGTTAAGTAATGGTGATCAAGTAGAAATTATTAAAGAATAACTATATATTCTTACATTTTAGAGGGAGAATATCCCTCTTTTTTATTCATGGAGGATAATAATGCGCAAATTAGTTTATATTTTAATTTTAAGTTTTGCAGTTTTATTAACTACGGGATGTAGTTTAGAAATCAGTTTTCCTACTTCATCAGATTCTGCAAATATTTCCTCATCAGTTTCTTCTAGCTCTTCATCATCTTCTAGTTCTACTGATTCCTCATCTAGTACAGAAAAAGATGGATTTTATTCTGATTTAACTTATTATGCTTTGGCTAATGGAAAAAAAGGAGAAGAATTAAAAAGTAGCTTACACGATATAATCAGTAAACATTCTGTTTTAAGCTATTCAGAAGTTTGGGATGCTTTAAAATATACAGACGAAGCACCAGATGATACAACTTCAGTATTACTGTTATATCAAGGGGTTAATCGTAAGAAAAGTGCTAATGGTGGAAATACTGGACAATGGAATCGAGAACATGTTTGGGCTAAATCACACGGTAATTTTGGTACATCTAATGGTCCAGGAACAGATATCCATCATCTTCGTGCGACAGATGTAAAGACTAATTCTGATCGCGGTAATTTAGATTTTGATAACTGTACAACTTTTTATGATTCATATGGTAATAAACGTGATACTGGTCGTGCTTTTGAACCACGTGATGAAGTAAAAGGAGATATTGCTCGTATGCTTTTTTATATGGCTGTACGCTATGAAGCTGGAGATAGAGTTGATTTAGAATTAAATGATAATGTTAATAACGGAACAGCGCCATATATGGGACGTTTAAGTGTTTTACTAGAATGGAATTTATTAGATCCAGTTGATGATTATGAAATGCGTCGTAATGAACGTATATATGAAGTTCAAGGAAATCGTAATCCATTTATTGATGATATGAATGCTTGTTACTATATTTGGAGTGTATAAAATCAGGATTTATTCCTGATTTTTTTATGTAAAAGTAATTTTTAAAATTGATTTAATAAAAATTTAAGTAAAATAAAGGTTATCTATGGTTTGTGATATGGTAATTTGTTTTAAATTCTATTATAGTTAGATTGATTTTTTAAATACGATATTTGATTAAAAACATTGTTATTTTTTTAGTCCGTTTTTTGTTAAAAAAGATTTTAACAAATATGTTATTGATAATAAAAAACACTAACTTTATATTCGATGTTTTTTATTATATTGTTTTGTAAGTATAAAAAATTAATTTTTTCATTTTGAATAAATTTAATAGTTTTTTTATAATAATATGTTATAATATAATGTTACTAGAAATTAATTTAAAAGAGTAACCAAAAAAAATAAAAACTGATGATTTATCAAAACAAAGGAGTGTATTTTGTGAATTATTTATTAAATAAAATAAAAGAATATGGTACAATTATCTTACATCGTCATACGCGTCCAGATTTAGATGCTATTGGTAGTCAATTTGGTTTATATCATATATTAAAAGATAATTTTAAAGAAAAAAAAATTTATAAAGTTGGAGATTTGAATCGCTTTGCTATATTTGGTGATGTTGATGAAATTTCAGATACTACTTACGAAAATGCATTAGTCATTGTTACTGATGTAGCGGTTAGTCATTTAATTAGCGATGAACGTTATAAATTAGCCAAAGAAGTTATTGTTATTGATCATCATACTAATGATTGTGATGTAACAGATAACTTTATTCAAGATACTTCATATAGTAGTTGTTGTGAATTTATCGTTGATTTAGCAAATCAGTTAGGCTTAACTATTAATAAAGAAGCCGCTACTTGTCTTGCCGGTGGTATTATTACTGATACTGGTCGTTTCTTATATAATAGTGTTACTGCTAATACATTTAAAGTAATGGCTTTTTTAATCGAACGCGGAGCTGATACACAGTATATTTATAGCAAAATTAATGTTGAAACATTGGAAGTACGTAAAATGAAAAATTATTTTGCTGGGCAAATTAAATATACAAATAAAAATGTAGCTTATTTAATGAATGATGCATCTGTATATGAAAAGTTTAATACGACATTTAATGATGTATCACGTGGAATGGTTTCATTAATGGCTGGGATTAGCGAAGTACCTATTTGGGTTAACTTTACTTATGATAAAGAATCAAATAAAGTAGTATGTGAAATCCGTAGTCGTGATATTGTTGTTGTGGATGTTGCCAAAAAATATGGTGGTGGCGGACATAAGCAAGCTTGCGGATGTACGGTTGAAAATTTTGATGAAGCATTAAAAGTATTAAATGATTTAAATAATTTAGTATAAGGAGGAATTATATGTATAATAAATTATTAGAAAAAATCGAAGCATATGATAAAATTATTATTCACGGACATAAACGTCCAGATGGTGATTGTTATGGGTCGCAGTTAGGATTAAAAGGAATTATTAAAGCCAGTTTTCCAAGTAAGTTGGTTTATGTTGTTGGAGAAAGATGTGAATATGTTTCTTTTTTAGGAGAAATGGATGAAATTACAGATGATATGTATGAAAATGCACTAGTTATAGTTGTGGATACAGCTGTTAGTGATCGCATTAGTGATCAAAGATATTCTAAAGCTAGTTATGTGATTAAAGTTGATCATCATCTTCCTGTTGATGATTATGGTGATATGCAATTAGTAGATACAACTTTACCAGCCTGTGCTTTAATTATTGCAGAATTTATGCATAAATGTGATTTAAATATTACATTAGAAGGAGCAAAAGCATTATATACTGGAATTGTTACAGATACCGGAAGATTCCGTTTACCAGGTGTAAATAGTCGCGTTTTCGCTTTAGCAGGTTTATTATTAGATAAGGGTGTTAATGTTGAAGAAATTGACAATAATTTATCAGTTGAAACATTAAACACAATTAAATTGAAAGGTTATGTTTTATTAAATTTCCAAATTACAGAGAATGGTTTTGCTTATATTAAGATGACGCGTGATGTAATCGAACAATTTGGTGTTTCTGATGAAGAAGCTAGTTCAATGGTAAGTTTACTAGGTACACTTGAAACGTGTCCATCTTGGGGATTAATTATGGAATATCCTGGAAATGAAATTCGTATTCGATTAAGAAGTCGCGGCCCATATGTGGACAAATTAGCTAACAAATATAATGGTGGGGGACACTTAAAAGCTTCAGGAGCTAGCTTACCATCTTTTGATGCTTTAGATGATTTCTTAAAAGATGCAGATAAATTAGTTAAAGCATACAAAGAAAATGGAACTTTAGAATTTTCAGAGTAATCAATGGGTGCTTTTTTAGCACCTTTTATTCAATATGAGAGGTGAAATATTTTTGAGTGATTTAATTCAAGAAGTAGAAAGAAGTTTAATTAAAAGATATCGTAAAGATTTGTGGAGTAATTTTGTTAAAGCCATTAAAGAATATAAAATGATTGAACCTAATGATAAAATTGCAGTTGCAATAAGTGGTGGAAAAGATTCACTAATTTTAGCAAAATTAATGCAAGAAATAAAACGTCATGGTGATATGCCATTTGAATTAGAGTTTATTTCAATGAATCCAGGATTTACAGAAGAAAATTTGCATATTCTAACTGAAAACTGTCAAAAGCTTGGAATACCAGTTAAAATAAAAGAATCAAATGTATTTCAAGTGGCTAAAAAAATGTCTAAAGAAGGACAAACACCATGCTATATGTGCGCTCGAATGCGTCGTGGTTTTTTATATGGATATGCTAAAGAATTAGGATGTAATAAACTTGCTTTAGGACATCACTTTAACGATGTCATTGAGACGACTTTGATTAATATTTTATATGCTGGATCATTTAAAACGATGGTACCTAAAGTTCACGCAGAAAACTTTCCAGATATGGAATTAATCCGTCCATTATTTTTTGTTAAAGAAGATGCGATTAAAAAATTTATGAATTATCATAATATTCATACGATGAATTGCGGATGTGAAGTGGCAAAAGGGGACATTCCATCAAAACGTAAAGAAGTAAAAAATTTAATTAAAGATTTAAAATTAAAAAGTGATATTATTGATCAAAATATTTTTAAAAGTGCTGCTAATGTCAATTTAGGAGCGATATTGGGATATAAAACAGATGATGAATTTGTTGATTTTAATGAAATATATGAAAAGGGGATATAAAAAATGTGGTTATCAAGTGAAGAATTAATTTGGATTTTTGTACCTATGGTATCAGCATTTATTATTTCATGGTTAATTGGGTTTGAACGCCAAAACATTGGGAAAGCAGCAGGTATTTCGCCACACGTATTAGTTTGTGTTGCGTCATGTGCTATTTCAATTATGCAACATATGCTATACGATGATGCATTAGCGAATGGACACGCCGTTGATAGTCAAAGAATAATCGCTCAAGTTGTAACTGGAATAGGGTTTATTGGTGCAGGAGTTATCATGAAAAGTTCCCGTACCATTAAAGGTTTAACAACCGCATCTACTTTATGGAGCTGTGCTATTTTAGGATTAATTTTAGGTTATGGTGAAAAATATTATTTATTAGGATTGATTTTAGGAAGTTTCTTAATTGGATTTATGTATATAAGAGATATGTTTAGACATCTTAATCCATTTAAACCACGTGATTATCAAGGTGATTTTCATCACGATGTTGAAAATTATGATGAACACTAAAAATATTTTATTTTTTAAAAACCTGTGATATAATATACACATGTAGATGAATATTAGGGAAAATAGGTGAAAATATGAATAAATATGTTTTGATTACTGATACTACAGCTGATTTACCAAATGATGTTTTAAAAGATTTAGGAGTAGTTTCTATTCCTATGGAATTTATATTAGATGATAAAACATACAATCATTATAGTGATTGTCGAGAATTATCGTTGGATAAATTTTATCAAGCTTTAAAAGAAGGTAAAAAAAGTAAAACTTCACAAATTAACTTCTTCACATATGATCGTATTTTTCGACCATATTTAGAACAAGGATATGATATTTTATATATATGTTTTACTTCTGGTTTAAGTGGGACGTATAGTGCTTCTCTTTTAGCGATTGAGGAATTAAAACAAGAATTTCCTGACCGTCGCATTGTTTCTGTTGATTCGTTATGTGCTTCAATAGGTGAGGGTTTATTAGTACATAATGCAGGAGTTTTATACCACAATCAAGCTTCGTTTGATGATGTTTTAAATTATATTTTAGAATACCGTTTAAAAGTTTGTCATTGGTTTGTGGTTGATGACTTGGAAACTTTACGTCAAGGCGGACGTATTACTGCATTACAAGCCGCTTTTGGTGGAATGTTAAACATCAAACCATTGTTAAGTGTTAATGATGAAGGAAAATTAGTACCAGTAGCTAAATTACGTGGTAAAAAAAGAATTTTACAAACATTTATAGATGTTTTATTACGTGATTCTAATGAACATAGTAATCAAACAGTAGTTGTTGGACACGCTAATAATTTAGAAGTAGCTTTAGGGATTAAAGAAGAATTATTACGACAAAATTTAGTTAAAGATGTAATTATTACTGATATCGGACCAGTTATTGGAACACATGTTGGACCAGGAATGGTTGCATTAACATTTGTTGGAACAAGAAATTTACAAAAAATATAATTAAGGACTTTAAAAGTCCTTTTATTTTATTAATAAATGGCTTTATAAAAGGATTTTTTATTAATACATATTAATTTATTATTATAATATGTAATGTTTTATAAATTTATGTTATAATAAAATGGTGATATTTATGTACGAATTAATCAAAATAAAAGATAATATTTACTATATTCCAGGGAAAACTAATGTTGGCGTTTATAATTATTCCAAAAACTTAGTTGTATTAATTGATTGTGGTCAAGATGAAAATGATGCAAAGATAATTGATGAGGTATTGAGTAAAGAAAAATATATTGTTACAGATATTCTATTAACGCATGGTCATGCTGATCATTGCGGAGGAAATAATTATTTTCAAAATAAATATCAATGTCAAACATATGCAACAAATTATGAAAGAGCATTTGTCGAAAATCCCATTTTAGAACCAACACTTTTTTATGGTGGTATGCCTTATAATGAAATGCAAATTCCTTTTATTAAGGCAACATCTTCAGCGTGCATTGATTTAAATAAAATGAAAATTGATGGCGTGAAAGTTATCTCGCTTCCGGGTCATACTCTTGGACATGTTGGATATAAAATTAATGATATTTATTTTTTAGGCGATGCCTTATGTGGAAAACAAATAATTGATAAAGCTCACATTTCATATTTATTCGATATTAAAACACAACTGGAAACATTGGATTTCATTAATAACTTTAATGGATTTGCTTGTGTTTGTTCGCATGCTAGTTTAACATATGATGTTAGTTTTTTAGTCAACTATAATAAAGAAAAAATTCTTGATGTTATATATCAAATAAAAAAAATCTTAGATAAACCAAAAAGTGAAATTGATGTAATTCGTGAATTATTTACAGTATATAACTTAAAAATGAATTTAATTCAATATTCATTAGTTGGGTGTACTATTCGTAGTTATTTAACATATTTATATACTCAAAAAGAGATTCAACCGATTATTGAAAATCAAATTGTTTATTGGCAAAAAAGAGAGGCGATATGATGAATGATACAATTTGTGCGATCGCAACCCCTTATGGTGTTGGGTCTATTTCTATTATCCGTTTAAGTGGTGATGAAAGTGTTGAGATTGTAAATAAAATTTTTAAAGGTGCTAATTTAACAAAGAAAAATACGCATACAGTAAGTTATGGACATATTTATGATGAAGATGTTTTATTAGATGAAGTTTTAGTATCTATCTTTTTAGCACCACGTAGTTTTACTAAAGAAAATGTTGTAGAAATCGGTTGTCATGGTGGAGTTTATGTTACAAATCGTATTTTAGAGACATTATGTAAAAATGGAGCTCGTTTAGCAAACCCAGGGGAATTTACAAAACGTGCTTTTTTAAATGGTAGAATTGATCTAACGCAAGCAGAAGCGATTATGGATTTAATTAGTGCTGAAAATGAGACAGCTTTAAATATGGCAAATGATGCTTTAAATAAATCTACAAAGAAATTGATTGATGATTTGAAAGAAGTTTTAATTGAACAAATCGGAAAAATCGAAGTTAATATTGATTATCCGGAATATGATGATGTGGAAATTATGACAAACGAGATTGTAAAACCTAAGTTATTAGATATGTCTTCAATGATGGATAAAATTTTAGAAAAGTCTAAAATTTCGCAAGTTTTTTCAACAGGAATTAAAACATGTATCGTAGGACGTCCAAACGTTGGAAAAAGTAGTTTATTAAATTTATTATTAAATGAAGAAAAAGCGATAGTTTCTAATATTGCTGGAACAACTCGCGATATTGTAGAAGGGAAACTTAATATCGGTGGAGTGACACTAAATTTGTTAGATACAGCAGGAATTAGAAATACAGATGATTATGTGGAAGCTATCGGGGTTGAAAAGGCTAAAGAGTTGATTAAAACTTCAGAATTAGTTATTTTAGTTTTAGATGGCTCAGAAAAGTTAAATAAAGTTGATTTAGAGTTACTAAGTCTTACAGAAAATAAAATGCGCATTATCATTATTAATAAAGAAGATAAGGGGTTACAATTTGATATTAAAGATGCGATTAAAATGTCTACTTTATCAGCTAAAGGCTTAGATATTTTAGAAGATGAAATTATTAAATTAACAAAAAAAGAAGCATTGACTGATAAAAGATATTTAACAAATAAACGACATATAACATTACTTAATAATGCTAAAAAATCGCTTGATGAAGCTATTAAATCTATTGAGATTAGTATGCCGATTGATGTTGTTGAAATTGATTTAAAGGCTTGTTGGAATTATTTATTAGAAATTACTGGTGAGGTAAGCTCAGAAAAAATATTAGATGAGTTATTCTCAAGATTTTGTCTAGGAAAGTAGGGATTTTTAATGGCTTATAAAGTTTTATATCGTGCATATCGACCGTTAAAATTCAGTGAGGTTGCCGGACAAAAACCAATTATTAAAACATTACAAAATGCTCTAGATTGTGAAAAAATTGCGCATGCATATCTTTTTTCCGGTCCACGTGGAACTGGAAAAACAAGTATTGCTAAAATTTTTGCTAAGGCTTTAAACTGTGAAAAAGGACCATCTAAAGAACCATGTATGGAATGTCAAATATGTCAAGGAATTACTAATGGAACTATAAGTGATGTAATTGAAATTGATGCTGCATCAAATAATGGTGTTGATGATATTAGAGAAATTCGTGATAAAGTTAAATATTTACCTAATAGTTGCCGTTATAAAGTCTATATTATTGATGAAGTTCATATGCTTAGTACAGGAGCTTTTAATGCTTTATTAAAAACACTTGAAGAACCTCCGATGCATGTTATTTTTATACTTGCTACAACTGAACCACATAAGATTCCAGCTACGATTATGTCACGTGTCCAAAGGTTTGATTTTAAGGGAGTATCTAATGATGACATGAAAGAACGATTGTTAGATATTATTAAAGAAGAAAAGATTAAGATTAGTGATGAGGCATTAAATTTGATTATTGAGAATGCTAATGGTGGAATGCGTGATGCTATTTCGCTTTTAGATCAATCAGTGAGTTTTTCAAATGGCATTGTTGAATCAAATGACATTCACATGTTGTGTGGTAGCGTTAGCGAAGAAGAAATGGTTCGTTTGTTTTCATATTTAATTCGTTATGATAAAGCTAATGCTTTAGAAGTTTTAGAAAAACTTTTAAGTGAAGGAAAAGATATCTCCAAAATCATTGGTAGTTTAGTTTCTTTTTTACGTGATTGCATTTTAATTAAAAATGATCTAAAAAAGATTAATAAACAACTTTATCAAACTACTGAATTTAATGAAATGATAAAGTCATTGTCTTTAGCGAAAATATATTCATATTTGGAACGTTTAAATGATTGTTTAAATCAGATTAAATATACTAATCAAAAAAAGATTTATTTAGAATTAGCACTATTTAAAATGCTAGATGAAAAAATGAACAAAGATATTGATTATCGCGATCAAATTAACCGTTTGGAAGACCGAATTAGCTATTTAGAAGACAAAATTACGGATTTAAAAACTGCTAAAATTATTTCGCCGGTAGTTGATGACGAAAAAAAAATTGTGTATAATAAAGAAGACGAGACAAAAACAAAATTATTTATTGAAAAAATTTTAGCTAATATTTCTAAACCTAAACGTATTGAAGCTTTATCATGCCAGAAAAATTTTTCAGAGTATCCCCAAAATACTTATGTTATTCAAGATTTGATTAAAGCAACTTTTGGACCTTGTTCGGATGAGTATTTAGTGTTAGTGTTTAATGATGTTGTTACTTGTGATAAGTTTATGCGTAATTCTTTTAAAAAAGCGACATTAGATATATTTACATATTTTGGTTGTCACTTTAAAGACTATATCGCAATTCCTAAGGTGGCATACGGAAAGTTAGTTCAAGAAATGCGTGAAAAAGGAGCAAATATTAGTCTAGACAGTATTCATTTTGGGATTAAACACGACGATGAAGTTGTTGTAACAGATCCATTAGATGAATATATTAATTATGTCTTTTCTGATTATAAAGATAAAATAAAGGAGAAATAGAAAAATGAACCCAGCTATGTTAAATAAACTGAAAAAAATGCAAAAAGAAATGATGGATGCACAACAAAAACTAGAAGAAGCTATCTTTACAGGTTCTGCTGGTGGTGGAATGGTTGTATGCGAAGTTAGAGGATCAAAAGAAGTTGTATCAGTTAAAATTGCTGAAGATGCAATCGAATCAAAAGAGGATTTAGAAATGCTTCAAGACACAATTGTTGCAGCATTAAATGATGCGATGAAAAAAATTGATACTGAAACAAACGATACAATGCGTCAATTTACAGGTGGATTTGGCGGATTTGGTGGTTTTTAATCAGTCATGAAATATCCACAAGTGATTGTTGATTTGATTGAGGACTTCAAGAAACTACCATCGATTGGTACTAAAACAGCAGAGCGTTTAGTAATGTTTTTATATAGTCAATCTAGTGTTGAAGATTTAAATTTAATGGCCGATAATCTAGTGAAATTGAAACAATCTGTACATAAATGTCCGGTTTGTGGTAATTTGACCGAAGGAGAATTATGTGATATCTGTCAAGATGATTCACGTGACAAACAAGTAATTATGGTCGTTGAAACAATTAAAGATTTATTTGTTATTGAACGTTTAGGTGAATTTCGAGGAGTTTATCATGTTTTAGGCGGAGCGATTAGTTTCTCAAATGGTATTGGTGTCGATGACCTAGCGATATCTGATCTGCTTAAACGAATTAAAGATAATAATATAAAAGAAGTTATTTTGGCTACTAATGCTAATGTCGATGGCGAAACAACAGCGCGTTATATTAAAGCTTTAATCGATGATTCTTGTTTAGTAACAAGAATTGCTCATGGTTTACCAGTCGGATCAGATATGCAATATGCCGATGAGATGACATTACTTAAGGCTTTAGAAGGAAGAAGAGATTACTAGATACTTTTTAGTATCTTTTTCTTTTTTTAACATATAATTATTTAGGTGATTAGGATGTTAAAAAAAATTATACGAGATCTCTTAATTGGTATTATTGGAATTATTATTATAAATTTATTAGGACAATATATTAATCTGCATATTCCATTAAACATCTTAACAATTTTATTGGTTGGTGTTTTTAGAGTTCCAGGTTTAATTTTAATTTTGCTTATTCTTATCTTATAAATTGCACATAAAGCAAAAAATGATATTGTAGAAAGTAAAAAAATATGATATAATTCGAAAATGATGGGGTGTTATCGTGAAAGTGATGTTTAAAGTTGACACGATAGATGATCACTATGAATTTAAAAGTATTGCCAAAAAACATGATAAGGCATATGAATTTATTGATCGAATGGTTAATGATTCCAAAATACGTATTGAAATTATCCATGAAAATCATCTTCGAGTTATTAGAAGTGGTTCAGCGGTAATGGATATGGATTTAATATTAAATCAAAAAACAACCTCAACATATCATAATGATATGGGTTTATCGTTTGAAATAGCTAGTTTTACTAAAGAAATTATCATCAATGATGATGAAATAAGTTTTACTTATGATTATTATATTGAAAATGATTATCAGGATACACTTAAATTTACTTTAGTTTTAAATATTCTTTAATAGGAGGAATTTATTATGGCAGAAAATAAACAATTATCATCTTTAGAAGTAGCTTATGAATTAATGAAACAAAAAAAGAATCCACAAACAATTAAAAAAATTATTGAAGAAGTTTTAGAAATTAAAGGACTAGATGATCCTGAAGGCGATATTAAAGCTGATTTATACACAGATATTACATTAAGTTCTAAATTTGTTTTTTTAGGAAATGATACTTGGGATTTAAAAGAACGTCATTCTTTAGAAGAATGGGATAAAGATGGAGCTGCATTTAATACTGATGAAGAAGATGAAGAAGATGAAGTAATCCATACAACTTCTGTTGATGACTATGAAATCGATGAAAGTGTTGATGAAGATCTTGATGAAGAACAAGATGAAGATATCGATGAAGAATACGATGAATTTGAAATCGATGAAGATGATGACGATAATTATTTAGATGAAGATGAATATAATGATATCATGGATGATTATGAAAATATGTATGAAGACTAAGATAGTGTAAAAGCTATCTTTTTTTCAATTAATATTGCCAAAAAGATGGTATAATAAATAATAGAAAGTGAAATGGAGGTAAATTTATGGATCAAAAAGTATTTATCAATTCTCGAAAACGTCTTTTAGATGCTTTACCAAATGGTAGTTTAGTTGTTTTATTTGCTGGAATGGCGCCTCGTAAAAGTGGTGATGAAAATTATGATTTTACACCAAACCGTAATTTTTATTATTTAACAGGTGATGATGAACCAGAAGATATTGTTGTTTTGAAAAAGGTAAATAATACTCATCAAGAAGTAATTTTTATCAAACCATATGATGCCATCCAAGCTAAATGGGTTGGAGAAACATACACTGCTGATTATATTAGAAAAGTATCAGGAATTAATAATGTAGTAAATTTAGAAGAATTTACTAAATATATCCAATCATTTATCGGGTTTCAAGGAATAGAAAAGCTTTATTTAGATTTAGAACGCCAAGGATATAATGAAGCATCAACACCAGCACAAGATTTTGCTCATGATGTATTAAAACGCTATCCACATGTGAAAATTGAAAATGTATTTCAAACAATTGCGGCTTTACGTGAAGTCAAATGTGAAGAAGAAGTAGAATTGATGAAAAAAGCGATTGATATTACAGAAAAAGGAATTATGGCACTTTTAGAAAATATTCGTCCTGAAGAAAATGAGCGTAATTTAGATGCATTATTTAGTTACACTTTAAAAGTTAATAATAGTGAAGATGTGGCTTTTAAAACAATTGCTGCAAGTGGAATTAATTCATGTGTCTTACACTACAATAAAAATAATTGCGAACTTGTTGATGGCGATTTAATTTTATTTGATTTAGGAGCGCAATATCAATATTATAAAGCAGATATTTCTAGAACTTTCCCAGTTAATGGAACTTTTACTCCTCGTCAGAAAGTAATTTATGATATTGTTTTACGCGGACAAAAGTTAGTAATTTCTTCGATTAAACCTGGAATTACAACACGTGATTTAAATCAAATTTTAGTTGATTTTTATGGTGTTGAATTGCAGAAAATTGGTTTAATTAAGGATAAGTCGGAAGTAAGAAAATATTATTTCCACGGTGTAAGCCATCATTTAGGATTAGATACACATGATGTTACTAACTACGGATTATTAAAACCAGGAAATATTATTACAGTTGAACCGGGACTATATATTGAAGATGAGAAAATTGGAATTCGTATAGAAGATGATGTATTAGTAACGAAAGATGGATGTATTAATTTAAGTAGTCATATCATTAAAGAAATTGATGATATTGAAAACTTTATGAAAAATAAAAAAAGATAAACTGGTAATTGCTTTTAAAATTGTGTTTTGTTATAATTAATAAGGGCACTCTATAGTTCTTCCTAGAAGGAAGAACTTTTATTTTTTTATAGAGAAATACTTAAGAAAGTTAATTAGGAGGTTTATTATGAATACTAAATTTATATTTGTTACTGGAGGAGTAGTTTCTTCATTAGGAAAAGGTATTGCTGCATCTTCAATAGGAAGATTACTAAAAAACCGTGGTTTAAAAGTGTTTATGCAGAAATTTGATCCATATATTAATGTTGACCCAGGGACAATGTCACCATACCAACATGGAGAGGTATATGTTACAGATGATGGTGCAGAAACGGATTTAGACCTAGGTCATTATGAACGTTTTATTGATGAAAATTTAAGTCAGGAATCAAATATAACTACAGGCCGAATTTATCAAAATGTAATAACAAAAGAACGTCGTGGTGATTATCTTGGTGGAACAGTACAAGTCATTCCACATATTACAAATGAAATAAAAGATAAATTACGTGCAGCAGCGATTAAATCAAAAGCAGATGTCGTTATTACGGAAATCGGTGGAACTGTAGGTGATATAGAATCACTTCCGTTTTTAGAAGCTATTCGACAAGCTCGTCGTGATTTTGGATATAATAACACACTATATATCCACAATACCTTAGTTCCATATCTTCGTGCTGCTTCAGAAATTAAAACTAAACCAACACAACATAGTGTTAAAGAATTACGTGGCTTAGGAATTCAACCTGATATTATTATTTTACGTACAGAGGTTGCGATTAGCGACAGTGTTAAAGAGAAAATTGCATCATTCTGTGATGTTAAAAAAGAAGCTGTTTTTGAGGCTAAAGATGCGAAGATTTTATATGAAGTTGCTTCTAATTTACGTAAACAAAAAATTGATGATGTTATTTTAAAACATTTTAATTTAGAACTTCCAGAACCAGATATGACAGAGTGGGATAACTTAATTGAACGAATTAAAAATTTAAAAGATGAAATAACAATCGCTTTAGTTGGTAAATATGTTTCATTACACGATGCATATATTTCAGTTAATGAATCATTAAAGCATGCCGGATATTTTCACAATCACAAAATTAATATTAAATATATTGATGCATCACAATATGATTTAGAAGATATTACTGATGCCTTACAAAATGTTGATGGAATACTAGTTCCAGGAGGTTTTGGAGAACGTGGATGTGTAGGGAAAATGAAGGCAATTCGTTACGCTCGTGAAAACAATATTCCATTTTTAGGAATTTGTTTAGGAATGCAATTAGCGTGTATTGAATATGCTCGCAATGTAAAAAACTTAACAAATGCTCACTCAACAGAGTTTGACCCAATGACTCCATACCCAATTATTGATTATCTACCAGATCAATATGCAGGAATTGAATTAGGAGGGACATTACGTTTAGGTTTATATGAATGTAAGGTATTATCGAACACTAAAGCATATGAAGCATATAAAAGCGAATTGGTAAAAGAACGTCATCGTCATCGATATGAATTTAATAATAAATTAGCGGATATGGTTTTTGATGACAACTTTATTGCTTCAGGACGTAACCCGCAAACAAATTTAGTAGAAATTGTTGAATTAAAAAATCATCCATGGTTTGTAGCATGTCAATTCCATCCGGAGTTTTTATCTCGTCCAAATCGTCCACAAAGTTTATTTAGAGATTTTATTAAAGCAAGTATTCAAAATAAACGCTAAAATATAAAAATAAAGATATACTTCTTTTTAAAAAGTATATCTTTTTTGGTTTAATTAGCTTATAAAAGGCTTAAAAATTTATCTTATTGACAAAATGATATTTATTTTCTAAAATAAGATTGGTGATGAAGATGAGATATGTTAAAAAATTCTTTCTTGATTTCGATGAAGAAGAAAAATTTATTCAGGAAATGTCTAATAAAGGCCTACAATTGATTAGTATTAAGGGATTTAAATATGAGTTTGAAGAAGATAATCAAGAATACAATTATTTTATTGAAGTCTTAAAGTATAAAGATGTTTATAGTGATGAATTTGAAAAATACTTGTGCAGTAAGGAAGAAGAACATATTCAATTTGTTTTTGCGACTAATAAAGCATGTTATTTTCGTCGTTTAAAAATTTATGGTGATATCTTCAAAGACGAAGATGAAACGTTATTTAAAAAGGAAATTTATCAAAAAAACCTATATGCTTTTATGGGAGTTATTTTTGTTAATTTACTAGTATTAATTTATAGTGGTTTTTCATATTTTAATACATACAAAATTATTTATGCAATTATTTTTATATTAAACTTTATTTGTGCTTTTATCTTCTTACATTTAAGTATTAAAACGATAAAAAGTATTTTAAATTTAATAGAATAAAAAAAGGGTCTTTTAAGCCCTTTTTTATTGTTTTGATAAATCATTTTTTGCAACATAATCAAGTAGATCTAATTCTTCGTAATCTTCGCTTACTAAATCATATTCTAAAGCAATGGAATAAAAAATTTCGTTTAAACCACCAGAAAATTCAATTTTATTATCAGCATATATAGTACTAACTACTTCATCTAACATCACAAATAAGGTATCATCAATATGCGATTTAGATTCAATTTTGTTTAGGATTTGTTCTTCTAACTCCAATAGTTTTGTTGTATCAACCATTTCATGAGTTTCTAAATCTTTTTCAAATTCTAAAGCGTATAAATATAAATTAATTTCTTTACCAAATTCTTCTAATTCATCAATGTTCTTATTAAAAGTATTTTTGTACAATAAACTAATAAACATTATGTGTTCAAATAAGTAATTAAATCCAGCTTCGAAAAACTCTTCTTCAAATAATTCTAAGTCATTTTTATCAATTTTACGGTTATATAAAAAATCGACTAACTTAAAGACGTGTTCAAAACGCCGAATTGCAAGCGAATGTTTTTCTTTTAATAAATGGATTAAATCATGGTTATCCATTAACCAGTTTGCATAATCTGTATAAATATCCATTTTAGTTCTCCTATATTTTCTTTTTTAAAATTATACCACATAAAAGATAAATAATCAAAATAAGTAGCTATTTTAAAATGATAATTAACTTGTTTTGCTTTATTTTTAGCGACTTTTTGATATAATAAATATATAAATTTAAATTTTTAAAGAAAGGATTTTAGATATGTTTACTAAATTAGCTAGAAGAAAAGTTTTTAGAGATCCTTTATATGGTTATATTAATGTTGATTATGAAATTATAAGTGATTTAATCGATACAAAAGAAGTTCAACGTTTAAGACGAATTAGACAATTAAGTGGAGTTTCAATGGTCTTTCATACAGCTGAACATTCGCGTTTTTCACATGCCTTAGGTACTTATGAGGTAGCTCGTAAAATTTTAGAAAATGTTTGCGATATAAGAAATTATATGCATGAATACGAACAATTAGTTTTTTTGATTTCTGCTTTATTACATGATATCGGACATGGTCCTTATTCACATTCGTTTGAACACGTTTTTAACATTCATCATGAAAAGATGACGTGTTTATTGATCTTAGGAAATACAGAAGTTAATCGTGTTTTAAGTGTTAATGCGCAATTAATTTTAGACGTTGTTGATGTTATTTCTCATGGAGGGAAGTATCCTTTAATTGAATCTCTTATCTCAAGTCAATTAGACGTGGATCGCCTTGATTATTTACAACGTGATTCTTTTTTTACTGGGACACCATATGGAAAAATTGATATGGATCGTTTAATGCGTTCAATGACAGTTCATGATAATGTTTTATGTTATAAGGCAAGTGGGGTTCACACAATTGAAAATTATTTAATGAGTCGCTATCATATGTATTGGCAGGTTTATTATCATCCAGTTACACGTAGTTTTGAAAATATTTTAGAAAGTATCTATCGTCGAATAAGTGATTTAATAAAAGAAGGAAAAAAATTAAATACGAATGTGGATATTTTAATTAACGTTTTAAACAACAACTATGATATTAATAGTTATATTGAATTAGATGATGCTTATGTTAATGGAATGATTAAACAATGTGTTAATAGTAGTGATCCTATTTTAAGTCAAATGTGTACTGATTTTATGGATCGTAATTTATTTGAATATATCGATTTAGATTTGAATGAAGATGAAAAGTTAGTTGAAGGAATTATTAATAAATTCACAAGTGATGAAATATTAAAAAGATATTATTATGCTGTGGATTCTGTTAGACAAGTGACATATTATCAAAATACCCAATCGACATTTGATGTGAAAAATATATTTATTTTGACACCATCAAATAAATTAGTAGCTTTAGATGAATTTTCAAAAGTTATGCACAGTTTAATAGAAAGCGGTAATAAAGAATCAAAGAAAATTTATTATAAATATCCGCGAGGTTTAGAATGTTTAAACAAGTAATTGTTGTTGAAGGAAAAAATGATGAGGCTTTAATTAAGCAAATTTTTTCAGGAATTGAAGTTATTAAGACAAATGGAAGTGCAATAAATGAACAAACAATTAAAGAGATTAGTTTGGCTAGCTTAACAAAAGAAGTTATTTTATTTTTAGATCCTGATGGACCTGGAGAGAAAATAAGAAGAACTATTATGGAAAAAGTTCCTAATTGTAGTCACGCATATATTAAAAAAAGTTCATGTATCTCTAAAAATCATCGCAAGGTTGGAGTTGAACATGCTGATGAAAAATTAATTAAAGAAGCGTTAAGTAATCGTTTAACAGTAAGTCCAATTAAAGGTTCATTAACAATTAATGACTTATACGAATTAGGTCTTTTAGGAATGCCTGATAGTGCAATAAAACGTAATATTGTGTGCGATAAACTTAGTATTGGACCGCTAACGGCGAAGACTTTTTTGAAGAAAATGAATTTATTTTATATTACAAAAGAAGATATTATTAGGTACTTACAAGGAGAATAAATGAGAAATATTGGTAATATAACAAATACAAGATATATTTTAGATAAATATAATCTACAAGCTAAAAAGAAATTTGGGCAAAATTTTTTAATCGATAGTAATATTATCGATAAGATTGCCTGCGACGATATTATTGATAAACAAACGTTTGTCGTCGAAATTGGCGGTGGAATCGGTTCATTAACAGAAAAATTAGTAGAAAAAGCCGGATTTGTTTTAACTTATGATATCGATTGTGACATGATTAAAATTATATCCGATAACCTTAAAGTTCCTAATTTAGCGTTAATTAATTGTGATATTTTAAAGGCAGATGTTATTTCAGATATAAAAAAGTATAATCAAAATCAATTAACTAAATTTGTAGTTGTGTCTAATCTACCATATTATATTACAAGTGATATTATTGAACAGTTTTTATCTAAATATAGTTGTTTTAGTCATTATATTTTTATGATGCAAAAAGAAGTTTCATTGCGCTTATTAAACAATACACATGATAAAAACTACACTATTTTGAATGTTTTAATCGATTTAGTAGGTAGAAGTTATAAATTATGTGATGTTGCGCGTAATTTATTTTATCCTGCACCAAATGTTGATTCAACAGTTATTGTAATAGAAGCTAATAAAGTGTTAGATATCGATAAAAAAATGTTTCATAAGTTAGTAAAACAAGCTTTTTATCAACGACGTAAGACAATCTATAATAATTTTAAATTAATTATGGATGTATCTTTGCTTGATGAAATGTTTAACGCTTTGAATTTGGATAAAAATTTACGTGTGGAACAGACGGACGCTAGTTTATATATTGATATGGTTAAATATCTAAACCAACACATAAATCCATCATAACATAATATAGGTGATGTTATGCAAGGGGCTTTAGTTTATCGTAAGTCCTATAATAAGGATGTATTGTTTAAAGTTGTTAGAATTGATGGGAAAATAGCCCATCTTGAAGGTTATAATAATCGATTATCGGCGACAAGTCCACTTAATGATTTAGTCATAGCAAGTATTAATGAAATATCAGAAGCAGATTTTAACTTTGAAAAAGAAATTGATTTGTTATATGCGAAACTTAGTGGTGTTAATGCCCATGTTACAGGTAAAATTTTACACATCGATGGTGATAATAAATATTTAAAAAACTGTCTTCTACTTTATAAAAAATTGGGATTAAATGCTTATGGTTTTCATGTTAAAGAATTTGATTTAGATAAACAAATTATTGCGATTTTACAACAAATTAATCCTGATATACTCGTAATTACTGGGCATGATGCGTATAATCGTAAAGGACTTTATAATATGGATAATTATATTAATTCAAATTATTTTGTGGAATGCTTAAAAAAAATACGTAAATATTATTCTAAAGATGATTTAGTTATTTTTGCTGGAGCTTGTCAATCAAATTTTGAGGCTTTGATATATAGTGGTTCCAACTTTGCTTCTAGTCCTAATAGAGTTAATATCGATGCTTATGATCCAGCAATTGTGGCGATTAAGTTAGCCACAACATCAATTACAAAAGTAATTGAAATGGATGATATTTATGATTATGTTAAATCTAAAAATCGCGGTATTTCTGGTGTTGAAACATATGGAAAAATGCGATTAATATATCGGTAGGTGAAGATAATGGATAATGCATATGCTAAAATTAATTTGGCAATAAATGTTCTTGGAAAAAGAAAAGACGGATATCATGAGTTAGATATGATTATGGTTCCTTTAGAGTTACATGATGATATTGAAGTTGAAAAAAGCGATAAAACAGAAATTATTGGGATGGATTTGCCTTTAGAAGATAATTTGATGTATAAGGCAATTAAGTTATTAGAAAAAGAATCAAAAAGATATCTTCCATGTAAAATAACAATTCAAAAGAACATTCCACAGGAAGCTGGTTTAGCTGGTGGTTCAAGTGATTGTAGTTATGTTTTGCGCAAAATAAATGAAATATATAATTTAGGATATACATTAGATGAGTTAGCTGTAATCGCATCAAAATTAGGCAGTGATACTGTTTTTTGTATGTATAATAAACCGGCATTAATTCAAGGGCGTGGAGAATCTATTCAATTTTTAAATTTTTCTATCCCAAACTATTATATTACACTTATTAAACCTAATTATGGAGCTTTAACCAAAGATGTTTTTAATAATTTAAAACAATATGAGAAACGTGATATTAATTTGGTTATTAAGGCATTACAATGCGATAATCTTGATAAACTTTCTGATGTCATGTTTAATGATTTGGAAAACTCTACATTCGATCTTTATCCACATTTAAGAACGCTTAAAGAGGCTTTTTCTTATAGGGGATATCATATTATGATGTCAGGGAGCGGAACGACTTTATTTATTATTAGTAAAGAAAAAATAACGATTAAAGAAGATGAAAATTATCAAGTAATTTATACGAAAATTAAAAGTGACTAATAATTTAAAAATAAGATAAAAAATGTGGAAAATTCCATTTTTTTAAAATTGCAAAATAATTGCTTGTTGTGTATAATATACGATGGAAGTTATTTTAAGAAGTCGGAGGAAAATATAATGCCAGTTTTAAATGGAAAAAAAGTCAAATTATTCTCTTTAAATGCTAACCGTGAACTTGCAATTGAAATTGCAGAGTCAATCGGTATTGAATTAGGTGATTGTGATGTTTTACATTTTGCGGATGGAGAAATTAATGTAAGCATTAATGAAACAGTTCGCGGACACGATGTTTTTATTGTTCAACCAACAAGTGCTCCTGTAAATGATCATTTAATGGAACTTTTAATTGCCATGGACGCTTTAAAACGTGCTTCGGCTAAAACAATCAACTTAGTTATTCCTTATTATGGATATTGTAGACAAGATCGTAAAGTTCGAAGCAGACAACCAATTAGTGCAAAGTTAGTAGCAGATCTTTTAACAGCTGCTGGAGCTGACCGTGTTATTTGTATGGATTTACATGCAGCTCAAATTCAAGGATTCTTTAATATTCCAATCGATAATTTTATGGGATTACCGATTTTAGCTAATTATTTATTAGATAAGAATTTAGAAGATGTGGTTATTGTTTCACCTGATCACGGTGGTACAACACGTGCTCGTGAGTTTGGAAAAGTTTTAAATGCACCAATTGCGATTATTGATAAACGTCGCCCAGAAGCAAATAAAGCTGAAGTTATGAATATCATTGGCAACGTTGAAGGTAAGACATGTGTCTTAGTTGATGATATTGTTGATACAGCTGGAACTTTAACGGCTGGAGCTGATGCTTTAATGAAAGCTGGTGCTAAAGCTGTTTATGCTGCTTGTACACACGGATTATTAAGTAAAAATGCATGTGAAAGAATTGAAAATTCACCAATTAAAGAAATGATCATCACAAATACAATTAAATTAAGTGATGAAAAATATACACCAAAGATTAAACGCTTATCTGTTGGATCACTATTAGGACATGGAATTTTACGTATTTTAAGTGATGAACCATTATCTGGATTATTCACTTATTCATATGATCCAAGTAAACGAGAATTATTATAATGAAAGTTATTGTTGGTCTAGGTAATCCTGGAGATGAATATCGTTTAACACGTCATAATGTTGGCTTTATGACTGTTGATGAAATAGCTAAAAAGCATCACGTTGATTTTAAACTTGATGCTAAATTAAAAGCCTTTATAGCGATTATTCCAGGAGTAAATAAAACGATTTTAGTAAAACCTGTAACTTATATGAATCTATCAGGTGAAGCGGTTAGTGCTGTTTTACGATATTACAAAGTAGAGATAGATGACCTTTTAGTGATTTATGATGATTTAGACTTAGATGTTGGGAAACTTCGTTTACGCCAAAGTGGTAGTGCAGGTGGACATAATGGAATTAAAAGTTTGATTGCTCATTTAAAAACACAAGATTTTAAACGTGTTAGAATTGGTATTTCTCGCAACAAAATGATGAATGTTGCTGATTATGTGCTATCTAAATTTTCAGAAGACGATATGGCTTTAATTAATCAAGCAAAAGCCAAAGTTGTTGATTTATCTTTCGAATTCATTAAAGATGTCAGTTTTCATAAACTGATGTCACAATATAATCAGTAAGAGCCTCTTTTTACAGAGGTTTTTGCGTTTAATAAGAAGGGAAGTGACTTAAATTGCTTTTAGAAAAATATCGACCGTTATTTATCAAAAAGACTGGTGTTATTAAAGGAACTGTTGATGAATTTGATTTTAATTTTTTAAAAGAGTCTTTTCTTAGCGGTGATGAATCCATTTTTATTGTAGTGCCTAATTTATATCGTGCCCAAAGTTTTTATGATAACTTATGTCAGTTAATAAACCCTGATGACTGTCTTTTTTTTCCATGTGATGAGCTTATAAGTAGCCAAATGTTATTATCAAATGATGAATTTCGATTTGAAAGAATTCATACGATTAATGAGTTAATCAAAAGCAATACTAAAAAAATGATTATTACTCATTTAACCGGAGCTTTGAAAGTTGAAAGACCTAAAAGAATATGGGAGAGTAGTCATTTAAGTTTAGTACTGAATAGAGAATATGATATTGATGATGTTGCTTTAATTATTAATAATTTAGGTTATGAACGTGTTTATACAGTCGAAAAAGTCGGGCAATACGCTAAACGTGGATCTATTTTAGATGTTTACCCGTTTAATAGTGAGTATGCTTATCGACTTGATTTTGATTTTGATGAATTAACTTCAATTAAAATTTTTGATATTGAAACGCAACGGTCTTCTAAAAAAACTATCGAACAATTAGAGATTGCACCTATTTTTGAACTTTTTTATTCTGATGATGAATTAAAACAAGTTATAGAAAAAATTTCATCATTAAATGTAAAAGAAGATATTGAGGCATTAAAAAATCGTGAAAATCTCGGGATAATGGCTAAATATATCGCTTTTTTTGATGATGATAATACTAACATTTTTTCATTTAGAGATAATAAGAAAATTTATTTTGTAGAAGAAGAAACACAAAAAACGATGTATAGTCAGATGGTTAAAGATATCCACAATTTCACAAGTACAAAAGGTGAGTTATCAATTCTTAAATTAGGAAATTATAAAACAATTGATGAAATTTTGGCTTATCCCCATGTTTCTTTAATGCATGCTTATGATGATTATATTTCAGATGATGTTTATGATATTAAATGTAGTAGTTTTTCTAAGTATGATGGAAACTTTTTAAAATTAATTCAAGATTTAAAAGATAACTTATTAACAAAAACAATTATTATTTCTTTTGATGATGAAAAACGCTTTAATCATTTTAAAAAGTTTTTATTAGATAATAATTTAGGATATAATATTGTTTCTAATAATAATATTGTAGATAAAACAATTAATCTAACAATGCAAAAATATGCTCCAGTGATTTTAGATAATTATTTTGTTTTAAATGAAGATTATATCTATAATCATCACAAGGTTAAAATTCGAGCTAAATATAAGGCTATTTTTAAAAATAGCAAGAAAATCAATAACCATGAGGAGTTAAAAGTTGGCGATTACATCGTTCATTATGACCGTGGGATTGGACGTTATTTAGGCTTAAAAACAATGGAAATTGATGGTTTAAAGCGCGATTATTTACATATTGAATATGCTAAAGATGTTTCATTATACATTGCGATTGAAGAAATCTCATCTATTCAAAAGTATAGTGGAAGTGAAGGTGTTAAACCAAAACTTTCTACAATTGGTGGTTCAGATTGGGCTAAAACAAAACTAAAGGTAAAAAGTAAAATTAATGATATATCCGATCGTTTAATTAAACTTTATGCGACGCGTAAAGATGCTCAAGGATTTGCATTTGCAAGTGATACAAAGGAAGAAGAAGATTTTGCTAAAGATTTTGGTTATGAAGAAACAAGTGATCAAATGCAAGCAATTAACGATGTAAAAAATGACATGATGTCAACACGGCCAATGGACAGACTGGTTTGTGGGGATGTTGGATATGGAAAAACCGAAGTAGCTTTAAGAGGAGCTTTTAAGGCGATTATGAATGGTAAACAAGTGGCTTATTTAGTTCCAACAACTATTTTAGCTCGCCAACATTACTACACTTTTAAAAAGCGAATGGAAAAATACGGAGTTAATGTAGCATTGTTAAGTCGTATGGTTCCATTAAAAGAACGCAAACTAATTATAAGTGGTTTATTATCAGGAACGGTTGATGTTGTTGTTGGGACACATGCCTTACTTTCTAAAGATATAAAATTTAAAGATTTAGGTCTTTTAATTACCGATGAGGAACAACGTTTTGGTGTATCCCATAAAGAAAAAATTAAAGAAATGAAAGTCAATGTGGATAGTATTATGCTTAGTGCAACACCGATTCCACGAACGTTACAAATGTCATTATTAGGGATTAAAGAACTATCAATGATTTCAACACCTCCTAAGAATCGTTATCCTGTTCAAACATATGTTATAAAACGTAATGATACAATAATTAAGGAAGCCATTGAACATGAATTATCGCGTAATGGACAGGTTTTCTATTTATATAATCGCACTGATAACATTGAGGAGATGTGCGATCATATTAAAAAAATTGTTCCTGAAGCTAAAGTTTGTTTTGCTCATGGAAAATTAGATAAAAATGTTTTAGAAGATACATTAATTCGTTTTATTGATCATGAATTTAATGTAATGGTTTGTACGACGATTATTGAAACAGGAATTGATATTCCTGATTCTAACACATTAATAATTCACGATGCTGATAAGTTAGGGTTATCACAACTTTACCAAATTCGCGGACGTGTTGGCCGTAGTGATAAGGTTGCTTATGCTTATTTATTGTATGACGATAATAAAGTATTAACTTCGGATGCGATAAAACGTTTAGAGGTTATTAAAGAATTTACTGAATTAGGCAGTGGATTTAAAATAGCTTTACGTGATTTGTCAATTCGTGGTGCAGGGGATTTATTAGGAGATGAACAATCGGGGTTTATTGATAGTGTCGGTTTAGATTTATATATGAAAATTTTAGAAGATACAATTTTAGAAAAACAAGGTAAAAAAGAAGTCGAAAAGGAAGTTACCTTGATTCAACCGATTAAGTCTAATCGCTTTATTAATGATGAATATATTGCAAATGATGATGTCAAAATTGAGATTCATAAACGTATTTTCGCTTTACAAACATTAGCTGAAGCTAATGACTTAAAAGAGGAATTAATCGATCGATTTGGTGAAATTGATGAGGAATTAGAAGAGTATATTTATGAAAAATTATTTGATAATTTATGCATTAAATTGGATATTGAACGAATTATCAAAGATAAAAATGATGAAATTTTAGAATATATGATGTCGAAAGAACAAAGCGATAAAGTTGATGGTGAAAAATTATTTATGTTAGCTTCTTCTATCTCTAGTGCCATTAGTTTTAATTATAAGAATTATAAAATTTCTATTATTATTAATAAACGATTAATGGGATCTAAATGGTTATATTTAATGGCGAATTTTTTTGATGGAATTGCTAAAATGTAAAAAAATGTTTTTTTATAGTATATTGTTTTTATTTTATAAAATAATATAATTGGTGATAAATATTAAAGAAACAGGAATCATTCGAAAAATTGATGAGCTAGGTAGAATAGTTATTCCAAAAGAAATTAGAAAAAAATTACGAATTACATCGAAAGATTATTTAGATATCTTTTTGGAAAATGAACAAATTATTTTAATGAAATATGATTTATATGATGATTTAACATCCCTTTTTAATTTACTAGAAGCTATTTCAGTATCGTTTAAAATTGATGTAGTTTTTGCATTAGAAGATAACGTTGTTTATTCAACTGATCCTTTTGTAACAACAAAAGATGTTATTACAAAAAAATATCTACACGAATTAAATGGGATTGATATTTTAAGGATTAGCCCTTTTGAAATGTTTTTTAACAAAGAAATTAATGCGGTTTATTATGCCAAAAAATTACTTATTAATAGTGAAGATGTGGGTGTTTTAATCTTTAAAACGACGGAAATTAAAGATTTGTTAAATATATTTAAACTGATTGAAGCTTTCGTGTTTAAAGATACTAATATCGAATAAAGAGATTAAATTCTCTTTTTTGATTTAGTTATTTTAGATGTATTATCGTTGAATAATAGTAGTAATTATTATAAAATTTAAAAGAGGTGATTAACATGGAATGTGTTACAAAAATAAATGAAAACTTATATTATGTTGGTGGTAGTGAACGAAAAATTCACTTATTTGAAAATATGTTTCCTGTTCCAAATGGGGTATCTTATAATTCTTATTTATTGGTTGATGAAAAAACGGTTTTATTTGATACAGTAGACTGGTCAATTGGTGATTTATTTTTAGAAAATATTGAATTTGTATTAAATGGTCGTCCGTTAGACTATTTGATTGTTAATCATATGGAATTAGATCATAGCAAAATGGTTAAAGTTATTTTAGAAAAATACCCAACGACTAAAGTTGTTTTAAATCAAAAGGCTTTGGCGATGTTAAATGCTTTTGTGCATAGCGATTATACTAGTCGTGCGATTATAGTTAATGAATTTGATACTTTAAAAGTTGGTGAACATGAATTTACTTTTGTATTTGCTCCAATGGTGCATTGGCCAGAAGTAATGATGACATATGATAAAAAAGATAAAATTTTATTTAGTGCTGATGCTTTTGGATCTTTTGGGTCACTAGATGGTAATATCTTTAGTTCTGATATTGATATAGATAGTGAATACTATAGTGAAATGCGTCGTTACTATGCCAATATTGTTGGTAAGTTTGGACAAGCTGTAACTAACGTTTTAAATAAAGCTAAAGATTTAGAAATTAAGATGATTTGCCCATTACACGGAGCGATTTGGAACGACAAAATCGATATTATTTTACGCAAATATAAAACATGGAGCAGTTATCTACCAGAAGATAATACAGTAAGTATTTATTATGCTTCAATGTATGGTAATACCGAAAATGCATGTTACGCATTAGCTAATGCTTTAGCTAAACGTAATATTAAAAATATTAAAATGTTTGATGTTAGTAAAACAGATATTTCATATTTGATTTCAGATGTTTTTAGAACTAAAACAATTGTTATAGCATCTCCAACATATAACGGAGGGTTATATCCGAAAATGGAAAACTTTTTGACTGATTTAAATGCTTTAAATGTGCAAAACAAACATGTCGCAATCATTGAAAATGGTACATGGGCTATTACAGCATCTAAATTAATTAAAAAACACTTAGAGCCATTAAAAAATATAACTTTAATTAATAAAGAATTACGTATTTCTTCGAATTTATGCAATAATCAAAAATTAATTATTGATGAAATGGCTGATGAAATTGGTAAATCATTAGAAGCTTAGGATAATCTATAGCTTCTTTTTTTATAAACTATGGATAATTTATAAAAGTATAGTATAATATAAGGAGTATAAATATATTTTAGGGGTGTTAAAAGATGAAATTATCAATTGTTGTATCTTGTTATAATGAACAAGCGGCATTGCCACTATTTTATGATGAAGTAAAAAAAATAATTGCGACACTCTCTTTGGAAGTTGAAATTATTTTTGTAGATGACGGATCAAAAGATGAAACTTTATCACTTTTGAAAAAGTTTGCATTAGAGGATTCAATTGTTAAATATATTTCTTTTTCACGTAATTTTGGTAAGGAAGCAGCAATGTATGCTGGATTAAAACATTCCACAGGTGATTATGTAGTCTTAATGGATGCTGATATGCAAGATCCACCTTCATTACTACCACAGATGATTAATATTATTGAAAATGAAAACTATGATAGCGTAGCTACAAGACGTGTTACAAGAAAAGGAGAACCACCGATTAGAAGTTTTTTCGCTAGAGGATTTTATAAAATTATTAATCGAATTTCTTCATGTGATATTGTCGATGGAGCTCGTGATTTTAGATTAATGAAACGTAAAATGGTTGATGCCATTTTATCGATGGAAGAATATAATCGTTTTTCTAAAGGAATTTTTGGATGGGTTGGATTTAAAACAAAATGGTTACCATATGAAAATATTGAACGTGTAGCTGGAGAAACTAAATGGAGTTTTTGGAAATTATTTAAATATTCTATCGAAGGAATTATTGCATTTTCCACAACACCATTAGTTATTTCAACTTTAGTTGGTTTTTTAATGGTTATTGCCGCCTTTTTATACCTAATTTATATTATAATTAATACAATTACGTATGGAAATAGTGTTAACGGTTGGCCATCATTAGTATGTATTATTTTATTTATTGGTGGAATTCAAATATTTTTTATGGGGATTATTGGACAGTATTTAGCTAAAACATATTTAGAGACTAAGAAACGTCCAATCTATATTACAAGTGAAACAAATATCGACAAGATTGCTTAAGCAATCTTTTTTTTTGGGTGATTTATCATAACAAGTGCAACAAAAAAACTCATGAGATTACTATCATGTTAAAATGTAAGTGACCAAACAA
>CALVBA010000002.1 GCA_944325695.1 uncultured Anaeroplasmataceae bacterium
GTTATTGTTAATGTTATTTTTGTTATTAATCACAATTTTTTGATTTAATGCATATGCTTTTGCTTGCTGAACATAAGAGTTTTTCTTTCTTCTAAAAATTAAGAAATACCCGATGACAACCATGATTGCTAAATAAATGGCAACCGGAATTAACGTATTAATTAAAATACTAGTTTTATTATATAGTTCGTCTTGTCCGTATGAACGTAGTACTTTACTTCCTTCAGCATCAACTTTAGCTGTATATTCTGCAAAAATTTGGTTAGCTTCTTCAATACGATTAGCATTATCAGTATTTAATACTTTTTCATTATAACTAGTAGCAAATGTTCCTAGTTCATCATAAAAAGCTTGTTGATCAGATTCTTTAATAGGTTTATAATCAACAATTTCACTTGTTGAAATCACGGAATTACCTTCACTATCTTTAAATGTAATATCCGTAATTGGAGTATTTGCAAAATCGTTAAAAGCTAAATCAACAAATAAATAATCTACAGTATCATACATATATAGCATATCTGTTCTTCCAACTTGTTTCGAATCTTCCAATTCTTTTATAATTGAACCATCATCTGCATAGGGATATAATAAACTTGTTACTTTAGTTCCATTTTCAGATGTCACTTCAAAAGAGGCTTTGTTTGTAGATGACTTATCACCTAATTTAATTTCTTCGTCAAGATTAAATAAGTAAACAGAGAAACCTTTTTCAAATGTTGAAATACTCATTTTTTCTCCATTAACTTCTTTTTCAACACTCTCTACAACACCTGAATAATACACAATCATCAAGGCATCATCACTTTGATAAACAAGAGCTTCATCTTCATAAACGAATTGCGTAAAAATACGCGCTACTTCATCATATTTTTCATCTTTTATATTTGTAGAAGCAATATTTTGGATATTTTTTATTAAATTATTTCCTGTAGCTACGTAATTTGAAATTGAGTAAACAATAACTCCTATAATGACAGTGATATAAATATATATTATTTTTTTAAACATTATACATTTGCCCTTTCTTTATATTATTTTCAAGCATTATAATAATATCGCAAAACCATTTTTTTTTCAACACTAAAAATAAAATCACATTATTTCACAAAATAGGTGTCAAATGGCTTAAAATTACTTTTTTATAAAAATATACTATAATAAAAAAATCGATACTTATTATAGTATCGAGATCGTTTTATAGTATGGGGCGCATGACCAGAATCGAACTGGCGAAATAACGGTGCCACAAACCGCCGTGTTAACCACTTCACCACATGCGCCATATGCTTTTTTCATTTCAAGCACTATTTATTATACTGATTTTTTATTCTTTGTAAAGTCTTTTTTTAAATTTTTTTAAAATTTTTTTAATGATAGTTAAAAAATATCTTTTTTATATTAATTCTATACATTTGATGCAATATTTATTAAAAAAATAACTAATTTCTATCAGTTTTGACCTTTCAATTTATCTAAAATCAAAACTAATACTTATTTTTATCATACTTAAAAATATTTAACAACTTGGATGAAAATATTTCGCCACTATTCGTTGTTTCACCAATGTAATACCCATGAAACAAATAATTTCGTAATTTTCTTAAATTTTCATCATTTATTTTATGATTTGAATTTAAATCTTCTTTTAATAATAAAGGAATGGTCCAACGTAAATCATTTACTAATTCTTTTTCTATTGTTATATTAAAATATGAAATAATTAATTTAAAATCCTCTAACATCACTTCTTTCACATCTTTTACGCCATAATTAAGAACACAAAATTTTTGGCACAACATTTTATTTCTACTTTCATATTCATCATGAATAATTTGATTTCTTATATCCAATAATACATCTATAATATTCGTAAATTCGAATAAATTATACGAAACAAGTAATGGATGATCTTTTTTTAAAATATTTAATTTATTTCTTGAAATTGGACAACCTAAAATGACATTATATTTTTGACGTAAATAGCGTTCAAGCAAAATTATTTCAATTAAAACTTCTATTTGTTTTTCTTTGCACAGTTTCTTTATAAACACAATATCACATCCTAATATAAATTTGAGGTACAAAATGAAAAAAATTTTAATTCTAGCAACCGGTGGAACAATTTCATCGATAAAAAACGAAAATGGACTAGTTCCAGAAAATAAAAAAGAAATATTAAAATACATCAATCAAGATGAATTTGACTTTGAATTAACTATTAAAGATATTTTGCTTCTTGATAGTTCAAACATTCAACCTGAAGAGTGGAAACTAATTGCTACAGAAGTTTTTTCACATATCGATGAATATGATGCAATCATCATTACCCATGGAACAGATACAATGGCTTACACTAGTTCAATGTTATCATTTATGTTACAAAATCCCAATATTCCAATTATATTTACAGGATCACAGCTACCAATTAGCCATCCTTTAACCGATGCCATATCCAATCTTAAAACTGCATTTACAATGGCTTTAAGTAATTTAAATGGTATTTTTTTAGCCTTCGATCGTAAGATTTATTTAGGATGTCGTGCAGTAAAAGTTAGAACAAGTGGATTTAACGCTTTTGAAAGTATCAATTACGATTGTATCGCTTATATTGATTCAAAAGGTTTAAACATTAATTATCATCTTTTGCCACAAAAAAACAACTATCTCCCCTCATTAAATATATCAATTAACACCGATGTTTTTCTTTTAAAATTAACCCCGACCACTCCTCCAAAAATTATTGATTCTTTAATAAAACTAGGAATAAGAGGGTTAATTATTGAAGCTTTTGGAATAGGAGGAATTCAACATATTAGACGAGATTTCGTTAAATTTATTGAAGAAGCCATTAATAATAATATAACGGTTGTGATGTGTAGTCAATGTTTATATGAAAAAGCTGATTTCACTGTTTATGAGGTTGGAATGAAAGTCTTACAAAAAGGAATTATCGAAGCATTAGATATGACAAGTGAAGCATGTGTTACTAAATTGATGTGGGCATTAGGTCAATCAAATAATCCAAATAAAATTAGAAGCATTTTTTTTTAAAATATTGCTGGTGAAATATCAATTTAATAAAAAAAGGACACATAAAATGTATTATGGTGTCCTTTTTCTTAATTTTTGTTAGCTTAGTTGATTAACATAATTCATTACTTTATCTTTTATGATATATGTAATTTGTTGGTTTTCTATAAACGCTAAGAAACTACTGCATTTATCATTAGCATTAATCATACCATAACTATCTAATTTTACAATTTCATTTCCAACATAAACAAGCACAATATTAGATTCAATCATATCTTCAATAACTGTTTGATCTAATTGCATAATACTTTCAAACTCTAATTTTATTGCGCTTAAGCTATCAATACTCAATGCTTTTACAGCTTTAGCTAAATTAATAAGTTCGCTACTATCAATAACATCATCATTTAATGTTTCATTTTCAAATAAGTTAGTTACAATTTCTGTAATAATACTATCTTTTAATGATAATTTAATTTGATTACTTATTGATAAGTGGATAATTTTAGAGTTATAAATTGAACTATCTTCAATTTTACCTACTTGGAAATTAATCGCTGAAATATTATCAACTACAACTTGACCATTTTCATTAGCAAAAATTCCTTGGAAAGCTTTAATTAGATTTACTTGTTCTTCTTGATCAATATAAGTATTTGTAAACTTACTTGGAATAGCAATAAAGCCATTAGTACTTACACCAAGATCTTTAATAAAGCTAGAAGATGTAGCAGTAATAATTAATGAGCTAAATAATCCTGTATTATCAATTGGATTATATAACTGTTCTGAATCTAAATTAACTACTTTATTAATACTTAAATCAGCAAAGCTTGCGATATTATTGATTCCTACAACATTTAAAACATTAAATAAACGTGTTAACTCATCTTTTTTAATTAAGTCATCACTAGTTAAACTAGCATCTTTAACATCTAAAACATCATTTGGAATTTCAAGAATATCAACACCTAAGATTTGTTTATTTAATGATAAATATATAATTTCAGATGCTAATACTTTTAGACATGAATCTTGATTAATTAAAACATCAAAAGTGATATTAGAAGCATTTAAGCCATTAATATCTATTTGCCCTTCTTGAGTAGGCAATAAACTTTGAATGCTTGCAACAAATCTTATGATTTCATCTTTTTCAATTAAATTATTATTGATATATTTAACTGGAACAATAACAAATGGTTGATCAGTATTAGTTAAATTTAAAATCATATCAGAAGCTGTATAAAGAATAATATTAGAATCGAAAATTTGCGATGTTTGCGTTTCGTTTAGATTAATAATTTTATTAATATTAACATTTTCAAAGTTTGCCATATTTGTAACTTCTAAAGCTTCTAAAGCAGTGAATAAATTAAATATCTCATTTGTAGTGATTAATTCCTTATTACCTAGTATATATGATTCAACTGGAATAACGATAACATCAGTTTTTGCAAATGAAATGATTTGTTTGCTCAATGTTGCATGCAAGATAGCAGATTCAATAATTTCATCAAATCGAGCTCTATCTTGAAATGGCACTAAAGAAATACTATTTGGATTTAAATCCTCAATTTTAATTTCTTCGGAAGTATCGCCACGTAATACATTTTGAATGCTTGCAACAAACGTTGTTAATTCACTAACAGTAATTAAATTATTTTCCACACAACTATTTGGAACAACAACAAATGTATTATCACCCGCAACATTCATGACCATATTTGATGCTGTACAGTGAACAATTTTAGAGCCTACTAATATATTACTAATAACTTCTTTATTCAAATTAATAATTCTGTTAACACTTATGTTATTAAAACTATTAATATCTTCAACACCTAAATATTCTACCGCCTTAAACATACCGAATAATTCATCTTTAGATATTACTCTTTCAGTGATCAAAATTTCTGAAATTTCATAGGCATCATCAGGGATGTATATTACTTTGTTCGTCTCAAAATTTAAAACTTGGTTACTTAGTGATAAATAGATAATATTTGAAGCCATTATTTTATTAAATTGCACTTCATTTTGTAATGGTGATAATGAGATATTGTCTATATTAATTGTGTTAATGTCAATATCACTACCATCACTAGGTTGTAGTAATGTTTGAATACTTACCACAAAATTTGTAAGTTCAGTATCACCAAATGTTTCAGTATTATTATAAATACTTGGAATAGCAATAAAATCTTTTAAATTCGCTGTTTCTCTTAAATCACGAATAAGTTGAGTAGCTGTTGATGAAACAATTAAAGATTTAAATATTGTATTAATTGCTTGTTCATTTAAATTAATAACTTTATTTGCATCTAAATTATTAAAATCATCTATTTTAACAATTCCTAATGGTTGAAGAGTCGCAAATAATAGTTTTAATTCATCCTTATAAATTACTTTTTCGATACCTAAATCATTATTATTATCATAAGCAGATTGTGGAATAGTAACAATATTTGCACCCTGAATAATAATTTGATTATTTAATGTAGCATAAACTATTTTTGAATCTAGGATTATATCACATTTCTCAGAATCATATAAATTTGCGAAAGAAAGATTATTTGGATTTATTTCATCAATAATTATTTCGTCATTTTCATTTGTCTTTAATAAAGTTTGAATACTATAGACACATCGTAATAGTTCATCTTTTGGAATAACATCAAGATAAGTGGCAGGAATAATTAAAATATCTTTTAAATCTTTTTCCGATAAATCAAGAATAAGTTTTGATGATGTTTCCGTTATAATTTGCGAACTGAAAATAATTTCATACTGTGTTTTATTTAAATTTAAAATTTTATTAACATCAAATTGTGACAGTTGACCAATATTACTTATTTCTAATTGAGAAATACCACTAAATAAATAATCAATTTCTTCTTCTTTTAATAATAAGGCTTCACCATCTTTATTTAAAAGATTTTCTGATACAACAATAATTTGTCCATTTTTATTATTCAAATCAACTAAAATTTTTGTTAAAGAAGCATGTAAAATTTTAGAATCAAAAATAATTCCACGTTTTATTTCATCATATAGAGGCTCTATGGACAAATTATTTAAATCTCCTTGGATTTGATCAATTGAAATATTATTTTCACTTGTTTTTCCTAACAGTGTTTGTAGTGACATAATCATATTAACAATTTCATTTTTTGAAATTAGATTATCGCTTTCAACAACTTCGTAAACAGAAGCTGGAATTGATAAGAAATCTTTAAGACTTTCGTTAGATGATAAAACTGTAAAAATATCTGATACCGCATAATGTAATACATTTGAGTTTAAAATTGTTTCAAAGCCTTGTTTATTTAAATTGATAATACGATCAATATCTAATTCATTTAGACTTTTTAAATCATCAGATCCTTTAATTTCTCTTAATCCTTGAATAATCAAATACAATTCTCCATCATGATTTGAATTTCCATTTTCATCAACTGTTGAAGCCCAATTTATATTTTTAGGTAATTTTAATTTAACTCCTTCAATTTCAATTGTAGTTAAGACTTTATTGATTGTTGAAGAAAATAATTGTGAACTAGCTACAGCTTCAATTCGTTTATCAGAAAATTCATCAGATAAAAGACCATTAATTACCGCTAGAGGAATATCATCAGCTGTAAAATCAATTGTCGAATAAACTGCTACAATCGCATCTAAAGTATTGCGCATTTCTAATAACTTAATTGTTCCATCTGGATTAATTTCATACCATTCGATTTTGTTTATCGCATCAACATCAATGTATTGTTTGAAATTTTCATTTTCATTAGCCAATGTCACAACAGAATTACTTAAAATATCTGTTACATAGACTGAAGTTGTGGCTTGATTAATAATATTATTTACTGCTTCTTCTGTTAAATTTGCAAGTTTTTCAATTATTTCATCTGAAGAGTTAGCTGTAACAAATATAATCGGATTTAATCCATTTTCGCATGATACACGTAAAGTTTCAATAAGGCGTTTTACCTCACAAACAGGGTCAATACGTTCATCAATTAAAAGCTCTGGAGTTAAGAATTTTGCAAAAGTCTTAAGAAATTCAGGAGCATTTTCACTATTAATTTGGTTATATAAGATATTTGTAGCGTTAATAAACGCTAAACGCCCCAATTGTGAATTATCTAATAACAAATATAAGTCTTCATAAAATTTTTCTGAGTAATTTTCAAAATTTAAAAACTGATTAGGATCTGTTAACACTTTTTTTAACAATCCACTATCATTAGCCTCAAGCAAAACATTAGATATATTTTGCATTTCTTCTCTAAGTTGAATTTTATATTTTACACCCTTATATTCAACCTCAGATTTAGTCATTAAGTCATACAAATAATATGAAATTGGAGTACCATTAAATTTGATATTTTTTAGTATTTTTCCAATTCCCACTTCTTCGTAAGTTCGCATGGCATTAATATAATCTGTAACATTTTGATTATTGATTAAAATATCATTTGATTGATCTCCATCATTTTTTGTTTCATCATATTCTTCAATAGTTAGCGGTGCTTGACCTACTAAACTAGAATATGTTCCACCGATAAAGATAAATAATATAAAAGCACTAATAAAACCTTTAATTGATCCAATAACCATTCCTAATAAATGCTTTTTACGGTATCGAAAATCTTTTTCATCTACATCTGGATCATTTGCTGATTCGTAATCGTACTCTTCTTCTAAACGACGTTTTATACGCCATGGACCAAATAATAAATGTCCAATGATTCTAAATACAAATGACACGATTAAGCGAATTACAAAATAACTTGTTATAAATAAAGCAAGCGTTAAAATAACTTCAAAAAAAGGAATTATTAAAATTGCTAAATCAGCATAGTCATCTAATGCGTTATTAGACAACATCAACGCTTGAAATAACTGTTCTAAAGTAACAATATTAGTGCTAGCATTAATTGTCCCCATATTTTTTAATTCATTTGCAGTTGATGAAATAAAATCTGGATTACTTAATAAATTTCTAGCACTTATAATAAAAAATGCACATACTGCAAAAGAAAAAATCATTGCAATAATATCAATAAAGGATTTTCTAGCCCCTTTAATGAAGCCCCATAATAACCCCCAAAGAACAATTATTCCAAAAAAAATTGTTGGTATATAAATAATGATATCACTGTTCATTTGAAATCACTCCTTATCTTATTATTACATAATAATTATAACATTTTTTTTATTTGTTGTATATTTTTATACCATTTTTTTCTATTTTTATTTTCACTTTATTACGTTTTTTTTATTAATTCTTTTTTTTATAGACATATTTTATCGAAATTTTATTATTTTTTTAAAACAAATATAAATTAATGTAGAATTTGATTTGTTTTTTATAAAATTATATTTTTTATATTGACATTATTTTTTTTATTTGTTAAAATATACGAGCAATCAACTAGGGACATGGTGTCAACGGTAGCACAACGGTCTCCAAAACCGCTAGTTCGGGTTCGAATCCTGATGTCCCTGCCAGTTATAAAATAATTTTAAAAAAATTAAAATTAATACTTGACTTATTTCAATAAATAGTGTATTATATAGGAGCGCACTAATTGGAGTAGTACTCAAGAGGCTGAAGAGGTGCCCCTGCTAAGGGTATAGGTCGGGAAACTGGCGCGAGGGTTCAAATCCCTCCTACTCCGCCACTTAAATATTAACATGGCCTGTTGGTGAAACGGTTAACACACATGCCTTTCACGCATGCATTTACGGGTTCGAACCCCGTACAGGTCACCATTAAAAATTAAATAGATTATATCTATTAATATAAATAAACACACTTTAAAAAGTGTGTTTTTTTCTTATAAATATTTCTAATGTATCATTTAATAATTCAAAAGATCGATTATATCAAGATTTTTATTCAATTAAATCATCATATGAACACTCAAAAAATTCTTTAAATTTTTTTAATGTTTTATAATCGGGGGCTCTTAATCCTTGTTCATAATTTTTTAGCGTACTTAATGGTATATTTAAAAATTCAGCTAATTGTTTTTGTGTTAATCCTTTTTTCAGTCTTTGTTCTTTTATTTTTTCTTTCATTAACATAATAATACCTCCTATATTTTTAATTTTTGCATTAATATTAATAAATTCAAAGTGTAGACCAACACTAGCGTATAATTTTTCAATTTATATTATAAATTTTAAAATACTCTTTTATTTTTATTAATCATTGATATTTTGTAAAAATTATTATCAATTATTTGGTAATTGTAATCAAATAAATAAAAAGGAGCTATAAAATAACTCCTTTTATCATATGCATTATCTATTCATCTAACATTGTTAAGGATAATTTATTTTTTTCTAGGTCAACACTTAAAACTTTTACAGTAACTAAATCACCAACATTTAAAACTTCCGATGGATGTTTAATGTGTTTTTTAGATATTTTTGAAATATGAACTAATCCAGAATACTTAACTCCACAATCGATAAAAGCTCCAAAATCAACAACATTTCTAACAGTACCTTGAAGTTCCATTCCAACTTTTAAATCTTCTAATTTTAAAACATCACTTCTTAAAATCGGTGCATCATAATTATCGCGGGGATCACGCATTGGGGCGATAAAGGCATCTAAAATGTCATTTAAAGTGTACTTATCTACTTGATAAAGTTTACTCATTAAATCCTTATCAATTAATTTAACTTGTTCTAAAACTTCATTTTTACCTAACATATTAGGATTAATATTATAATGATTTAAAATTTTATAGGCTATTTCATAACTTTCAGGATGAATTGACGTTTTATCTAATGGTTCTAAACCATCAACAATTCGTAAAAAACCATATGCTTGTTGTAAGGTTTTTTCTCCCAGACGTGAAACCTTTTTAAGTTCACTACGAGTTTTAAATTTACCTACTTCATCACGGTATTTAATAATGTTTTTACTTGATGTTTTATTTAATCCAGCAACATAACTTAATAAAGATACTGAAGCAGTATTAACATTAACTCCAACTTTATTAACCGCCTCACTTACAACGTAATCAAGAGATTCTTCTAATTTACTTTGTGTAACATCATGCTGATACTGTCCAACACCAATTGATTTTGGATCAATTTTAACTAACTCACTAAGTGGATCTTGTAAACGACGAGCAATCGAAATAGCACTGCGTTCTTGAACTTCTAAATCAGGAAATTCGTCTTTAGCTAATTCACTGGCACTATAAACTGATGCGCCAGCTTCACTGACAATAGTGTAAAATAAATCTTTTTTATCTATTTCTTTTAATACTTCTACGATAAAACTTTCGGTTTCTCTACTTGCTGTTCCGTTACCAATTGCAATTAATTTAACATCATATTTATCTACTAAATGTTTAATGGTATCTTTTGATTTTTGATATTGTCTAACATCTACTTCTTTACCTTTTGCAAGTTCATTTGGATAAATAACTCCTTTTTCTAAAAATTGCCCTGTTTCACTAACTATCGCTAATTTACAACCCGTTCTGAAGGCTGGATCAACACCTAAGATAACTCGACCTTTTAAAGGGGCTTGCAATAATAGATTTTTCAAATTTAAAGAAAAAATTTCAATCGCTTGATTTTCACCCTTATCTTTTAATTCCGCTCTAACTTCGCGTTCTAATGCTGGATAGATTAAACGTTTATGCGCATCTTTAATCGCCTCGATAATATCAGCATTAAATATAGCTTTTCGATTACTTTCTTTAATAACTTTATTAGTTAAATATTCAATTTGTCTATCTTTATCAGCTTCAACACTTACACTAATAACACCTTCATTTTCGGCACGATTAATCGCTAAAATACGGTGTGGACGAATTGAACGAATTGGTTCTTGATAGTCATAATACATTTCATAAACAGCATTATCATCTGATGCATTTTTCTTTTTCTTAGTTACAATAATTCCATATTTTAAAATGTTATCCCGTAAATTACTACGATAAAAAGCATTGTCACTAATCCATTCACTAATAATATAACGAGCATGCATTAAGGCCTCTTCAGCCGTTTTAACAGTATCTGTAATGTATTTTGCTGCAATATCTAAACGATTCCCATGTTGTGGAAAACTCATCATTATTTTAGCTAATGGTTCCAATCCTAATTTGATTGCTTCTGTAGCTTTCGTTTTTTTCTTTTCTTTAAATGGTCGATATAAATCTTCAACTTCTACTAGTTTATCGCAAGATAAAATTTCTTCTTCAAGTTCTTTGGTAAGCATGCCTTTTTCGTCAATTAGACGAATAATATCTTCTTTACGTTTTAAAAGAGATTTTTTATATTCGAATTCTTTTTCAATTACTCTAATTTGTTCCTCATCTAAACCATTAGTTTGTTCTTTACGATAACGAGCAATAAAAGGTACAGTATTTCCTTCTTCAAGCATTTCTAAAACAGCAATAACTTGTTTTTCAGTTATTCCTAAATTTTTTGCAATCCCAGAAATCATTTTTAAATTTTTTTCATTTTTTTCCATTTTTAACACCTCTTATTTTAAACGGTTAGCTAAATCATTTATTCGTGATGTTGTGGCATCTTTAATTGTTTCTAATAAATTATCTTCATATGTAAATAATGTTGGGGTCTTTCCATCATATTCTTTACCTGAAACAGTAACAAATTCTTCTTTTGTAAGTGAATCTTCACTAATATCGATTACATAGCAATCATATTCAGCGCTATTAGCACAAGCCTTATATAAATTGGTAATCGCTTCATATAACTTAACTTTATCTTGTTTTAATGAATTATCATAATCATCTGAGCTGTAAACAATAATATATACTGTATTTTCACTAAATTGAGCTTCGCCATTTTGAATATTTGTTAAGCGGTTAGATGAAATATAATAACGATCGGCAAAATCACGACCTGAAATACTTCCATCATTAAAGAATAAAAACCACGATAATACACCGAAAGCTATTACAACAATAAAACTAATTATAATCGAAATTAATCTAATTTTTTTGATATTTCTGGCTTTTTTAGCATTATTTTGATGGTTTTCTAAAGAACTGTTATCACGTTTTTCTATCTTATTTATTTTCTTTTCTTTTTCAACATATCGAGCCATATTTAATCTCCTTTTCATTTAATTGCATTTATTTCATTATACAAAATTTAACTATCATTATCAAGTTTATCAAGAATATATTATTAAGTATAATTTTTACATAAATTGTAAACAATAATTTTTGAGGTGTTATTATAGAAACGTTATATCAGAATTCTTTTCCTAAGTATGAAACTATCACAAATGATTTTCACGCCAAAATATTAATTATTGGAGGAGGTTTAGCTGGAATAATGACAGCATATTATCTATCAGAAGCAAACCTAGATGTTACTGTTGTCGAAAAAAATTCAATTTTATCTGGAATTACAAGTAAATTAAATGGTAAAATATGCCTAAATCAAGGTATTTTCCATGAAACAATTAATAATTATGGTTATAAGATGGCTAAAAATTATTATGATTATACAATTATGGCACAACAAGAATATAAAAGAATTATTAGTGAGCTAAATATTGACTGTGAATTTAAAAAAGAAGAATCTTATTTATATTCCATAACTGATAATGAATTTATCAAAAACGAAAAAGAAGCCTTAGAGAGTTTAGATAAAAAAGTATATCAAGATGAAAATTTTCCTTTAAATCTTAATATTAGTAATCATTTAAAAATTAAAGATGATTATACTATTGATATTTTTAAATTTTTATCAAATCTACCTTTTAAATTTAAAATTTATGAAAATGCATGTGCTACTAAAATTGGTGATGAGGTTGTTATAAATAACATGTATCATCTTACATACGATAAACTGATCGTATGTACAAATATGCCTCCTAAAAATAGTAAAATGGTCTATACAAAGACTTACGCAAGTACAGCATATACCAGTCTTTTTAAAGGAAATATAACCAATTTATTTCTAGAAGATAAAAAAGAAGGTCTATCTATTAGAAATTTTAAAGGGAATGTAGTTTTATGTGGATTAGATCATGATACTGGATATGTAGATGATATCAATAAGTTTAAAACTCTTCATAAACACTATGAAACAATGTTTAAAAAAGAAAAATCACTTCTTAATTTAAGTAATCAAGATGTCATGAGTTTAGACAAAATGCCGTTAGTTATCGATGATGGCAATGTCATTACAATTACCGCATTTAACAAATGGGGATTAACTAATAGTATTATTTGTGCTAAAGTGACATTAGAATTAATAAATGATGAGAAATTCATTAATCCCTTTGCAATAAATCGCTTTAAAATTTCATTTAAGTTAGTACGGCGTAATATTGGACAATTATTAAAAGGGACATTTAATAGCCCTAAAATAGAATTATTAAGCGAAAATAATAATCGTGCACGATGTCGACATCAAAACGCTCTTTTGAAATATAATACTAACACAAATCAGTTCGAATGTACCGCTCATGGTAGTACATATTCGAAAGATGGTGAAGTTAAAAATGGTCCTGCAATATAAAAAAGAGGATTCTTCCTCTTTAATCTAGTAATATATTAGATATTTCAAATACATCTTCTTTAGCTGCATCATTAAAATAAATAACAAACTCCATATCCATATCGTAAAAAGTTAACGAATTGGCACTTAATAAGGTAAATGTATAATCATTTAAATATGCATCATCAAAATATTTAGTGACGCATGATACTTCTAAAACTTCAAGTTTTGTTTCAATAATTGTTATCATTTTATCGTCTTTTTTATAACGCATTGTGCGCTTATCTTCTGTTTCTTCATCAAATGAAGCTACATATCCTTCTAATTCAAGTGGTTTAAAATCGCGTTTTAAAAGCTCTCCATCGCCATTACTTGATATACTTTCAGTCATTATTTTGTCTTCATCAAAACTTGTCTTTTCGATTTTCTTATTCACTTTAAAATCATTGAATGAAGTTACCGATTTAACAGAATGATCAGAATTATAAACAGTAACTTCTTTAGGCATTTTTGATACTTTTGAAAAAATAATATCTTCATTAATCGATGTTTGACCATTAGCGATTTGGCATTTTGTTTTGATAATTATTTTGTCTGTATCATCCACTAATTCAGCATCACCATCATTTTTTACATCGTTAATTAGTGACTGATATAAATAAGAATGACTAGAATTATTAGGCCAATCACTTTTAAAATTCAATTTTTTATTTAGTGTTGGTGTTAAAATAAATACACCATTTTCGTTTTTTAATAAAATTTGGCTGTTATTTGATTTATCATTTGTTAGTTTAACTTTATACATATCTGGTGAAAGATAACTTACTTCAAAATCAAAAGTAATAACATTACTTCCACGATTTAACTTCATCTTTCCATCAACCTCATATGTATTAATGCTATCTTGATAAGATACAATATCATCTATTGTAACTGCTTTATTTTTATTACATCCAGTTAAAAATAAGATTAGTAATAAAAGATTGAAAAATTTTAAAATCTTCATTAAATCACCTCGCAATAAAAGATATGTATTATCGCTTTTTTTATGTATGAAATAGTAAAAAAAACGCATAATATTTTTAAAAGGAGGTGTCTTATGAACATTTTTCAAAAAATATGTTTGCTTATAACAATTATAGGAGCAATCAACTGGGGACTAATCGGTATCTTTGATTTTAACCTTGTAACATATATAACTCAAAACCATACTATGGCCAATTCAATAATTTATTCAGTTATCGGATTAGCAGGATTATTAAACATTATGCTTTTAGGACTAAAAATGGATCGTCACGATTTATAAATCATGACATAAGCGACACTGTAATTTTTAGTGTGTGATAATGTTATTAAATACTCATAAGATGCCTTTGTTGAACATTTAACATAAGGACTACCATCCTCATGATTTAATATTGAAAAATCTTTATAATTGGCCGTTTTATCACCATTTTTAAAAGCTTTAAAAATAGCTTCTTTACATGCAAAACGACTAGCCAAATATTCGATTTTTCGACTACTACAAAGCTTATGATAAACATCTAACTCTCGATTACTTAAAAGACGTAACGAGAGTTTTTCCATATCCTTTTCTAATAAACTTGCATGTTCTACTAAATCAATACCAATTCCAACTAACATTATAAGCTCCTATTTTTTATATTTTGTAATTCTAATGCAATTTCTTTTATTTTTCTAAACCGATGATTTAATCCCGATTTAGAAATATCTTCTTGGTAACGATCTTTTAAAATCGCAATTAATTCATTTAATGAAGCTTCAGGATTTTCTTTACGAACTTTCATAATTAATAAAATTTTACCATCAAGTTTTTCTAAAGGATAATTATATTCAATATATTGAATGTATTTTAACTGTTCTTTTGCCGCTTCAGCGGTTTTAGTTTGATTGGCTATTTCACAGTTAATAACACGATTAATTGAATTATTAAAATCACGTTTTATACGTACATCTTCAAACTTAAAAGCTTCTTGTTGCGCTCCAATAATTCGTAATAAATCAACAATATTTTCGGCATCTTTTAAATAAACCATTGAATGATTACGTCTTTTAGTTATTTTTGCGTTTAAATCAAACTTGTTTATCATTCGAATTAAAAAAACACTTTCGTTATCATTATTTACTCCGAATTCTAAATGATATGAACCTGTTTGTGGATTATTCACTGAACCACAACACAAAAAAGCTCCTCTAATATAATTAGCTGCTTTTTGGGGGTTATTTAAAATATCCTGTTTTTCCTTTTCACGATCACTAAACGTTTGCATATCATACATAATTTGTGAAACATTTGATAAAACATTTACACTATATAAAAATTTTCGATTTAATTTATGATCATGTTTTTGAATTAATTCCACATCAGAATTGTAATATTTTTTGACTAACTTTAAAAAACGACGTGCAATGTACGCAGTAGCACTTTGGAAAGAAATGTAATTTCCATTGCTTGATAAATGTATACTACTAGAAATATGCATCATCGCTTTCAACTCATAAATACTATATTCTTGATCAATTTCTAAAGCACATATTTCATGTTTAACGTCAGCTGCATAAGACATCTTTTCACCACTTTTCAAATAATATTTTTTTTAATATCAATCTTCTTTTACTTATTGAATGATATACACTTTTATTATTAATAAATAATAAATCGCTAAATACAGTGATTTTTTTGTTTTCTTCATCTAAAAAATCACCTAATAATTTTTTACCCATTTTGTGGTATTTTGTTATTAAATCCGCACTTATTATCGCATTATTAGCTATAATTAGATCTAAATTATCTGCACCAACATATTTTTTAAGCAGATTAATGTGATCATTTAAATTAAGATTATATGTTTCATGTGGTTCACTAAAAATATTAGCTAAATAAATTTTTTTAGCTTTTGTATTTTTAAGTGCATTAATAACTTCAATATTTGTTAAATTACATATTAATGATGAGTAAAAACTTCCAGGACAATAAATAACAAAATCAGCTTCTAAAATCGCCGTTAAAGTACGTGGATTAATCTTTTTATCACTGACTTTAATATAATTTATTCCATTATGCATGTGAGCCATTGCCTTAGATTCACCAAAACCAATTTGTGAATCATGATAAAAATATCGTAATACCAATGGATAATATGACAATGGTATTATCTCACCTTGACATTTAAAAACTTGCATTAAATAATTAAATGCTTTCGTTAAATCATCACAATCATTAATAACTGAAGCAATTAAAAAATTACCTAATGGATGATTATTCATTAAAGGAAATCGATAGTTAAATACATCTAAAATATTTTTATCAATCGTTGATAATGCGCTTAAGACCATTCGTATATCTCCAGGTGGTAAGATATTAAATTTCTCACGTAAAATTCCGCTTGAGCCACCATCATCAGAAACACCAACGATTGCTTTAATTGAGACATTAAGTTTTTTTAACGCCTTAATTGTCGATGACATCCCATGTCCACCACCTATTAAACACACATTAAGCATAACGATCACCTAACTCCAAATGATGGACGACAATATTTAAATTAATATAAGTTTTTTTTAAGTATTCGGCTACAAAAACACTGCGATGATATCCTCCAGTGCAATGAATTCCAACATTAATAATTTCTTTATTTATGTTAAAAAGATAAAAATCTAAGAAACTTTTAAGGTGGAACAAATAGCGACTTGTTTTACTGTCATTCAAAATATAGTTAGCTACATCACTATCTTTTCCATTTAAACTTCTTAGATTCAAATCATAATACGGATTAACGAGAATCCTAGCATCTAAATCGATGTCTAGTAAATAGGCTTTTTTATATTTTAAGCCATACGTATAAATATTAATTAGCACGGTTTATATCACTTCCTTTTTAAGGATATGACATACTAATTTAAACTATACATTTAAAATATCTAAAATTTCATCCATCTGATTAATAACATAATCGGGATTAGCACTTAAAATTTCATCTTGATTAAATTTATGATTAATAGCAATTGAGATTACCTTTGCTTCTTTTGAAGCTCTAACATCTAATTTTGTGTCACCAACATAACATGCTTTCGCATCATTAAAATAGTTAACAGCTTTTATAATTCCATCGCCATCTGGTTTTGGTTTAGCATTTTCGCTTGTTATAATAACATCAAAATATTCATCTAATCCAGCAAACTTCAAAGCCATTTTAACTTGATTTAAAACATTATTGGTTACAATAGCGATATTATAATGATTCCTTTTTAGAATCTTAATTGTACGTTTTACCGTTGGATATGTCATTACAAATTCATCAAAGATTTTCTTTTTATAACTGTGATATTCTAAAACTAATTGTTCTACTTCACTTTCACTTTTAGCATATTTTCTAAATGTCTGTTTTAATGATGGTCCAACAAATGAATATAATAATTCTTCTGTTAACTCAACATCTTTAAAGTGTTTTTCAAAAATATGACGAAAACTTTTTTTAATAACTTCAAATGTATTAACCAAAGTTCCATCTAAATCAAAAATAACAGTTTTAATTTTTTCTTTTTCAACATTTTCAATAATTTCGTAATAATATGGTTGGGCTTTTAATTTGATACGTTTAAATATTAAATAGCCAATTCCAATTAATGCAAAAATTAATGAATTTAAAATATTTACTTTAATATTACCTAACATCAATGAATCAGTTCTAAAAGGTTCAACTAAGAAAGCGCGACCGATTCCATACCAAATTAAATAAAAACCGACCAAATCTCCAGATTTAACAAATTTTTTACGACGAATGATTAAAATAAAAGTTAAACCGATAATATTCCATAACATCTCATAAAAGAATGTGGGATGATGATATTCCCCGCCAATATACATTTGTTCAATCATCCAGTTAGGAAAATGTAGCACATTTTCTAAAAACTCCCTTGATACTGCTGAACCATAAGCTTCTCGGTTAATAAAATTACCAATTCTACCAAAAATTTGACCAATTAAAAATCCTGGTGCAACAAAATCAACAACTTTAAAAATAGAAATATTCCGTTTTTTACAGAAAAAATACATAAAGATAATAGCTGTGATGATTCCACCATGAATGGCTAATCCACCACTACGAATATTAATTATTTCATAAAGCGAGCTAAAAGAATTGGGATTTTCTAGCTTGTAGAAAAAAACATAATACAATCTAGCACCAATAATTGATAAAGGAACACAATATAAAACACCGTCTAAAACAGTACTTTTTTTAATTCCTAATTTTTTTGCTTCTCTTACTCCAGTAATATATGCAACTAGAATGCCAATTAAAATAAAAATTGCATACCATTGAATAGAAATACCGCCTATTTCAATAAAAGTTGGATCAATTATAAATAAATTATTCATCTTCCTCTACTCCATTACCTTTCGCTAATTCGTTTACAGCTTTTGTAAATTCCATAGCTCCAAAATATCCTAAATTCTTAAGCTTTTCATTTAAAGCTGCACTTTCTACAAGTAATGATACATTTCGTCCTGGAAGAACGGGAATGATAATTTTCGTAATTTCGGTATCGAAAAATTTTACTTTTTGGGTTTCAAGTCCTAAACGATCGTAGTATTTATTTGAATCCCATTTTTCTAACTCAACAACTAATCTAATTCTTTTATTCTCTCTAAAAGCACCAGCTCCAAACATTTGTACAACATCGACAATCCCAATTCCACGGATTTCCATAAAACGACTTAAAATTTTAGGAGCTTGTCCGACTAAAAAACCTACATCTTTTTGAAAAATATCGACACGGTCATCACTAACTAATTGATGCCCTCGTTTTATTAATTCTAAAGCTGTTTCACTTTTCCCAATCCCACTTTTACCAGTAATTAACGTTCCTGTTCCACCAATATCCAGTAAAACTCCGTGAACACTGATTCGTTCAGCTAAACGTTCTTGTAAATATCCATATAACTTAGAGCTAAGTGGTGTTGTTCGTAAATCACTTTTAAAAACTGGAATATTACGCTTGTTTCCCAAAGTAATAAAAATTTCTGGAACAACTACATTTTTAGAAAAGACAAAAGCGGGTGGATCTTGATCAAATAAATATGTAACACGTTCTTTGATTTCTTCTTCATTGCGTGTTGATAAGAAAGTAGCTTCTTTCGATCCAATTAATTGAATTCGACGTGGTTCGTGATAATCATAGAATCCAGCAAACTCCATTCCTGGACGATTTAACATATCTTCAGTAACAAAGCGATCTAATCCTGATTCACCTGCAACAACTTCAAAATTCATCGCTTCACATACTTTTTTAAGTTTAATGCGCATCGTTAACACCTCATTTTCGTTTTTTATATTATATCATACTTCTGAAATTTTTTGCGATTTTATTGTGACATCTATTTCATCACCAAAAGTTTTCCCAATTTGTTTTCTAATATTCTTATTCACGCCTATAATATAACAAATATTTCCATATTTATCTTTAACACCCATATTTACAATACTGCCACGGTAATATACGCCATTAAAAGTAGCATCAACTTTTAAACGACCAACATTAAACTCTTTTTTTAAATCAAATGGAAAAATCACATAAGCACCATCAATTTTATCCACTTTATGTAAAATGGCTTTAAATCGGTATATTTTGTCATTCATTTTTATCACCTTCTCTATTTGTGATACGTTTCATTATTATTAATCTTAAATGAACGATAAATCTGTTCTAATAAAATAAACTTAGCCAATTGATGTGGAAAAGTCATTTTAGATAAACATAAACGATAATTAGCAATCGAAATAACTTTATCCGATAAGCCTAACGAACCACCAATAATAAAAGTTATTTTTGATGAAAAATAATTTTGTATTTCTAAAAATTTTTCAGCTAATTCTTCACTTGTTACTAACTTACCTTTTAAATCTAAAGCAATCACATAACTTCGCTCAGGAATAGCTTTTAAAATCCGTTTTTCTTCTACTTCTTTAATTTTAAAAATTTCCGATGGACCAGCATCATCTTTAATCGGTTCATCTTTTAATTCAATAAAATGCAATTCCACAAACTTTGATAATCTCTTAGCATATTCTTTAATGCCTTCTTGTAAATATTTTTCTTTTATTTTTCCTACACTTATAATATTAATTTGCATCTTATACCTCAATTACTTTTGTTATTTCATTTTGCTTAGCAAAAATAAATTCAAAATCATACATTTTAAAAGAAAATGACTCCAATACTTCTTGATAAGTTTTAGAAACCAATTCTAAACAATTACACTCTTCGCTTATATGAGCATGAACAATTGTTTTAGTTTTTCTTCCTAAAACATAAGCTAAACAAATAGCTGAATCAACATTAGATAAATGACCTTTATCGCTTAAAATACGTCTTTTTAAATCATATGGTCTATTAGACATCATTAACACTTCAGGATCATGATTAGATTCTAAAATATAACAATCAGCATTAGAAATGCTACTGTAATCTTTTGAATGAATATATCCAGTATCTGTTATATAGACTAGCTTTTTTTCTTTTTCTTTAATTACAAACCCCAATGGTTCACTTGCATCGTGAAATGTCTCAATACACTTAATTTCCAAGTCATTAAACGTAACAATATCATCCTTTTTAACTGGATAAAAAAGTTCATAATCCTTTAAATCTGGAAACTTTCGATAAATTTTATCCATTGTTTTAGAAGTCGTGTAAATACTAGGTTTAACTTTAGATAAAAATGTTCCTAATCCTGAAATATGATCAGTGTGTTCATGTGTAATTAATAAAATATCAATTTCTTCTGTTTTTTCGCCAATTTGTTTTAACCTGGAATCAAGTTGTCGACACGAAATTCCAAGATCAATTAAAATGTTATGCGAAGCTGTCTTAATAAAACAAGCATTTCCTTTTGATCCACTTGCTAAAACGCATACTTTCATTTAAATCACCTTCTTACATTTTAACATATCAAAATATCTTTTACTAGCTTATAACAAAAAAACTGACTAAATAGATCTATCTAGTCAGAATTCTTATTTTTATTTAAGCTGCCCACGCAGCTCCAATAATAATTAATAAAATAAACAACACAAGAATTAAAGCATATCCATACCCTTGATTGTTATCACAATTTGTTGCATTATTTGTACAAACGTTATTACATGCCATCTCATATCAACTCCTTTCACCATTAATAAAATATGTAAAAATCAAAATTTTGTCTTAACTTTCGCCCAAATAAAGTCTTTTTTTCTTTATAATATTAGAAAAGCCTTTTCAAATATTATATTGCATTTGTTCCCTAAAAATGGTATCATAAATAGTGATATGGTTATAATAAATTATGAGAAAATAAGGAGATTTGCTAATGACAAGAAATACTGTTAAAAAAGGTCTTTTGCATAAGGCTGTAGCAGCAACTTTGTTATGCTTTAGTGTACTAAGTGTAACAGGTTGTAGTGTCGATAAAAATCAGATATCGGCTCTACATGAAAGTGTTTATGCCAAAACAAAAGATGGAAAATATCAAGTTACTAACGTTGAGTTATATAAAGAACTTCGTTATAGCGGTTATGACTATTTAACTAGAAAAATTGATGAAGCTGTTTTAAGCGATGAAATCAGTTTAGTTAAAAAAATCTATAACAACGAAAGTGATGCCACACATGGATACTATACTAGCAAAGAAAAAGTTCAAAACGATTTAGATAAAACGATTTTAAATGCTATTTATGGTACTTCTGAAGAAGACGAAATCAAGGGGTTAACTGACAAATCAAAAAATCAAAGTATTCAACAATTTATTGTTAATACACAAAACAACTATAACATCAAAATAACTGAAGATGAAATTAAAACTAATGATTTTAAAAAATTATATGATATCTATTTTGTTGAAGTAGCTAAAAAGGCTTTAGCCTATAATGAATTATTATCTGATATTGACGAAGCTAAAACAAAAGCTGATAAAGATGAGCTTTATTCAACTGATAAATATGATGCCTATTTTACAAATAGTTCAATTGAATCATTCTATGAAGAAAACTTTATCAATCAAAAAGATGTTCAAGGACTTCTAATTCGTTTTTATAATCAAGAAGAAGCTGATGCTACGTTCAAAGCATTTGGATTAAAATCATATAATGATCAATTATGGTATTTAGCTAATGCAACTAATTCTAAAGAAGAAGCTAATCAAAATCCAAATTTAACATACATTGAAGATTGGTATGAAAAAACTACGATTGATTTAAATGATAAAAATACTATTGCAGTTTCTTTAGGAGCAACTGATGCAAATGAAACATCAACTGAGAAAGTTCAAGAATTATCAAAAGATGCAAAAGCTAAAACATTAGCTATTTACATCGAAATGTATAACTATGTCTACAAAAACTACCGTACTCCAATTGTATATGAAAATCGTAATATCACATCTAGTGATAATACTTTAGATATTGTTGGAAAAATCTTAGATAATAACAACCTTGATTATGATCAAATGGTAAATGCTTTATTATCTTCTGAACAATACAGTGATGAATTAACAAAATCACGTGATGATATTGATGCATATTCAACAACACTTACATCATATGTTTACAATACGTTAAAAACTGAAGCACCAAAAAATACATCAAAAGAAAATAACTTTGATTATTCTTATCAACAATTTTCTACTAAAGCTACTTCATATGGTTCTTCTTATTTCATGTATTTTAAATTAGGATATGAAGAAGATGAAGAATTATATTCTAAAAATGATGATGGTACTTTAAATAAACCAAATTCTGATAATGAAGATTATAAATATAATGAATCTGTTTATAATCAAGTAATTGAAGATATGATTGATGATAAATTAACGTCGTCTTTTATTGAAACAAAAATGGATGAAGCAATTGAAAATGTTAAAGTCTCAATTTATGATACTGTTTTAAATGCTCAACATAAATTACAAGATGAAAATTATCATTCAACTAAAAAATCTAGCAAAACTGATGTTTTCAAATTAGAATATGAACAAACTAGTGTCGTAGTAACAATTGATGAATATTATGAATACTTAGAAAACCGTCATGGTTCACAAGTTGCAGTTGAACTTTTAGCTGAAAAAGCAATTAAAGACACACCATATTACGAAGCTGCTAAAAAGAATGTCGATGTCTATAAAGATAACTTACAATCAATTTTAGGTAACTTCGCTAACAACTCTTTATCTTCATACGGTTTCCCTGCTTCAATGGGTAAAACTAACTTCATGTTATTATACTTCCGCTCTACTGATGTTAATGAGATTGTAGATCGTGCCTTTGTAACTGAAGAAGCTTTATCAAATTATCGAAGTGATATGAACGTTAAATTAATTAATGAATTTACAAATTATTCTGAAAAATTATTTGACGAATTTTATTCTTCAAGCATGAAACAAGTTGTAGTATTCTATGATGGTGATGATAACGCCAAAGCTGATGATTATTCAAATCTATCACAAGACCAACAACAAAAACTAGAAGATTTAATGAAAAAATTACTACAAGAAATTCAAAATGAATTAAAAGTAACGGCTGGTAGTCATGCTACAGCTTTAACAAATATTGTCAATGAATATAATTCAACAGCTCGTCGAACAGTAAATGATTATGCTTTTGCCCCTGAAAATAAATGGAGCGAATATAAGAGCTATGGTTTATATATCGAATTACGCGATTTAGAAGTTAATAATGACTCTGATCAAAAAGAAGAAATTTTAAATCAAGTTGAAAAAGTTTATAATTCTATTGATGATCAATATCGTTTATATGGAACATTCCCAACAGAATACCTTGATGAAACTATTTTAGAAATTGATGTTAAAAACATTATTTCTTCTAAAGAAGTAAATGCAAAAGAATTCAGTTTCTTATTATTTACTGGTGGTACTGATACTTCTTCTTCTAAATTTGATCAAGAAGATGATGAAGATTCAGCTATTACAATAAATGGGGAAAAACAAAATGCTTATTCACGTGTACCAATTTTATATAAAGATAAAGAAGGTAACAAATATGTTACTTACTTAAATGCTTATTCAAATGATGACTATATTACAGTAAATCAAGCCCAAATTTATTTATACCAAACACTAGAATTAGGAAATGTTGTGGGACTACCAGAAAGTGTTTTAACTGCTATGGAAGCTTATTTCACACCAATCCTTGAAAGATACTCAGACAGCAATAACGTTGTAAATTTATATGACTTCTTATTAGGTGGAACTGATACTACTTATGCTTTAACATTCGTTAAACAAGAAGATCAAGAACAATATGAAACATATCTAACTAATACACGTAAAGTATTAGATAATTTTAACCAAGAAACTAATTACATCTACAACAACTGGTGGAATATGTTATCAAATAATAAAGGAGACAAGTAATAATTATGAATAAAACTATTACAAAACGTCTATTTGCTTCTTTAGCCACTATGGGAGTTATTCTTGCTGTAGGGGGATGTAAGAAACAAGAAGATCCAACTAAAACTTTACAAGTTCAAGATGGAAATCAAGTATATGTTAAAGCCGGAAACGGAAATAATGAAATTACTAAACAAGAGTTATATCAAGAGTTACGTTTCAATGCATTTAATTATGTAAATGAAGAAATTGCTAAACAAGTTTTAGATAACGAAACAATTACTAAAAAGAAATACTATTCTGAAGTTATCTCATATAAAAATGACAGTGATATTGAAGCAATCAAAAAGAGTATTTTAAGTGCAATATACGGGACAAATGATCTTGATACTATTAATGATTACGATATAACTACTAAGGTTACATACGAAGTAAAATATATCGATAACCTACAAGCAAATTATGGAATTACTATTACTATCAAGGAAGCTCAAGATATATTAAACTTAACAACGGAAGATATGAAGAATGCTGCGGCTTCTTCATACATCCGTAAGATTATGAATATTTACGCTCTTGATCGTGCTAAATTCAATTATGCTTTAGATTTAGTAAAAGAATATAACAACGAAGATTTTATCAACAATTATGATGAAGATGATGAGAATAACGCATACTTCAAAGATACTTCTGTTTTAATTTCAACTGTATTTACTAAAATAGACTATGAAAGTACTGAAACAAGTGATTATTCTGATTTGAAATCATATTACGAAAGTAAAAAAACAACTTTCTATAACGATGAAGAGGAACTAAGAAAATTGATTACATCTGAAGATGAAATTAAAACAAATGACATCTATAACACATATATTATGTCGTTTGATACTTTAGATGAAGCTAATGATGCAATTAATCAAGCTTTAAATAAAAATAAAATTGAAAGTGCTGCTGAAGTTAAAACAATCTACGAAAACTATTATCAATATTCAGCTAATCTTGATGATTACAATAAAGTTGAATATACTAAAACTGAATTAGAATCTATTAACACTAATGTTGCAACTTTAGTTGAAGCATTCGCTGAAAACCTAAAAAAATCAGAAGAAAATAAATTGAATTATACAATTGAACCTCGTAATTATGATGGAAAATACTATATTATCATGTTAGAATCAAAACAAGATGCAACTGAATTACCAACTTGGGATGAATTCTTAAACTCTCTTCGTGGTGAGGTTACTGAAGAATCGATTTTAACGCAAACTGAAGCCAAACAAGTATATGATTATATCGTACCATTAATTTATGAAGGAAAAGTTAGTGAAACAGTTAAATCAGCAGCTTTATCACAAGCTACAAAATTATCAATTGACGCAAACAGTTCTTTCATCGCTATTAATGAACGTGCATTATCAATCCAATATAGTGTTTATAATGATGATTATCAAATACCTAAAACTTTAGAAGATACTAGTGTTTTCATGACAATTAATAATACTAAATATTCATTAGAACAAGTATATAACTCATTAGAAGAAATCTATGGTATCACTACTGCACAGGATTTATTAATTAATAAAGTTTTATTAAATGATTCAAGTCTTGATTCATATATTACAGATGCTCGTATGGAGTCATATGTAACTGAACTTGAAGATAATATCAAAGCTTTCAAGAAAGATGAATTATCTTCGCAAGGATATCCAAAATCAATCGGTTTAGATAACTATAAACTTTTAGAATATCATGTCGATGGAGATTTCTCAAATGATGCAATCTTAAAAAATCACTATGAAGTAGAATTAAGAAAACAATATTTATTAGAAAGTTATTTATTACCAAAATCACTAATTGATAAAGGACATAATGATATCGATGATTACGATGATGTTGAAAATGAAGAAATTGTTAACTTCTTAGTGGAAAAAGATTTTTTAACAACACAAAATGATTTTAAAACATTAACAATGCTTGCAAATAAAAATCATAAAGATTATTATAGTGCAACGATTTCACATATCTTATTAAGTATCGATTATGATAACGATGGTCAACCTGATGATCCTAACGATTATATTAAAGCTTTAAAAGATGCTAATCAAACTGAAACATTAAATAAATTTAATAACCGTATTCAAAGTATTATGAATTACGTTTATGATGAAATTAAAGCATCAAAATATACAAAACTTGATACAGTATTAAATGATATTGTTAAAAACTATAATAAAAATGGAGCATTAATTAGCAACGCTTCTAAAAATTGGGGAGATATCAAAAGTGGAGCTGATGATAATACAAATATTAACTTCAGAATCTCTATTAAAACAGAATCACTTGGTGAAATCTCAAGTTCTAACGGTTCTAATTATGTTTCTTCATTCACTAATGCTGTAAAACGTTTGTATAAACAAATTACTTCACAACCAGGATTTGATTTTGATGCTGATAACTTTGAAGATGCTTTCTTAATGAAAGACGAAAATAATGTAGACGCTGTTAAATCAACATTTGGATATCACTTCTTAATGGCTACTGATGTTGCTGAACAAGAATCTTTAATTAATCGCGTTACTGATGATATTGATTACGAAGAATACGCAGAAGATTATACTGGAAATCCTGATAATATTTTATATTACTTTGATTCTGAATATAACCTTGTTCCACTAAAAGTAGGAACAGACGGTGATACTGCAATCAATACTGTTATTGGTAGTTCATATTCATTTGAAAGATCATTCTTAGAATCTCTATCAGATGACGAAAAAGCTGTTTATGGCTTAACTGGTTTAACTACAAACCAAGCTTTAAATGCTTCATATATCACTATTTCACAAGCAATTATTTATTATTATCAAACATCATCTTCTGACGGTGTATATTCATTAAGTGGTGCAGTGGAATCAGCATGTTCTACATTCTTAACGACTTACTTTGATACTTATTCATCAACTACATTTAGTACATATATGCTTGCATATCGTTATTCTCAACCACAATTTACTGGTGAAAAGCAACAAAATAGAGCTAGTTTATTAAAACAATATACTGAAAACAATGTGGAAAACTATGCAACATATTTACCTAAAGTTTTAGAAGATTTAGGATATAATGATGAAGCTAATGAATTAAAAGATAGTACTTTTGAATTCTATCAAACTTGGTGGACAACATTTAAATTTTAATTAAAAAAAGCATGACTAAAAATCATGCTTTTTTATATTTAACAATAGAAAATCCTAGAATAAATCTAGGATAATCCATGTTTATAAAATTTACTTCGATCTAATACTCCAATTCCCTCAGTAAAATTCCCGATTTCAGTACGGTCTAATGTTTCTGATAAAACACGCATCTTAGAATCAATCGAATCTAAATACCATAAAATAACTGCTTCAGCTGTATATGGTTTTTTACATGCTCCATATATTGGTTGACCATGATGTGAAATAACTAAATGTTTTAGCAATAAAACCTCTTCTTTATTCTGTAAACCATGCTTACAAGCAATACGGTCAATATTAATTGCTCCCATCACTAAATGACCTAACAGTTGTCCTTCTAAAGAGTATTCTGTCGCCTCAGCTTCAGTAAATTCATCTACTTTTGATAAATCATGTAAGATAATCCCTGCATATAATAAGTCCTTACTAATTCCAGGATAAATTTTTAAAAATTGATCAGCCAAATCAATCATTGATGAAGTATGATAAGCTAAGCCACCAATATAATTGTGATGAAAACGAATTGCCGCTGGATATATTAAAAATTTCCCTTCATTAGCTTTATATAAATCTTTTACAATCGTTTTAATAACATCATTTTCAATAGACATTATAACACTTCTAATTTTCTCTTTAATATCATTAATCGATACTGGAGCATAATCATAAAATGATTTATAAACACCTTCTACCTCTAAAGTGTTGTCCAAACATTCTAAAATCGGTTTAAAATCAATAATACGTAACTGCATTCGTGTTTGATTTTCAACAGCTTTAAAATGGAATTTATATACTTTTTGCACAATTATTTTTTCTACATGTTCACTTTTAATCTTTAAATTCCCGACTGTTTGGTCTTGGAATGTTACAGTTATGTTACATAAATTATCACTAGAGTTAATTCCTGTAACTAAACCATATAAAATATATTCTTTATTATTTTCAAAATTCATTTTATACCTCTTCTACTGCAATATAAATTCCTGGTTTAGTCATTTTTAAAATTTTGCGATGTGTAACTTCATGATCACAATCAAAAATAACTTCCATTTTTTCATTATATATCTCAAGAATGTAATTGTTTTTTACATACATTCTCATTTTACCATATTTTCCGGTAAATTTAAAGCAGAATGAGTTTTTAGAAGTCATTGCACCTGTAATATCTTCTGCCTTTAAAAAACCAAAAACACCATCTTTTCTAATTTCTACAATATCTTTAAAAAAAGTCACCAAATCACTATTTTTTTGCGCAAGTTGATAATCAATTCCATTAATATAATCACATGAGTTAAACGAATTATGAACCCCTAATTTGGTTCTTAAAAATTCACTTCCCATATGAATGAATGGAATTCCTTTACTAAATAGCACAATCATTAAAAATAGCTTAACATAATCTCTAATCCAATTAATATTATTATGCGCATAACGTAAATAATCATAAATGGTTAATCCATCATGACAATCGACATAATTTATACTTTTATGTGGATTTTTAAATAAATTAGGTGATCCCAAAAATATATTGATAATTTGATAATTAATCTTTGAAAATGGCAAATTCTTAACATAATCACGAAAAAAATCATTGAAAAATCCCACATTTGGCATTTTATATTCATTATACATATGACTTTGAATATCATTATTTAAATGATGATTCATTTTCCAACCCTCGCCATATACTAAAATATCTAGAGGTAAATTATTGCGAATTACATTAATTGTTTCAATATCTAACAACCCCATCAAATCAAATCTTAATCCGGACAAATTGAATCGCTTTGTTAAATATAAAACTGAGTCAAGAATTAACTTACGAACCATAATTTTTTCGCTAGCAATATCATTACCACATCCACTATCACTAGTAAAATAACTTCGTTCTTTTCGAAAATAATATCCTGGGTTTGTTATCTCTAGGCAACTTGACAACACATCATACATATGATTGTAAACTACATCTAATGTAACCATAAGCTTTTTTTTATGTGCTAAATCTACAACTTTTCTAAAATCGTTTATCGCTTGGTAAGGCGTTAATTCGTTACTATAGTAATTAGTAATACTAAAAAAAGATAACGGATTATATCCCCAATTATATATTTTTTTATCAACTTCATCAATTCCAGCAAATGAATTTAAAGGCATAATTTGAATATGCGTTATACCAATGTTTTTGATGTAGTCAAATCCAATGTTTTCAACATCTTCTAAAATAGCTTTAAATAAACCCTTATCTTCAAGCATTGTCTGACTTGTTAAATCCCGAATATTGGCCTCATAAATAATCGTTTTATCTAAATCAGTGACTTGTGGTCTTTCGTATATAAATTGATATAATTTATTTTCATCTATTATATAATTATCTAATCCAATCAAAACATCACCATATGGATCATTAGTTTTTTCAAAAAAATCAAGATAACGAACATAATAGTAATATTTCTTTCCTTCTAAATTACCATAAATAGTTGTATGCCATACTCCATTTTGATATTGTAATTGATACTTAATTTCCTCAACAACAACATAAACCTCTTTTAAAGCTGGAGCCCACAATTTAAAATCCGTATGATCGTGATGATAAAAATATCCCATTTTTTCTTCTGTTTGAAATCGGATATCATACTCTTTTGTATCGACAATGTTTCCTAAAACAATTTGGTAGTTTTGATTATTTATCATTAAATTGTAATCTAAATGAACATCTATATCATCTTTAGTTCTTATTTGATATATTTTTGATGAAACATCTTTAACAATTAAATCAAAAGAGATATCTAAATTATTCAATTGAAAGATAATATCATTCTTAGTTAAATTTTTATTATCTGTATAAAATAATATGTCTTTAAATGAATCTAAATATGCTTTATTCATAATCTTCCTCATTAATATACTTACTTATCACATCTGAATTGTTTAAAATTTTATAATTATTGATTAAATTTGCAAGTTTTTTAAGATATGTCTTACGTTTTTTAGGCTCGATTTTTTCTAAATTTTGTTTAGAAATAGCAATATCTTTCAATCTTTTTATTTCAAGATTATCATATTGATCTAATAGATATGTTTTATCTATTTTCATAATGTCTTTAAAAAAAAGTAAAATAATTTTGATTATCTCAATGTCTTCATCAATAAAATCATGAACATTTATATTTTCGATAGTAAATAAATTCATCTTATTTAATATTTTTTTATTTTCTTTTGAAATATTAAGTGGAATTGTTAGTTTTAAATGATTAGCTAATAAAAAAAAGTTAATTTCACTTTTAATTTTTATATTATTTTTTAATAAATAATTTATTACTTGATTATAAAAGTAACCATCCAATAATTGTGATTCTTTAATATATTTAAATCCTCGGTTATTATTTGTATGAATAATCTTCACTATTTCCTTATGAATTCTATCAATTGATAAAAAATGAATTAGATGACGGTTTTTTAAAATAGCCTCAAACGTATTATTATCAATTGAAAAATCAAGTTTAGAAGCAAAATAACAAGCTCTTAACATTCGCAGCGCATCATCCTGAAAACTTTTATAAGGATCAATAATTGTTTGAATAATTTGATTTTTTAAATCCTTTTTACCATTAAAAAAATCATGAACAATTAATTTCTTATCACAAAACATCGCATTTATTGTAAAATCACGTCTTAATAAATCTTCTTTTAATGACATGGCAAGTTCTGTTTTCGGATGGCGATGATCACTATAAGAAATGTCTTTTCGATATGACGTTATCTCAAAAATATATCCCTCTTCCATAATTTTAATATTTAAATATCTAGAATTATCTTCAATAACATTAAAAAATGGTATTAATAACACAATATCACAACTTACTGCGATATCAATATCTGTAAAAACTTTTTTCCCCAAAAAGAGATCTCTTGGCATTCCGCCAACAAAATATGCTTCATAACCTAAATTATTTATTTTATTTAAAATACTTATTCCGACATCTATTAGTTTCATCATATCACCTAGTTAAATTATATCATAATTTTTCTTTTTAATTAGTATTGATATGATATAATATTAATGGTGATTTTAATGATTTACTTAAAAGAAGATAAAATACGTGAAGAAGTGATTTCTAAATCGACATTTATAACATATCTATTTAAAGTCGAAACGGTTGATGATGTTAATAGTATTCTTGCTATGATACGTAAAAAACACTATGATGCAACGCATAATTGTTATGCCTATATTCTCGGTGATAATGCCAATCAAATGAAATGTAGTGATGATGGTGAACCAGCTAAAACTGCCGGTGCGCCAATGTTAGAAATTTTAAAAAAATATGAAGTTACTAATATTTTAGCAATTGTAACACGATATTTTGGAGGAATTAAATTGGGAGCTGGCGGTCTTATTAGAGCTTATAGTGGAGGAGTTAATGATGCCTTAAAAGAGGCTAAATTCTTAAAAAAAGAAATTTTAAATACTTATAAAGTCGCTTTATCCTACAAAGATTACAACAATCTTTTACCTATTTTAAATAATTATTACATTTCTTTTAGTGAGTTTTTAGATAATGTTAATCTAACAATTCTAGTCAATTGCGATCAATCTGAATCATTTATTACTGACATAACAAATAAAACCAGTGGTAATGCCAAAATTATTTCTTTAGGATTAGATTATAAGTTTATTGATGTTTAATATATTTTTGTTTAGTGATATATCCGCCTCGTAAATGGCGGATTTTTTTATTATACGCTAGTAATTCTAAAACTTTATTATAAAGTTCAATATCAACCTTAGGTAGTATCGTGTGGATATCTTTGTGTATTTTAGATTTAGAAATACCAGTAATTGATGCAACTTCCCGTATTGTTTTATAATCTTTTAACAATTCTAAAGCAATATCTTTTATATAATTTTCACCACGCATAAATACACCTCAAAAAATTATATGAAAAAAGACTATTAAATAGTCTATTTTTCTTCTGTATTTAAATCATTAATTTTTTGACCAATGACTTTGCGTGGATCAATTGTATTACCATTTAATACTGTTTTTAAATGAATGTGATTTTTAGCATCAACATCGATAACAGATGTTCCTGAAGTTCCTATAATTCCATTAGTTTTAACAGAATCACCAACTTTAACATTTACCTCAGATAAAGAGCGATAATGACTTACTAATCCATTATCATGTTTAATCACAATTTCCATTCCATAACCTGGGTATTCTTCTACCGATTCAACAACACCTTCATAGATTGCAAGACATGCAAAGTTAACATTTTCTTCCGTTGAGTAGCTAATTCCCATTGATTTAATCATTTCATTGTCGGATATGATTACTGATTGTTCTTTTTCATCTTCACTTGTTCCATAAAAATATCTTGTGATAACAAAATCACCTTTTAATGGTAATTTGATTTCACTATCTAATTTATCTGTTGAAATCGGATTACTTGTAGATGGAGTATCATCGGGCGGACCATCAACACCTGCATCTGGACCACCTAAATTTAAAGTGATTAAAATAATACTTGAGAGGATTAAAGCACATAATCCTGCAAAAACGAGAATTTCTTTTCGATTTTTTAAAAAAGCCTGATATTTATCTTTCAAATTTTCACCTCAAATATATTATGAGGTTATATTATTAATAATATACTAAAGTTTTTTAAAAAAGTGTCATTAATTTTATGACCAAAGACGCTAATAAATCGCTTAAAATTAAAATTATAAAAATATAAGCCAATCTTATTTCAAGGATTCTCCCTTTTTTGAAATAAGATTCAATATTCAAAGCTCTCATGATTCGATAATTTAAATAACAAAAAAATAAAAGTAAAACTAAATACAATATATTTTCCATTAAAATGCTCCTTTATAGTATAAGAAGTATATTCCTAGCGAATATACTTCTTATCATTTTATTTAATAATACTTACACTTCCACCTAAATAAATAATCATTTTCATCGCTTCTTTTGAAAAATCATCAGCTTCAATATTTAAAGTTTTATCTAAAATTCCTGATGCTAAAACTTTATAACGAGTTGCATTCTTTGGCAATAGACGTTTTTCTTTTAAAGCTTCTAAATCAATAAAATCATCATTTGCAAATTCTTTCGATAAAACAGCTAAATTAATTACATGAAGTTTTCCACTTCCATGTTTTTTACTACTTTTTTGGATTTTACGTTCTATTAAGCTATCACTTATTTGATTATTAGCTTCTTCTAGTGAAACAGAAATGTCACTATCATCATCTTCATCATCTAAAAAAGAATTATATGTCGAAATATCATAATCATCTTCAACTTCTTGTTCAACATAATATTCAATAATACTACGTTCAGCAATTAAATCTTCAAAACTTTTTTTGCACAAATAAGAATCATAGTCTGTTTTTACAACTTTATCTGCATCCAGTACCGTCATATCGTTTTCCTGCATTAATATGTTAATTAAACGTTTAGCATAACTAACACTGCGATTTGATAAAACTCTTTGAAGGGTTGGTAATTGTTCACCAATTTTCTTATCACTTACATCAATAACATAGAACTTTTCTTCTATTTCTTGAGGATTCAAAGCATAATAAATATAAAGACGTTTACCTCTAACGCACATACGTATTAATGTCTTACGTCCAATAGAAAAACGTTCACCTTTAAAACTTAGACGTGATTTAACACCTTTATATGATAAAATCTCATCTTTTATTTCCTTATAAATAGGAATTAAATGTTCTTTTAATAATAATTGAGCAACAAAAGATCTACGATAACGAACAAAACGAACTTTTCTTTTTTCCCCATCTTTACTCTCTAATTCAAAAGCCATTACTTTATTTGGTTCGATAGACTCTGTTTTAAAATCTTCTGTACTACGTACTTCATTAGTTTCATTTTCAGCTTCTTTTTCTTCATCAACCATTGCAATTTCAACATCATTATCTTTTTTTGCATTAACATCGTCAATAAATACTTGTTCAGTAACAACATCTAAATTAGCTTCTTTATCATTATTAACATTAGTATATGCTTCTATTTCTTCTGAAATATCTAATGATTCATTTTGATTTTTTTCTACCTGATCATTAGAATCAGATTCATTAGAAATAATATCCTTTACTTCATCAAAATTACGATTCTTTGCAATACTTTTTTTCTTTGGTTTAATAAAATATAAAATTGTTAAAAAACATAAAACTACTAGAACCACAATCAAAAAAATCAATATTTTTGGGTCTAATTGTGGCATATTTTGCATAATAAAATGTGCTTTTATCATCTTTAATTTTGATTAAATAATCGTTTTTTACGATTTTATAATTATTTAATCTCCCCTTACATCAAATTTTAAATCGTAAACTATATTTTTATTATATGACATTTACATAGTAATTTCAAGTATTTATAATAGTAAATAAAAAACCTATAAACAGATTACTAATTAATAATCTCATTCATAGGTTAATTAAATCTTATAAATGACCTGCTTTGGCCTTTTTTAACTCATTATATAACATATTTTCATTCTTAGTATATAAAACTTCTTTGGTACGGTTAGCGTTTAAACGCTCTTCACGAATTAGCTTAAGTTGTTGTAGAGCACTTTCTTTGCTACGACCAACATGACATTCTTGCGATAGAATAACAGCTTTATTTGTATGAAATTCTAAAAGAGCATTTGTAACAGCTATATATAAATTAGTATCATTACAAATAATTTTGATATATCCTTCGTTAATAACACTAATCGTAGGAATGTGATTATTTAAAATAGCAAATTCACCATCTTCTTTATTAACTACAAAATAATCAATAACTTCTTGATAGATAACTCCTTGATGAGTTGAAAAAATTATTTCCATAAATTACATTTCCATAATCTTTTTAGCTTTAGCAATCGCTTCATCGATTGAACCCACTAAGCGGAATGCTTCTTCTGGTAAATCATCATGTTTTCCATCAAGAATTTCTTTAAACCCACGAATTGTTTCCTTTAAAGGAACATATGACCCAGGAACACCTGTAAATTGTCCTCCAATAAACATGTTTTGACTTAAGAATAATTTAACACGGCGTGCACGATGAACAACTAATTTATCTTCTTGCGATAACTCATCCATTCCTAAGATTGCAATGATATCTAGCAATTCATTATAACGTTGAATTAATTGTTGAACACGACGTGCTGTTTCATAATGTTCATGACCGACAATTTCTGGTGATAAAGCTCTTGAAGTTGAAGCAAGTGGATCTACTGCAGGGTAAATTCCTTCCTCTGTTAATTTACGTGAAAGATTAGTAGTTGCATCTAAGTGCGTAAATGTCGTAGCAGGGGCTGGATCAGTATAATCATCAGCTGGTACATAAATTGCTTGAATTGAAGTGATCGATCCATCTTTAGTTGATGTAATACGTTCTTGTAATGCCCCCATTTCAGTCGCAAGTGTTGGTTGATACCCAACAGCTGAAGGCATACGCCCTAATAAGGCTGATACTTCTGATCCCGCTTGTGTAAATCTAAAAATATTATCAATAAACAATAATACATCTTGATGTTCTGAATCACGGAAATGTTCAGCCATCGTTAATCCAGTTAATGCAACACGCATACGTGCTCCTGGTGGTTCATTCATTTGTCCAAATACCATGGCAGTTTTAGAGATAACCCCACTTGCATTCATTTCTTCGTATAAATCATTACCTTCTCGCGTACGTTCTCCTACACCAGTAAAAACTGAAATCCCACCGTGTTGTTCGGCAACATTATGAATTAATTCTTGAATTAAAACTGTTTTACCAACTCCAGCACCACCAAATAATCCAATTTTACCACCTTTGATATAAGGAGCTAATAAATCGACAACTTTTATACCTGTTTCTAAAATTTCAACATTACTTGATAAATCTTCTAAAGAAGGTGCAGGACGGTGGATTGGCATTCTTGTAACACTTGCATCAATTTCATTTAAACCGTCAATTGGTTCTCCTAAAACATTAAACATACGACCTAACGTTTTATTTCCTACCGGAACAGAAATAGGCGTTTTAAGGTCAATAACATCCATTCCACGACGCAATCCATCTGTTGAATCCATAGCAATGCATCTTACTATATTATTTCCAGTATGTAAAGCTACTTCTAAAACTAGATTAATAGCTACACCAAAATTATCTTCTTTAGAATATTTCACTTTTAAACTAGAATTGATTCTTGGAAGTTGTTTATCAAAATAAACATCAACAACTGGTCCTTTAACAGCCACAATTCTTCCTATATTCATAAAATTTCCTCCTTTCTATTTAACCACATTTGAACCGCCAATAATATCAATCAACTCTTTAGTTATTTGTTCTTGACGTGCTCTATTGTATAAAATTTGAAAACGTTCAATTACTTCGCTTGCATTATCAGTAGCTTGCTTCATAGCTTGCATACGTGATGAATGTTCACATGTTTTTGAATCTAAAATTGTTCCATAGACAACATTTTGCAAATACATTGGAATAATTTTATGGATTAGATCTCGACTATTTCCTTCAATAATATATGAAATATGATCTTTTGTGCTTGCTACATCGTCTAGTGGTACTAATTTTTGAATAATTAAACTTTGTGAAATAGAATTAATATAATGATTATAAATAATATTAATTTCACTAATCTCATTTTTTAAATATAAATCTATTAACTGTAAAGTTGTATCCATTAATTCATTAAATACAACTTCATCACGATTTAATATATTCGCATCTTCAATGGTATTATATCCTTTACGTTCAATGTAACTAATTCCAACTTTACCAATTGAAACAACAATAATATCATCTTTATTAATTTTATTTTCTTCAAGGTGGTTTTCAAAATTTTTGAAGACATTGGAGTTAAAAGAACCAGCTAAACCTTTATCACTTGTGATTAATAAAAAACATTTTTTACTTTTTTCTTTATTTCCTTGGAAGTAAACAGATTGTTTAGCTCCTTCAACATTATTAATAACAACACCGACTAAATCATTAAATAATTTGATGTAATCCTGATATTTATTATTATTTTTTTCTGAACGACGAACCTTACTATTAGACACCATATACATCGCTTTAGTAATCTGACTTGTCTTTTTTGTTGATTCAATTCTTCTTTTAACATCTTTTAAATTGGCCATTTATTCCACCACCTAAATTACTCGAAACTATTTTTACATTCTTTAATAAACTTAACCATTAAATCTTCATTTGGTAAATTTTTTGTTTCACGAATTGTTTTGGCAATCTCCATTCCTAATGGATCAAAATCTAATTGCTTATAAAGATGTAATTCAAAATCCTTCACTCGATTGATGGCAATAGAGTCTAAATATCCTTTTGTTAAACAATAAATAATCATCGCTTCTTTTTCGAATGGAATAACCTCATGAAGACCTTGTTTTAAAACTTCAACAGTACGTTTTCCACGTTCAAGTCGAGCTTTTGTTGAAGCATCCAAATCACTTCCAAACTGTGCAAATACTTCTAATTCACGGTAACTTGCCAAGTCTAAGCGTAATGTTCCTGAAACAGATTTAACAGCTTTAGTTTGTGCTGCGCCACCAACACGACTTACTGATAATCCGGCATTAATTGCAGGACGAACTCCTGAATAGAATAAGTCAGATTGTAAAAAGATTTGTCCATCAGTAATCGAAATAACATTTGTTGGGATATAAGCTGAAATATCCCCCGCTTGTGTTTCAATAATTGGTAAAGCCGTAATTGAACCACCACCTAATTTATCACTTAAACGAGCTGCACGTTCTAATAATCTTGAATGTAGGTAAAATACATCTCCCGGAAAGGCTTCGCGCCCTGGTGGTCGATGTAATAATAATGAAAGTTCACGATATGCAACCGCATGTTTAGATAAATCATCATAAACAATTAAAACATCTTTTCCAGCATACATAAATTCTTCGGCTAAAGTTACTCCAGAATATGGTGCTAAGTATTGTAATGGTCCAGCTTGTGAAGCACCAGCGCTAACAATAATAGAATAATCCATTGCACCATGTTTCTTAAGCGTTTCATATACATTATTTACAGTTGACTCTTTTTGACCAATCGCAACATAAATACAAATTACATCTTGCCCTTTTTGATTGATAATAGCATCCACAGCAATACTTGTTTTACCTGTTTGACGATCTCCAATGATTAATTCTCTTTGTCCACGTCCTAACGGTACTAAAGCGTCAATAACTTTAATACCTGTTTGTAACGGTACATTGACACTTTTACGATCCATAACACCAGATGCTTTTACATCAACAGCACGATAATTATCGGCCTTAATACTTCCTTTTCCATCTATAGGTTGACCTAGTGGATTTACAACTCTTCCAATAAAATCTTTACCAACAGGTATTTGTAAAATACGATTTGTAGATTTTACCGTATCTTTTTCTTTTACTAGTGAAGAATCACCTAATAAAATTGCCCCAACTTTATCATGATCTAAGTTTAAAACCATCCCATAAGTATTATTAGGGAATTCTAATAATTCTCCTTGCATGGCATTATCTAGCCCATATACTAAGGCAATTCCATCTCCAACTTGAATAACTGTTCCAACAGTTTCCGTTTTAATGTCTTCTCTATAGGCTTGAACTTGGGATTTAATTAACTCAGTTATCTCTGAAATATTAAATTTTTCCACGAAAACTCCTCCTATAATACAGCCTTTAATTCTTCTAATCTAACTTTTAGTGAAATATCAATTGATACGCCAGCGTGTAATACTTTAATTCCACCAATTAAATTTTTATCAATTAAATTTTCAATGATAATTTTTTTATTAACAAAGCGTTTTGTCATAAGATTAGTAATGCGCTGTTTTTGCGCTTCACTTAGTAAATTGACAGAATAAACTTCTAATAAAACAGTATCATTTTGTTCAAAAATCAGACTTTCAAAATCATGATATATTTCATCAATCATATCAAATCGATTATTATCTAAAACAACATATAAAAAATATAATAAATCTAAATCAATATTTTTAAATACATTTTTTATAATGGCTTTTTTGTCTTCTAATTTAATCGCTGGATGATTTAATAATTTACGAAAATCCGACTGTTTTTTCAATACATCATAAAAGTCTTGAAATTGTGTTTTAATACTATTGGTATTAGCTTTTTCATTAGCTATATCAAATAAAGCCACTGAATAATTATTATAAGCCATATTTATCGCCCTCATTATCAATCATTTCATTGACTAAATCAAGATACTTTTCTTCATTAACTTCATGTTTAATGATTTTTTCAGCAGCTTTAAAGGCTATATCGACAATTGCTTGTTTAATCTCTTTATTTTTCTTTTGAATCTCATACTCAATTTCTGAATCAACAGTCTGTAAGCGTCTTTTTGCTTCATCTTTAGCTTCATTTATAATTTCTTCTCGACGTATTTGTCCATTTTTTTCTGCTTCTTCAAGCATCGTACGAATTTTACTACGAGCTTCCTTATAAATACTATCAGCTTCTTCTTTTAACGATTTAGCTTTAGCGTTTGCTTCCTTTGCACTGTTTAATTCATCATCAATTATTTCTTTTCGTTTTTCTAATAATTCCGTAATTGGTTTCCATAGAAACATTCTTACAAAGATAAATAAAATTAATGTAGCAATTAATTGAATTGTAAAGCTTTTAAGAGTTGCGGAGATATCCTCAACACCTAAAGGACCTAGACATTTCTCTACGAATTTCGTTACTTCGCTAAGAATCTCAGCCATGTTTACAAAAACTAAATTCATAGTAAACCTCCTTAATTGTTACTTTTTTTATTTACTTAATAAAATTAATGCAATAATAAATCCGTATAAACCTGTTGTTTCTGTTACAGCTTGTCCAATTAACATTGTAATTTGAATTTTACCGCTTGCTTCTGGTTGACGTCCTACAGCTTCAGCTGCTTTAGCAGCCGCCATTCCTTGCCCAATACCAGCTCCAATACCAGTAACAACCGCAATACCAGCTCCTAAATAAGCCATTCCTCTAGCGAAATCAGCGTTATAAACAGCTACTTCACAAATTAAATTTAATAATGATACAAAATTTACAAACATATTCTTTTTTTTCCTTTCTTTTTTAATAAATTTTTTCAGTTTCATCAACTTTCATTGATGTAAATATAACCGTTAATAGCACAAACACAAGTGTTTGAATTAATCCAAAGGCTATATCAAAAATTAAGTTAAATGCAGGTAAAACTAAAATCGAAGCCCAATCTAAAAAGCCTGTTAAAATTAACGATAATACTCCTCCACTTAAAATACTACCGAATAAACGTAATGTCATCGAAATTGGTAATGAAATCTCTGATACGATATTAATCGGTAAGAATAATGGAAATGGATCTAAAAATCCTTTCAAATATCCTTTTAGTGAAAGCGACCTAATACCTGTAATTTGAATCATCATAAAGGTAATAAAGGCTAATGCCGCATTAATCGAAATGTAGTTTGTTGGAGGGGTAATTCCCCAAATAGCTGCTGAATTAGCAAAAAATAAAAATAATGCTAATGTTAAAATATATGGAGCATAAGATTTCCATCTTTTTCCAATATTTTTTTTAACAAAATCATTTATAGTCTCAACAATCATTATAAATGGCACAAGCCATAATGGTGTTTTGTCTACGGGATTTATTTTTTTAATTTTTTGACCAACAATAACACACACTAAACATAAAACAAAGACGATTGCAATTGAGGATTTGATTTGTTCGGGTTGCTTATTAAAAAAATCAACTATTTGATTCATTCCATCTTCCCCTTTCTTACAATCATTACTATTATTAGACACAATTTAAGTGTTAATAACCCTAAAAAACACGGAATAACTTCTAATGTATCCAAAACAAAAGCAATAACTAAAATTAAAACTTGAAAAAATAAGCGAAACGCATAACCGTAATAACTAGTTCTACGAGGTTTGTTGTCTTCATTTTTAATTATTTTATATGATTGCTTTACTTGTAAGTTAAACATCATTAACGAAGTTATTGCGCCTAAGACATAACTAAATGGCCATATAGTATCTTTTGTAATAGTCCACATCAGTAATGCTATAACTAATGTTACAAGCCATACTATGGGTACTAAAATACTAGCTAGTCTTCTTATTTCCATAATCATCACCCATCTTTAAAATGTACATAATAAAAATAATGATTCCTAAAATAGCACCTAAAGCGGATATAATTCCAATCCAAACGCCTGATAGATTCATCCATTTAGCAATTAAAAAACCTAAAAGAGTTAGGACAATAATATTCATAATTCCTTGCGAAACTATGACATACATTTTTGCCATTTTCATTATTTAGTTCCAAATAAGCGATCGCCGCAATCACCTAATCCGGGTTCAATATAACCATGTTCGTTTAATACGGCATCTTTACAAGCTAAATAAATATCGACATCCGGATGATCACTTTGTAATTTTTTAATACCCTCATCAACACCTACTAATCCGATAAAGCGAATATCTTTAGCACCACGTTTTTTTAAAACAGTAATTGCCGCTGATGCTGATCCACCTGTTGCCAACATTGGATCAACAACTAAAATTAATGCCTCATCTAAATTAGTTGGAAGTTTAGCAAAATATTCTTTTGGTTCTAATGTTTCTTCATCGCGGTAAATTCCGATATGCCCAACTTTTGATGTTGGAATTAAGTTTAAAATTCCTTCCACCATTCCAAGACCAGCTCGTAAAATTGGCACAATAATTACTTGCTTTGATAATTCTTTTCCAACATGCATACACATTGGCGTTTCAACATTAACATCTTGCAATGGAAAGTCTCTAGATATTTCAAATGCCATTAATCCACCAATCTCACTTACTGTCTCACGAAACTCTTTCGTATTTGTCGTTTTTTTACGAATATGAGTTACTTTGTGGGCAATAAGTGGGTGATCTAAAATAACTACTTTACTCATTTTTTCACCTCATAATGCGTAATTTTGTCAATTCTTCTTTGGTGTCTTCCACCTTCAAATGCTGTATTTAGCCATACATTTGCAATTTCTAATGCTAAATTATGATCAATAATTTTAGCACCTAAAGCCAAAACATTTGAATCATTGTGCTGACGTGTTAATCGAGCACTTTCTAAATCACTTACCAATGCACAACGAATATTTTTGACTTTATTAGCAGCAATAGAAATTCCAATTCCTGTTGAACAAACAACTATTCCTCGGCTTTCTTGGTCATCTCTAACTTTTTCAGCTACAGCAAAACCAAAATCAGGATAATCTACACTTTCTAAGCTATGACATCCTAAATCCTCAACAATATAATTATTGTCAATTAAAAATTTTTTTAACTTTTCTTTTAATTCAAATCCACCATGATCTGATCCAATATATATTTTCATGTAATCACCTCTTCCATTATAACACTTTTTGAAACTTTGGAGCTTTTTTTTTGAATAAAAGCGTTTTTTTAATAAAAAAGAAAATGGTAGTATTTACTACCATTAGTTCTTTTGATATGAATCTACATTAATTAATTCAACTTCATTATCAACGTATCCATTAAACTTAATGTTTGATAAAGATACGTTTTTAACGTAATTAAAAATTAATCCTTTAGACTTCATTGGGTCTAAGAAGCTCATCATAGCTGGAACTCCGGCTTCAGGAGTTTCTGACATGTTAAACGTAACATTTTCAATATTAATAGATTCAATCGGCATTTCAGGTAAACCATAAAATGCTCCACATGCTACATTAACATTTTCACAGACAATATCTTTAAAATTAAATTTACCAAGATATGGAGTACGGTCATCAACTTCTAATTTTTCTTTACTATAAACATATTCAGTTTTACCATCAGGATCACAGAAGTAGAACATATTAATAACAAGTGGAGTTAAAACATTATCCATTAAGATATTTTCAAATGTTATTCCATCAATAATGGCATCTTTTCCACGACCACGACGTGTTTTAATGCGTAATCCACGGTCAGTTTGTAAGAAAATACATTGACTTACATTAATGTTTTTAATTCCACCACTCATTTCACTTCCTAAAACAACAGCCCCATGTCCAAATTTCATAATGCAGTTGCGAATATTAAAGTTCTCTGAAGGTTTTTTATGTTTTCTACCCATATAAATTTTTCCAGACTTAATGGCAATACAATCATCACCTACTGAAAATTCAACACCTAAAATGTCAACACCATTACATGATTCTGGGTCACACCCATCTGTATTAGGTGAATCTTTAGGAGAAATTAATTTCATATCAATGAAACGAATATCTTTAGAGAAATATGGGTGTAGATTCCATGATGGTGTATTAGTTACAGTTACACCTTGGAAAGTAATATTTTCACAGTTGTTTAAAAATACTCCACGAGGTCGCCATGCACCACGCATAATTCGTGGATTTACCCACCAATCAGCATTTTGAGCATTACCATCGATAATCCCTTTTCCAATAATTTTAACATTTTTAACATTAATTCCTGTAATAATTGATGCAAAACAATCTAATGGGTTTCCTTCCCACGTTCCAAGATTATATTCATCAGATTCATCAGTTAAAAAAGTTACACCTGGTAAAATTGGATAGTTGTTTCGATCTGTATCACCAACTAGACGAGCATTTTCGTCTAATTCAATTGTTATATCATTTTTTAAGAAAAGAGGGCCTGTATAGTAATCTCCTTTTGGGATGAAAACACGTCCATCTTTAGGACATGCATTAATACATGCTTGAATGAAGTTAGTGTCATTATGAATACCATCACCAACTGCACCAAATTTTTTGACGTTTAATGTTACAAATTCATAATCTGTAGTAAATTTATAAACATATGTTCCCACTTTAACTTCATAAACTTTATTTGGTTCCAAGTTATATATTGAGAAAATATTTTTTTTATAATCTTTTAATACTAATTCGTTATTTACATAAACATCAAAAGATTCTTTTGCATAATAAACGTCTTTATTTTCTAATTCAAAAGTGGCACTACGAGCACTTTTTAGAATTAAGTTGAATTTCATAATTTTATTCTCCTTTAGCCATCTTTTTCTTTTCTATTAATTTAATAATTCCGTATTTACTAAAGATAAAAACGTAGTCAATAACGCAATAAATCAACCCAAACGTAAAAGGACAAGTACCCTTATATGGTTCTAATCCACCTAATAAAGTAAATGGTAAAGCGATAAGGTTTGTTATTGTAATATTACTCCTTACTAAAATAGAATTAATCGGAATAAGGATAGCCATAATTATTATTCCATACAATAAATTTAAAAACAAACTTGAAAGCTTTGTTTTTTTGACAAATATATATTTTCTAATATCTTCGTTATCTTTCAAGAATGCTTTAGCCGCATTATTAATAATAAACTCTTGAATTAACCCTAAAATTAAACCAGTAATGATAATAATTAATATCATTACTTCAATTGAACCAGCATCAGGACCGGTACCAATTAAATTTGCTTCAATTGCATTAAATAAGTAATAATATATAGCCCCTATTAGGAAAAATTTCAAAAAACCTACCTTAACATAGGTAGGAATTTTGGCAAATTTATCGATTCCATAAGGAGTTAAATCGTTATTTTTTTTAAGATTTTTTTTCATTAATCTCTTTCCTTAACATAGTTTTTATCGATAATAAAGAATCCAGCGATTGAGCTTCCGATAAATAATACACAGTTTAAAATTAATAAGAATACGTATAAGTATTGAGCTGAAATACTTCTTACTCCTTCTTGTCCAAAATGTTGGAACATTCCTGTCATTGTTACAATTGATAAAATAACAGCAATTAACGCTAAAAATGTTGCGATAAGCCATTTTGATTTTGCACGAGCAGAACTAAATCCTAAACCACTAATAGCAGTGGCAACTGATGATAAAAACATTCCGAAAGTAGCGATTCCAACCCATTCTAATCCTACACCAACTTTAGAAGCTGCTTCTGCAACACTTCCCATGAAGATACAGATTAGTAAAGCTGGTAACGCGAAACAAACACCAATTAATTTATACCATGTTCTTGGTTCTTCAATGGCACGAATGAATGTTAACTTAATTTCTTGAAATTTTCTTGCGAAAAAGTTTGATGATTTGCCGTTCATTATTTATCGCTCCCATCTTTAATACGATTTGTTGTTTCTTTATCAAAGAATAATAATTTTGCTGGATCAAAAGCTGCTTTAGCAGTTTTAGTTTTAATTGTTTGATCAAAAGGACGTTTAATGATTACTCTGTGTCCTTCAAATTCACCATAAACTAATGTATGTGAACCTAATAATTCACTATAATCTACATCAAATGTGAAACTTGATTTTTCATATTCAGCTAAATGAGCATCATCTACATATACATATTCAGGACGAGATGCCATGATAACTGTTTTTCCATTATATCCGTATTGATCTAATAATTTAATGTTGTCTTCTCCAACATAAATCTTTGAATTTCCTGTAACAAAGTATCCTTCTTCATAAACACCTTCATAAAGGTTCATCGGTGGAGTACCAATGAAAGTTGCAACGAAAATATTATCTGGATAATCGAAAATATCTTTAGGTGTAGCAACTTGTTGAATATATCCATCTTTCATTACAACAATTCTATCAGCTAATGTTAGAGCTTCAATTTGGTCGTGTGTTACGTAAATGAAAGTTGTTCCTAATTTAGAATGTAAAGTAGATAACTCTTTACGCATTACACCACGTAATTTAGCATCTAAGTTTGATAGTGGTTCGTCAAGTAAGAATACTTTTGGATTACGTACGATTGCACGACCTAAAGCAACACGTTGACGTTGACCTCCAGATAATTGTTTAGGTTTTCTATTTAAATAAGGAACTAATCCTAAAATTTTAGCTGCTTCCATAACGCGTTCATGGATAATTTCAGCTTTTTCTTTTCTTAATACTAAGCTAAATGCCATATTGTGGTATACAGTCATATGAGCATATAAAGCATAGTTTTGGAAAACCATGGCAATATCACGATCTTTTGGAGAAAGTGTACTACATTCTTTTCCATCAATGTATAATTCTCCTGAAGAAATTTCTTCAAGTCCTGCAACCATACGTAAAGTTGTTGATTTACCACAACCAGAAGGTCCTGCAAAGACGATAAATTCTCCATGCTTAATATCTAAATTGAAGTCAAAAACCGCTTGTACTCCATTTGGATATATTTTATTTATGTTTTTTAAAATAACATCTGCCATTTATTTATACCTCCTAGCGAGTAACATTCGTTTTTTGTAAGAATTTTTCAAGTTTAACTGATTTGATATATCCTACGATTCCCGCTGCTAAGAAAGATGCAGCTGAAATACCTAATAAGACGAATAAAATAATTCCTCTTTGGCGTCCGTATTCAGCAATTGTCATATTTTTTGGCATCCAAGGTAAAGTAGTAGAAATAATATCTGTACCTAAGAAAACTTGAAGTGGTACATAAAATAATCTAGCTACACAAATTACACCAAAGGCAATTAATACAAGAGAAAATTTCTTGCTATAGCTTTTTACTTTTTCAACAGCAAGGAACCCAATTAATAAAATTAAAATGTTTCCTAAGATTTTAACCATTACAATACTTGTTGCAGCAATTGTATTTAATGCGATAAATAGAAATGCTACGTCAAATACAATGGCTAATAAACCTAAATTATAACTTAATTTATTAGGTTGATAACGCATCATTTCACAATAAAAATCATCACTATAATGTTGTTTATCTCGTTTCATTTCTATTCACCTGCCACTTCTTGAATTTTATTTTGGTTTTTAATAGCTAAAATAGAAACTACTAAGTATGCAATTGACATGATAATTCCAACTACACAAACTAGGTAGTTAATTCCGATAAATTGATCTGTAACAGTTCCTCTTAATAATTCTAATTTAGTAAAGTTAATTAAATCCCAATTTGCTTTAATTCTTGGAATGAAAAGTACCATTGCTAGTATATTTAATACAATTACAATTGAAGGTACAGCAATAGAACTTACTTTGTTGCTAATGTAAAATACTTTACGATAATTATTTCCTAAAAAGAAACAAATTCCAACTAAAACAATTGTAACAACAGCAACTGCAAATAAATAGTTATTGATTGTTTGAATAACTTCAAAAAATGCATTATTATTTGATCCAATTGATGATCTATACGTATCTTTGAATGGTGTTGCGAACCATAATGCATGGATAAATGCAACTACTCCGACTAATAAATAAGCAATTAGTGCAGGTTTTTGTAGTTTCAGATATTTATTTTTCATATATCCTCCTTTAAATTGATAGACAGAAAGAGACTTTTAAAAATCTCTTTCTTGCTCTATCAGATTTTTATAATTCTCCGTTATATCCCATGCGGTAATATTTAACGAAAACATCATAGAATTTTTGTGATTGTGAATTTAATTCTTCTTTTGTCTTAACATCGTTATTTCCAAATCCTTTTGTTACAGCATTAATAAATACTGCTTTAGATGTATCATAGAAGTCCATATATGTTTTACAATCTTTATTAATAATATTTGTAAATTCTGATGGAATTGAAATAATAGATGGAGCTAATTTATAGAATCCAGTACCTTTGTTGCTAGCCCATTTGAATGTTCCAGCTAAGTAAGCATTATTTAAATTATCGATACCTTTTTGTCCAGATGTTGATAATACTTGGTATTCTAATGCCATTGGACGAATATGTCCTACTGGTAATCCACATCCAACATAATCACGCATCCAGTTAGACCAGTTACCTGCTTCTTTGATAGCATTTAATGAATAATCACTTAAACGGTAGTGTTCTTCACCTTTATAGATGAATTTTTCTCCACGCCATTCTTCTGGTCCATAGTTAATTAATAAGTTTCCTTCTTCACTATAGAAGTAATCCATTACAGTTAAAGCACGAACTAATAATTCTGGATCGCTTTCAACACCTTTTGGAATACACCAACCGTCAGATTTTAATGAACGAATTGATTCAGAGAATTGGAACATGAATGTTGAATCATCACCATCATTCCAGTTAACCATTGGTGGTAATACTGCAGTATATTCTTTAGTTTTTGAAGTTGATACAGTTGATTGGTCGAAAACTGTACTTGATTGGTTGTAGTCATATCCAATGAAGTGAGTACCAGCATTAACTCCTTGTTGACGCCATTTTGATGAACCGTCATCAACGTTTTTAACGATTAATCCTTCATTATATAATTGATTTAATAAATCTAAAGCATCATTGATGTTTGAACCAATAACATTTCCATTTTCATCAAATTTATCTCCACGAGCATCTTGAAGATTTCCATTTGCATCGAAGTAGATATATCCTAAACGAGATTCTAATCCACGGAATCCCCAAATTTGAGCAAAACGTAATATGTCTGGTAAACGGTTTGATTTACCTTCACGAGATGCCATAATAACCATTTCTTCTGGTTTAACATTAGCTAAAGATTGGCTATTAGCACGGATAACACGCATTAATGCGATTAATTCATTAGCGTCATATGAAGCATCTACTCCAATGAATACATCTGAATAATTTGTATATCCACAACCAGCATAAACTGTTTCAATATATGAAACAAATTGATCTGCTAATTCTTTACCTGTTGCCCCTTCAGGTCTTGAAAGTAATGCATTTTGCGCATCAATAATATTTTGTCCATTGTTAAATGCGCTATATTTTTTAGTGATTTTTGTAGCAGTTGGCTCACCATTAACAATTCTTGCGATGTTCATTTCTACATCTTTAGCTGTATCTTGAGCTTGCCATGCATTGTAATGTACTGTAATATCAGATTTTGCTGCATCATTTGCAACTTTATCGTCTAATACTTTTTTAACGAAATCGTTGTTCATTAAGAACATTCTTTCTAATTCGTTTTCTCCATCGAAATAAGGAGTTGTATAGATTCCACCATTTGAACCTCTTAACATTTGTTCATAAGCTGGATTTTCTTCTAACCATTTTTTAAAGTTAGGCATATAGTCTAAATATTGTGATAAATCAACTAAATTACCTGCTTCACCAGTTTCATAGATTTTTGAAACTGAACTGTTAATTAAAGCAATTTGTGTACCGTTAGCTTTGAAATCGCGTTGTTTAGCAGCTTCAAATTTTTCAGCAGCACTTTGTGATCCAGTTTCAGTAACATCATTAATAGTGATATTTAAATCTTCTTCTAATTGTTGATAAACTGGTAATAAATCACCTTTTACATATGTTTTTCCATCTGGTCCTGTAAAAGAGTTTTGTGTACTTGTCATAGTTTGGTTTTTATAACATAGCGAAATAGCCATTGTTACGTTTTTAGATGGATCGTTTGGTTGTAATGATCCAGTATTGTCTTTTTCACATCCTGCTAAAGACACTGCAGCAAGTCCTAATGCCGCAGCTGAAAGAATTTTCTTTTTCATTTTTTAATTCTCCATTCATTTTTTTAATAAATAATTTTTTCTTTGATAATGTTTTCTTTAAATCATTTGATATATTGATGAAAAACTATTCTTTAACTCCACCAACGTTAACTCCCTTAGAGAAGAATCTTGATAAATAAGGGTAAACGCATAGGATAGGAATAATTGAACATACAATTAAAGCATACATATAACCTGATTCAGTATATCCTACTGCAACAGGGTTAAAGTCTTCTCCGAAACGGATTGGAACGTTTTTAATATAAACCATTAATGGCTTATCCATATCACTTTTTAATAGCCAGTTTGCCCAGAAATATCCATTCCAACGGCTGATTGCATAGAATAATGTAACTGTTGCAATTGAAGCAGTTGACATTGGCATATAAACTTTTGTTAATACTTGGAATTCGTTAGCTCCGTCAATAATAGCTGCTTCTTCAATTTCTGAAGGAACACCACTAAAAGCATTACGTAATAAGATAATGTTAAATACGTTTAGCCCTAAACCGAAGATAATTCCCCATCTACTATCAATTCCTAAATCAATGTAGTTTAAATATTCAGGTACTAATCCTGCTTTGAACCACATTGTTAAAACTAATAAGAAGTTGAAAGTTCTACGATATAATAATTTTGTTTTTGATAAAGCATATGCTCCTGTAATTGAGATGAACATTGATACAATTGTTCCGAAGAATGTATAGAAAATTGTATTACAATATGCAATCCAGAATGAGCTTTCTTTAAGAGCTACTTTATACACCATAAAATTATTGAAATTTTTCGGTAATAATACAACTGATCCATTTGACATTGCCGTTACGTCAGATAATGAATATGATAAGATATAAATTAAAGGATACAATGTTGCAAGGGCGAATAAGGTAACAATTATATATGAAATTAATCTAAATACTACTTCTGATACGTCTAATCTCTTCATACTTTACTTTTTCCTCCCTCTTAGAATAATGATGTATCTGAAACTTGTCTACTAATAAAGTTAGATCCTAATACTAAAATCATAGCAATAATAGAGTTAAATAAGTCGGCAGATACTAACATGTTATCTGCAGGTGGAGTTTGAGTTGTTTTTAAGTTATAAATCCACGCTGATAAGATGTTTGAAGTTGCATATGATTCTTGTGAACCATTTTGTAATAAGATAACTTTTTCGTATCCAACATTTAAGATTTCCCCGATACGTAAAATTAACATGATTGTTAATGTTGAAGCGATACCAGGTAATGTAACATATCTAATTTGTTGAATTTTGTTTGCTCCATCGATTTTTGCAGCTTCATAACTAGTAGGTGAAATACTCATGATTGCAGCAAAGTAAACGATTGAACCATAACCAGTTCCTTCCCAAATTCCTGAGATTTGGAAAATAGCTCTAAAGTATGTTGGGTCGTATAGAATACCTTTACCATACGTAGTTGTTACACCAAGACTTTCTAATACTTTGTGTAAAACCCCTGGCCCTAATACCGCACTACCAGCAGATAGCATATAAATAATGATTGTTGATACTACTACTGATGATAAGAACTTAGGTAAATATGTAATAATTTGTGTAATGTTACGGTATGCAGCATTTTTAATTTCACTGAAGAATAATGCTAGTAAAATAGGCATTGGGAATGCAAAACATAATCCATACATACTTAAAACGAACGTATTTCTAAAGGCTGCCCAGAATTCACTAATCCAATCTGGACTGAATAATAACATAAATCCTTCAATACCACGCCATGAATACGTAGCTGCACCAGCATCTTGTGATTGGAAAGCTAATAATACTCCCCACATTGCTTTGTAGCGGAATAGAAATAAGAATACTAGTAGTGGAACTAATAATAAATATAAGCGCCAATCTTTAAGGAATTGCTTACCTTGACGACTCCACTTCGTACGCTCTAATTCTTCTACGACGTCTTCGTGTATAACTAAATCTTTTGTCATACATTAATACCTCTCTCTCTAATGACTTATTTTTTAAAAGGAACTAGTCCTAAATCAGCAATCCAGATACCTGGATTAAAATTAGGAATTTTGATCAATAAGATTTTAATCACAATTCCTAATTAGGCCGATTAGATATTATCGACCTTATACTTGTAAAGAGTTTAGCTATTCAGGGCATAAGTAAACTCTAATTACAACTTTTGAAAACCCTTACAATAAAATAAAAAATGAAATTATTTGCTTTCATACAAAGCAAATAACACATCCAACCCAAATGGATTTTCTGGTGATATTTATCGTAAATATCCATTCGATATTATAACATAACAAATGTATGTTGTAAACGAATAAATAATATTTTTTCACTTTTTCATGTAGCGTTTTCACTTATCTTTCAAGACTTATAGTACGCAAAAACACATTTTTCTTTTTTTGTTTGTAAGAGATAGCAGGAATGAATTTGATTTTTTTGGTATATTTTTCTAATCTTTACAAACACTATTAAAAAGATATTTCAATAAAAAAAGAAAACCAGCTTTTATAAGATACGCTGATGTCATCTTAAAAAGCCAGTTTTACAATTTTCATCATATTAATTTTTAAATCTAATGATTATGCTAATTCACCTTTATAACCTTTACGGTAATATTGTACATAGTAATCATAGAATTTTTGTGCTTGTGAATTTAATTCTTCTTTTGTTTTAACACCGTCAGCACCAAATCCTTTTGTTACAGCAGAAATGAATACCGCTTTAGATGTGTCATAGAAGTCCATGTATGTTTTACAATTTGTTGTAATTTGATCAGTAAATTCTGCTGGGATAGAAATGATAGCTGGAGCTAATTTTTTAAATCCTTCTTCACCAGAGTTAGAAGCCCATACAAATGTTCCTGCTAAGTAAGCATTATTTAGATTTTCAATACCTTTTTTACCAGATTCTGAAAGAATTTGATATTCTAATGCCATTGGTCGAATATGTCCAACTGGTAATGTAGCCCCTACATATTTACGCATCCAGTTAGTCCAGTTACCTTCTGCAGCGATACCATCTAATGAGTATTGACTTAATTTAACATATTCTTGACCTTTATATGTGATTGTTCCATCGCGCCAAGCTTCAGGTCCGAAATTGATTAAGTTGTTTCCTTCTTCGCTATAGAAGTAATCCATAATTGTTAAAGAACGATATAACGCATCTTTGTCATTTTCAACTGCTTTTGGAATACACCATCCATCAGATTTCATTGAACGAGTTGATTCAGAGAATTGATACATGAATGTTGAATCATCACCATCATTCCAGTTAACCATTGGTGGTAATACTGCAGTAAATGATTCAGTTTTAGATTTATCTCCTAAAGTTGTTTTATCATATACTGTACTTGATTGGTTGTAGTCATATCCTACGAAATATCTACCTTCTGTAACACCAATTTGACGCCATTTTGATGAACCATCATCAACATTTTCAACGATTAACCCTTCATTATATAGTTGGTTTAATAAATCTAAAGCATCATTAATACTTGATCCAACAACTTTTCCGTTTGAATCATATTTATCTCCACGCGCATCTTGAAGCTCACCATTAGCATCAAAGTATAAATATCCTTGACGAGATTCTAATCCACGGAATCCCCAAATTTGAGCAAAACGTAATATGTCTGGTAAACGATTTGTTTTACCTTCACGAGACGCCATTACAATCATATTTTCTGGAGTAACACCAGCTAATTCTTGACTGTTAGCACGAACAACACGCATTAAGGCAATTAATTCATTAGCATCATATGAAGCATCTACTCCAATGAATACATCTGATTTGCTTGTATATCCACAACCATCATATACAGCATTAATATATTGTCTAAATTGATTAGCCAATTCAGCACCTGTTGCTTTACCTGCGCTAATTAATTCATTTTGTGCAGTAATGATATTTTTACCATTTTCGAATGCACTATATTTTTTAGTAATCGATACAGCTGTTGGTTTACCATCAACTAATCTTGCAACTTTCATTTCTACATCTTTTGCAGTATCTTCTGGTTTCCATGCAGTATATTTAGCATCTTTTGCTTTATTAGTTGTACTTCCTGTAAATGTTTCTGCATCCAATATTTTTTTAACGAAATCATTGTTCATTAAGTACATTTTTTCAATTTCTTCTTCCCCATCAAAATATGGAGTTGTATAAATTTGTCCATTTGCATTTTTTAACATTTTTTCATATGCTGGGTTTTCTTCTAACCATGCTTTAAAGTTAGGCATATGATCTAAATATTGAGCTAAGTCTACTAAGTTTCCAGCTTCCCCAGCTTCATAAATCTTAGTAACACTACTATTAATTAAATGAATTTGGTTTCCGTTTGACATAAAATTACGGCTTAAAGCAGCTTCGAATTTTTCTGCAGCAGATTTATCCCCTGATTCAGTAACGTCAACAAGATCAATATTCATATCACTTTCTAATTGTTGGAAAACTGGTAATAATTCACCTTTTACATAAGTTTTTCCATCTGGTCCTTTAAATGAATCTTGATTGTTTGTTGGTGTTAAATTTTTGTAGCAAAGTGACATATTGATTTTTACATTTCTGCTTAAATCATCAGAAGTAGGTTGATCATTATTTTTATCGCAACCTGTTAATGCTACCGCTGCTATCCCTAAAACAGCAGCTGAAAGAATTTTCTTTTTCATACTAATATCTCCTTTTTTTCTTTTTTACTATCTATAAAATTTTAAAACTATCATTTTTACCTTATGAAAATCCTTTCAAATAATATTATAAACGCTTTCATTTTTCGGTAAAAAAATATTTAATAGTTATAAAAATATAGAACCTAACTTTGTTTGAAGATTAATCATCTTCATTTTACTTTTGCTATATCTAATAAAATCTAAAATCAGAATACTTATTTAAATAATGCCGCAATACCGCTTTTAAGCAAATACAGAAGCTTTTTAAATTATGACTCTAAATATGAACATCCACTTTATTCATATTTAGAATCATCACATTTTTTAAAGATTCATCCCCGGATCTTCATTCTGACTTTGTTTAATTAACTCATCTTTAACATCATATAACATCCCTGATAAAGCAAATTTGATAAAGATAAAATTAAATAGCATACCTAACATATTGGGAATGATAATTCCACCTAATGTAGTAAAGAAATTACCACCTAAAAATATTTCTGATATACTTCTAGTTACAACCATGGTCATTTGGGCAACAAATACAATCGCCAAAGGATTAATTCCCTTGTATTTATTTTCATAATCTCTTCGATAACTTAAGACAATCAATCCAGCTGTAATTAAACCAAATGTTCCACATATAACTCTAATTAAATTATCTAAACCAAATCCATCAACAACCCAAGGAACAAACATCATGATTGGTAAAACAATAAATCCAATTTTACGCCATCTTGTAACAGCAATTACTAAAATAGCGATTGTTACAAACTGAATACAACCATTTTCGACATTTCCAAAAACAAAATCCAAGATAGCCTCTGCTACAATTCCTAAGATAATAAGTAGTGATAAATCAATAATTCGATATTTATTTAAACTCACTATTTAATACCTCCAAAGTTTAATTCATCATTTGTAATAGAATTATCTTCAGATTCATCCAAGTTGATGAAATACTTTTTTAGATTATCGATTTTGCTTGCTTCCTCATAGAATAATTTAGCAATTAACACAGCTCCTTCAAATCGTAAGTGCGAATTATCTTCTTTTCCATCTGGATAATTAGAATAAATTCCTTTTGGAAAATTCATGAATAATTTAATCGATTCTTCTTCACCAATAGTATCTAGAGCTTCCATGCTTCTAGCATTTAAATCAACACAATTAATGTTTTCATTTGTTGCTAACATCTTCATCGCTTTCGGATAATCACCGTGAGTATCCTCAAGTTTTCCTGATACAAACTTTCTTCTAGCAACTGAAGTCACTAAAACTACTTGAGCTTTTTTTTCTTCACATTTTCGAACCATGTAAATCAAATTATCTAAATAATCTTTAAATGGATCTGTATAACGTGTTGGATCTTGCTTTTTCTCATCATTATGACCAAATGAAATAATCACTAAGTCATCTTCTGAAATATATTCAAGTGCTTCATCAAATCTTTTTTCTTCTAAAAAACTTTTAGTACTTCTTCCATTCTTAGCAAAGTTTTTTATTTGGTAATTCTTTTTTACAAAAAGATTTAATGCTTGAACCCAACCCGTCTGAGGATAAGTACGATAGTCATTAAACTGCATTATAGAATCCCCAAGTGTTATTATTTTATTCATTTAAATTACCTCTTGTTGCATTCTTTTGACTTCACTATTATTCTACCACCCAGGTATTTAATAGTCAAGATTAAATTTGTACTTTTTGAAAACTCTTTCATAGCATCTTCACAAATCTATAGTTATTTTATATCTTTTTTTATTTTTAATGTGGTATAATATATTATATATTAATAAAAGGCTTTATTAAGCTATTTTTTTGACGGAGGGAATTATGATTTTAAAAATTACTGAAAAAAATAGTATTACTGATGCATTAAAAAAACTAAATCAAGGCGATACTTTATTCCTTGAAAATGGAATATACAAAGAAAAAATCAAAATCACTAAGAAAGGGATTACAATCATTGGTGAAAGTCAAGAAAAAACAATTATTGAAAATGATGATTATTCATTAAAAGTTCATAATGACGGATATGAATATAATACATTTAGAACTTATACTGTTATGGTTAATGCTGATGATGTGACGTTTAAAAATTTAACAATCAAAAATAGTTGTAATAATTCTAATCGCTGTGGGCAAGCTGTGGCACTTCATGTATTAGGTGATAATTTTTTATTAGAAAATTGTACATTATTTGGTTATCAAGATACTTTATTTGCTGGACCTTTACCAGAGGATTTAATCAAACGTTATGAAAACTTTTTGCCAAAAGATGAATTAAATAGTCGTGAAACATATCAAATCTATCGTAATTCAACAATTTTTGGAGATGTCGATTTTATTTTTGGAGGCGGAAATTGTTACTTCGACAACTGTATTATCAATTGTTTAGATACCGGATATATTGCAGCTCCTTCACATAGTAAGGATGCTAAATTTGGTTTTATTTTTAACAATTGTACTATCAATAGTTTGAAAGAAAACATCGAAATAAAATTAGCTCGACCATGGCGTGAATATGGGAAAACAGTTTTTCTTAATACAAATATGCCTAAAGAAGTTATTCCGCAAGGATGGTCGATTTGGAGTGGAACAAATCGCCATGAAAAATGTTATTTTGCTGAATATAAATCAAATTGTGATACATCAATGCGTCTTTCATGGGGGCATATCTTAAATGATACGGAAGCCTCTTTTTATAAAATAGAAAACTTTATTAAATAAACAGGTATGTATATACTTGTTTTTTTATTCACTTAAAGTATATGAATAAATTAAAAAAAGTTGCTTACTTACAAGTAGGCAACTTTATTATTTTATTTAATTTTTAAAATCTCTGTATAAGCCATAATAAGTGGTCCAACACCTTTAGCTTCATTTTCAACAACAGGCTCAGAAATGTAATACTCATAAGTACCGTCGCGACGTAAATTATTTTCAGGTCCTAATCCAGCCACTAAACAAATTCCACCTAAATTTAATTCACCTTGTTCATTTGTTGTTAAATATTTATCAACAATACCATTAAAAATATCTAATCCAATTTTTTGATATCTTTCTGGTAACATTCCTAAACGAACACCTTTTAATATTGCATAAGATACCATCGCTGATCCACTTGTTTCTAAATAATTTCCTTCTCTTTGTCCTTGATCAACAACTTGATAGAACATTTTTGTTTCTGGATCTTGATATTGCAACAATCCATCAACCGCTTCTTTTAATAATTCTTTGAAGAAATTAAATTCATCATACATTTGTTTATCCATATAATCAGCACAATCAGCAACACTTACAATGAACCAACCAATAGCACGTAACCAGAAGTTTTTAGATAAACCTGTTTTTTTATCCGCCCAGAACATTTCTTTACTGCTATCATAACCATGATAATATAATTTTTTACTTTCATCAAACATTAATTTACGGACATTTTTAAATTGGTTAAGAATATCATTATAATTCTTCATTCCATTGTATTTTGTCTCGTATAACATATAGAAAGGTTGCCCCATATATAATCCATCTAACCAAATTTGATTTGGATAAATCTTTTTGTGCCAGAAATTTCCTTCTTTAGTACGAGGATGTGTTTTCAATTGAGAATAAATTAATTCAATCGCTTTACGATATTTTTCTTTTTGTGTCATTTCATAAAGTGGGAATAAAATTGTTCCTTCTTTAACATCATCAATATTATACTTTTCAACACTAAATCCTAATACTGATCCATCTTCACTAACATAATAATCAATGAATTTTTCAACGAAATCAAAATATTTTTGTTCTTTTGTTTCTTTATAAATTTCTAATAACGAATTTGTCATACATCCATCAATGTAATTCCAATGTGGCTTTTTGTTTTTATCAAGCAATAATTCGATATTCCAAATTGGTTTATCAGGTGTAGACTCTGTAATCAATCTTTCAATATAAGCATCAATAAGTTTATTTTGCATCTCTAATACCCTCCTAAAATTCATTATACCTCATTTTTATGCCCATTACAAGGAAATATGTCGCAATTCAATGACCTATTTTATACAATTCAGTCAATGATAATTAATTAAAATTTATAAAATATATTCTTTTATAAAATAATTAAATTATTATATTAATTTTTTAACATTTTGCTTTTAATTATAGTAACTTTATTGAATAGTGTCAATTATTTTGAACAACTTTTAAAATATCTAATTTAAAAAAACTACTTATTTACAAGTAGCTTAAATCGATAAATCTTTAATTAATAAATTAGCATCCTTAAACTCTGATTCTAAAAAACTAACCTCTTCAATATACACATCTTTTAAGTCCTCTTTATAAAAATCAAACGATATAAATAAATTTTCTAAATCTTTATTATTTACAATACTAAATAAGTGTGTAAGACCATTATTTCGGGCTTTTTTAGAAAGTTCATCGATCAATTCTTTAACAATTAATTCGTCTGTATCTTTTTTAAAAACAAAATATCTAATTAAACCATAACTAATAAAAACTTCATAACTAATAATCCCGATAATATCGTCATCTTTAACCATTAGACCATTCTTCAATATATTTTCGTCTAATTCCTCAACACTTTTAACCTTTAATAAAAAATTCTTTACAAAATCTAAATTATTTGCATCAATGTTTTGTATTTCAAGCATTAAAATTCTCCTTTATAAATTCATATATGTAGGATTTAAAAATAACATCATTGGTTTCGTCAAAATATGGATAAATAATAGAAAAAAAGTTTGTACCCATCCCTGTTTCAATTTCCACTAATAATGTTAATCCTTCATACGTTTTAACTTCTTTATTAGTATATTCTTTATAATTAATAATATGATTTTTGAATTCGATTTTAATTGTTTTTTTAAACTTAGCTAAATTATTTTCTAATATTTCTAAATTATTTTCTATATTAAAAACAAAAACTTCAAAATCAGTATCTTCTTGTATCTGAATAAAATTTAAAACTTCATCTTTAACTCTTTCTTTTATTTTTTGATCCAAATAACTATCTGAATTAGCCACTACTCTAACGGCAAACATATTATTATTAGTTCTTTTTAAACATATTAAAGCAATTATTAAAAGAAGCATATATCCCCATTTTCTCATACAAAAACCCCCTTAAATCTATTATGTCTAAGGGGGATATTTTTATACTATAAGATTTTGTTTATTTCTTCTAAAGTGATCATACCTTCACGAAGTATATGTAAATTATCACTTGTTGCATCAATAACTGTCGAAGCTACATCACTAAAATTATCATCATCGCTTATTATATAATCAGCATCTTTAAAAGTATCTTTAATCTCATCTAAGTTATTTAGTGGCGGAAAACCTGAAATATTGACACTAGATGTTGCTAAAGGTCCATTTTCCTTGATAATACTAATCGCTAATGGATTAGCAGGAATTCGCACACCAATGGTGTGAGCTATCTTGTTGTAAGGATGATTCTTTTTAACTGGTAAAATTAAAGTCAATCCTCCTGGAAAAAAATTTTTCATTATTTTAATAGTTTTATCATTCAATATTGCAACTTCTGCAATTTCTAATATAGAAGAAAATAAAACTGACATTTGTTTGTTTTTAGGACGTTTTTTTAGATCATAGACTTTCTCATATCCTTTTAAATCTAAATACTTGCATCCAATTCCATAAACCGTATCGGTATTAAAAATAACTACTTCTCCATCTTTTAATTGCATTTTTTATCCCTCGATTTTCACAATTGTCATTCGATCTTTTCCTTGCATATCTTTTAAAACTTCTACCGAACTTGTCGGAAAATATGTTTTAACTAATGATATCATTTCATCTTTTTTATTATAAGCATGTTCAAAACAAATCATTGCCTTAGGATTTAAAATTTCTTTACATCCACTTAAAATTTCACGATAAAATTTTAATCCATCTTCCCCTCCAAATAATGCGACATGCGGTTCATTATCCTTAACTAATGACTCCACATCTTCATCATCAGGAATATATGGAGGATTAGATACAATAATATCAAACTTCATATTTTTTAATGGTTTTAACATATCTCCACATAAAATATTAACTTTAGCTCCTAAGTTATTAGCATTCTCAAAAGCTACATTTAAAGCATCTTGAGAAATATCAGTTATCGTTACATTCATATTAGGCTCTTCTAATGCCAAAGTAATACCTAAACATCCACTTCCAGTACCGATATCTACTAAATTAACTTTTTGACCATTAAAAAATTCATCATAATTTAATAAAACATTTTCAACTAATTCTTCTGTTTCAAAGCGTGGAATTAAAACATTTTCATTAACTTTGAATTGGTATCCATAAAAAGTTTCGTACCCCATAATATATTGAACTGGTATATTCAATTCTAAATATTGATGACATAGTTCTTTAAATGAATTTAATATATCATCATTTATTTCTTCATCCATTGAGGCATAAAGCAATGCATTTTCCATTTTTGAAGCGTGCATTAAAAGTAAAATTATCGCGCTTTCTTCTTTTTCACAATTAATAGCTTTTTTTTGCATTTCCGCTAATATTTCTCTATATTTCATCTTTATCTCCTATTTTCTTAAATTGACTTTCATTTATCGAAACTACTCATATTATATCATATTTTAGCTATTTTCTTCTTAAACATCATCAATAATATATTTTGAACATTTAAAAAAAAGAGACTTATTTATTAGTCTCTCCCGCTAATTTGCGTTTTTCTTGCTCATTTAATAAAGCATCTAATACTAAATCTAATTTACCATCAATAATCGCATCTAAACGTTGAATTGAAAAATTAATACGATGGTCTGTTACACGGTTTTGTGGATAATTGTATGTTCTAATTTTTTCACTTCGATCTCCACTACCAATTAAAGCTTTTCTTTGAGCACCTTCTTTTTGCTCTTGTTCTTGAACCATTCGATCATATAAACGAGTTTTTAGTAATGCAATCGCTGAAGCTTTATTTTCATGTTGTGATTTACCTTGTTGACATGCAACAGCAACCCCTGTTGGAATATGTGTTACACGTACCGCTGATTTAGTAGTATTAACTGATTGTCCACCTGGACCACTTGAGCAGAATGTATCAAATTTTAAATCAGCTGGATTTAATTCAAACTCAATTTCTGATGCTTCAGGCATTACTAATACTGTTGCAGTAGAAGTTTGAATTCTTCCGTTAGCTTCAGTTGTTGGAATACGTTGTACACGGTGTGCCCCAGATTCATATTTTAAAAATGAATAAACCATTTCTCCACTAACCATAAATTCAATTTGAGAGTATCCACCAGCTTCGCTTGGTGTTGAATCTAAAATTTGTGTTTTCCATCCTTTTGATTCACAGTATTTAAAATACATTCTAAATAAATCACCAGCAAAAATGTTAGCTTCATCCCCACCAGCTGCCCCACGTATTTCGATTACAACGTTTTTGTCATCATTAGGATCTTTTGGAAGTAACATAATTTTTAATTGTTCTTCGATTTCTTGTGGACGATGTTTTAATTCATCATACTCTAATTCGGCTAAAGAAGCTAATTCCTTATCATCTTCTTTTCTAAGAATATCTAATTCCTTTAATTGTTCTTTGATATTTTTATATTCACGATATACATTAACAATTTTTTCTAGTTGTCGTTGTTCTTTTGATAACTCAGTCAGTTTTTTAATATCGCTACATACCGCTGGATCTGATAAAAGCGCATTGATTTCTTCATATCTATTTTCAATTACATCTAATCTATCAAACATTTTTTCACTCTCCTTATAACATTATTATTTTACAATATTCTAAATGATACATCAAGAAAAATATATATTATCACCAAAAAAAGAGGATAAAACCTCTTTTAATGTTCTTGTAAATAATCTTCTGCTTTAATTTTAAAACGTGCAAATGATCCTTCAAATAAATAATGCAATGTTCCCGTTGATCCTGATCTATTTTTGGCAATAATTAATTCAGCTTCTCCTGGATGAGATGATTTGTCTTTATTATAATATTCATCACGATATAAAAACATTACAATATCGGCATCTTGCTCAATTGAACCCGATTCTCTTAAGTCAGCCATAATGGGTTTTTTATCTTCCCTTTTTTCCACATCACGACTTAATTGTGATAATGCGATAACAGGAATTTTTAATTCTCTGGCTAACTGTTTTAAACCACGAGAAATATTGGAAACTTCTTCTTGCCGGTTGCCATTACGTCCTTCACCTTTGATTAATTGTAAATAATCTATCACCACTAAATCTAGACCTTCATCTTGATATAATTTACGACATTTAGCACGAATATCATTAACCGTTACTGATGCAGAATCATCAAAATAAATTTTTAAATTCATCAATGCTTGTGATGCTGCTTCAAATTTCCGCCATTCTTGCGAAGTCATATCTCCTTTTTTAATTTTATCTTGTTCAATATTAGCCTCGCTAGAAAGCATACGACTTACTAATTGTTCTGCACCCATTTCTAAAGAAAATACCGCCACAACAGCTTTATCTCCTTTAATACCGCGATTTTTACTAGCTACTTGGGTAGCTAAATTCATTGCAAAAGCTGATTTTCCCATCGCAGGACGAGCTGCTAAAATTAATAAACTCTCTGGTTGAAGTCCTAAAGTATGATTATCCAAATTAGAAAACCCAGTATATAATCCTGTAATCCCTTTTATTTTCTTCGTATTTTCTTCAGTAATCTGTTTAACATTAATCGTTACATCTTCAATATTTCGAAATGATGAAGTACTTCTTTTTTGGATTATATCCTGTAAAACTTTTTCTGCATAATCAATATAATCATTAGAGTTTCGATTTATATCATATCCAGCACTGCTAATTTCCAAAGAAGCATCAATTAATTTTCTTTTGATAGATAAATCTTTTAAGATTGCCACATAAGTATCAATATTCGATGTTGTTGGAACAGCTTCAACTAAATTAGAAATAAACTCCGTCCCACCAGCCTTACCAAATTCATTTTGTAAAGTTAAGCGATTAATTAATGTTGTAAAATCAATCGCTTGTTTTTCATCGTAAAGCCCACACATCGTTTTATAAATGGTTTGATTACGTACATCATAAAAATCATCTGCTGATACCTGATCAATTAATTGTGGCATAACGCTATTATCAAGGATGATACATCCTAGAATCGCTATTTCTACTTCTATATTATTGGGGGTGTTTCTACTCTTAGCCACAAAACCACCTACTTTATCTTATTTTTCTAAAACATTTAAACGGATTTTAGCGTTAATATCTTTACCTAAATGAATTATGGCATCATAGATTCCTACAGAATTGATATCTGATGGCAAAGAAATTTTACGTTTATCAATATCAATAGCATGTTGTTTATATAACTCTTCACCGATTTGTTTTGTCGTAATATTACCAAACACCTTACCATCATTTCCTACTTTAATAAAGACATTAACTGATAAAGCTTCAATATCATGTTTTAATTTCAATAAAAATTCTTTTTTTGTTTCTTCATTTTGTTTTTCAATTTCAATTGCTTTTTCTACATTTTTAACATTTTCAGCACTTGCAATAACAGCTTTATTATTTGCTAATAAGAAATTACCATACCCATTAGCAACTTCAATAATTTGATTTTTCTTTCCTTTTCCTTTAACATCTTCTAATAAAATTACTTTCATTTTTTCCTCTCCATCTTCTTCATATTCTCTTCTTAAGATTTCATATAAACGATTATAAACTTCTGCTACAGTAACTTCCTTTAATTGCGCAGCGGCACTATTTAAGTGTCCTCCTCCTCCAAGCTCTTCCATGATAATTTGAACATTTAAATCATTGTAGCTTCGAGCGCTTATTCCTACCGTATTTTCATCGATTTTAGCAATCGTAAAACTAGCTTTAATATTTTCAATGTCTAATGTTTTTTCACTAATTTTAGCTAGCATTGTACGATCTTCAATAATTTCATCTTCAACCTTTACAATCGCAAAATGCTTAAAAACAACATCAACTTTAGATACATTTTTGGAAATAATAATTTGATCGTCTTTATTATCGCGTAATAAAGCTCTTATTTTAATCATATCGGCTCCATAACGCTTTAATTCCTTAACGACATCAAAAGTTCTTTCCGTCGTACGATATGTAAAATTATTAGTATCTACAACAATTCCAGCTAACATGATTGTTGCTTCCATCGGTGTTAAAGTAATTTTTTGATAAAAATTAAAAATTTCCGTAATCAATTCAACTGTAGAACTACTAGAAGTTTCCGTATAAACATATTCGATATTTTCAAAAAATAATTCTCCACGTCGATGGTGATCGATAACACCAACGTGATTAAATTTAATCAAAACTGAACGATCCATCATCAAATTAGGTGATTGTGTATCTACTACTAAAAGAGCTGAATCTTCATCTATATATTTATCTAAATCACTAATTTTTAAAAAGTTTCCTTGATATGTTTCATCTTCTTTTAACATATCAAAAATCTTCTTTGTTGTTTTATCTAATTTTTCGTATTCATATAGGATATAAGTATCTTTATTTAAAGATAATCCAAATTTAGAAGCCCCAATTAATGATCCAAAAGCATCAGTGTCTGCCAACATATGTGACATAATAAATAATTTTGAACAAGATGATACAAATGTTTTTAAAGCAGATGCTTCTCTTCTTACGGAAACCATTGTTCTTGTTTCAAAATTTTCAGTTGTTCCACCAAAGTACTTAATTGGCTCATTTTGAATGTTGATAACAGCCTGGTCTCCTCCACGTTTTTCTGCCATATCGATGGCCTTTTGAGCTATATCTCCTAATTTTTCATACTCCAAGTCGTAACATGCAATTCCAATTGATAATGTTACTAAAATTTTATACTCTTTTGCAACGTCACGAACTTGTTTTAAAACATCAAATCCATTATTAATCATATTTTTTAATGATGAATAATCGCATAATAGTACTAATTGATCATCATCTAAAACGCGTAAATAGGAATTATAAGAATTTGCCCATTCAGAAATTTTTCCTAAAAATTGTCCGCGAATAACCGCTTCTTCTTTAACATTGATATCTAAATTTTTTAATGATTCATCTAAATTATCAATACTAATAATTCCTAAAGCAACTCGTTTATCTAAAAACCTTTTATATAAATCTTCACGTTTAGTAACATCGAATAAATATAAAGCGCGATTACTCTTTTCTAAATGAACATCAAATTTCATCTTTCTAAATTCAACAGTAAACGTATCATCATTGGATTCTATTTGATTAGAAAATTCATCAATTAATGAGTCTAATGAACGATCATCTAACCTACTATTAAAAACTTCTTTCGCATACATGTTAGCCCATGTAATATTATAATTTTCATTATATAAAATAATTCCAATCGGTAGATTTTCAAAAATATATTCACTAACATCTTTTAAATGCACTGAAATATTGTTCCATGCATACAATTTATCTTTTAATGAACGAATTTCTTCATTTTTACGAGCATTTAAAATCAAGTTTAAAGTAAAAGATAAAATGGCTACGCTTAGTACTATTAAAACATAAACAAAAATATCAATTTTATTGTTCATAAAGGCATATATACTTAATGTGACCAGTAAAATGAAACTCAAAATAACGATCAAAACGATATATCTTTTTTTATTCAAAATAATCACCTACATTCTTATTTCATTATATCAAAAATGATAAGATAATACAAGAAAAGCAAATAAAAAAGACCCATTAGGGTCTTACAATACTATTCTTTAACGAATGGTAATAATGCCATATGTCTAGCACGTTTGATAGCGATAGCTAACATACGTTGATATTTAGCAGATGTACCAGTTACACGACGAGGTAAGATTTTTCCACGGTCAGTAACAAATTTCTTTAATAATTCTACATCTTTAAAATCGATTTTTTCGATTTTGTTTTGCGTGAAATAACAAACTTTTCTTCTACGACGGTTGTTATTACGATTATATCCTTGTTGCATTTGTTCTTCCTCCTTAAATTAGAATGGTAGATCATCATCAGCTACATCAAAACTAATGTCTGATGACGAAAAATTATCCTCTTGCTGAGTTCTATTAAATGATTGGTTATTATAGTTTTGATTATAATATGGTTGTTGTGGTTGATAAGTCGGTTGCGAATTTTGGTAAGTTGATTGTTGTGGTCGAGGTTGATATGGTTGACTAGCAATATCACCTTGATTTTTTGATTCTAATAACTGTACAGAATCTACTACAACTTCCGTAATATAACGCATTGCCCCATCAGCTTCATAACTGCGTGTTTGAATGCGTCCTTCAACACCTAACATATTACCTTTTTTTACATATCGACTTAAAAATTCAGCCGAATTACGCCAAGCAACAAGTTGAATAAAATCAGCTTGTCTTTCACCATTTGCATCCTTATATGTTTTATTTACAGCTAATGTAAAAGTAACAACAGGAATATTACTTTGCGTATATTTAATTTCTGGGTCTTTTGTAATACGACCTACTAAAACAACACGATTAATCATCCTATTTCACCCTCTAGTTATTATTCTCCGTCTTTAACAACAATATGACGAATTACATCTTCATTTAATAAGATTACACGGTTGAATTCATTTAAAGCTTCGTTGTTAGCTTCAACTAAAGTCCAAACATAGTAACCTTTACGGTGTTTTTCAATTTCATAAGCTAAATCTTTTAAACCTAATTCTTTGCATTCAACAATTTTTGAACCGTTGTTTGTAAAGATAGCGTTTAATTCAGTCATGATTTTTTTTACACCATCAGCCTCTACAGTTGGACGAACAATATACATTAATTCATATTTATTCATCTTTTAATTTCCTCCTTTTGGTCTATTGGTCTTATATTAGGAATAAGACAAGGTGCACAAATAAGTGCTAATATATTGTATCATATCCGAAAATTAAAGTCAATTATTTTTATTGATCCTTTTTTACATCAAAACGATATCCTACCTTAGGTATTGTCGTAATAACCGGATTTTCCTCACTTAAACATACTTTTTGCCGTAAATTCTTAATATGCATGTCAATTGTTCGAGTATTTGTTGTGTTTTTCGATTCCCAAATTTTATCATAAATTGCTTCTCTTGTAATAGCTCGATTAATATTTAACATAAAAAGCTTTAAAATTTCATACTCCTTAAATGTTAGTGAGATTAAATTATCATTGACAAACACCTGACGTTCTTTGATATCAATTGAAATACCTTGATGTGTTATAATATCTAATTTTGGATTGATTCTACGAAAAATAGCATTAATTCTACTGACTAATTCAACATAACTAATTGGTTTATTTATATAGTCATCTGCTCCTAAGTCAAGGGCTAAAGATTTATATAAATGATCAATGCTTGAACCAAGCATTATAATGGGTAGTTTATAAAACTTACGAATTAATTTTAAATCTTTAATGTAGTTTAAAATATCTAATTCATTAATATCAGAATCAATAATAAGCATATGAGGTATATTTTTTTGTAGATATTTATCTAAATCATTCAAGCAATTAAAGTAAATCACTTCATATCCAGCTTGGAAAATACTCATAGAAGTTAATTTAGTGACATCAGATGGTGCTTGTAGTAAACATATTTGCTTTTTCATCGAGCAATCCTAAACGAAGCGATTATTAAACTTTTGAAAAATTTTATTTCGATCTAAATCATCAAAAGTATAATTATTAGCCTCAAATAGTATTTTTCTCACATTAAACATATTCCCATCGTTAATAATTTTTAATGCTTGATGATATCCTTCTAAATCTAAAACGTCCAAAGCATCATTTTCGTCCAGCGTAACAACATCTAAAATATGAATTCCCCTCATAATATTAAAGATGTATGTGGAGTATATAAAGCTAATGTAATATTCTTCATCACGCTTAGGATCAAATTTTCTTGAACCGTAAGAATGATAATATTGATTATCTAAAAAATTTTTTCGTTGCTCATGAATATTTTTCAACATAGTATTATCCCCTTTTAACTTATTATATCATACATTTTAATTATTTTGTGGATAATTATTTTTTTGTAAAGTTTTTGTATAGAAAGTTACTATACAGTGACACTTTTAGCTAAATTTCGTGGAAAATCGACATTGTTCCCTAAAGCTTTAGCTGTATAGTAACTAATTAATTGCATGTAAACTACTAATAATAATGGGGATAACATTGAGATATCCACACAAAAAACATCGCATATCTTATCACATCCTAAAAGATAAACATTTGCTTTACGACTTTTAATCTCTTCAATATTGCCTTTCATTAAATTAATTGTATTTACATTAGACATTAATCCTATCACAATTGTTTCTTCATCCATTAAAGCCATTGTACCGTGCTTTAATTCCCCTGATAAATACGCTTCTGTCGGTAAATATGATATTTCTTTTAATTTCAAACTTCCCTCTAAAGCTACTTTATAATCAATACCTCGACCCATTAACATTATTTTTTTAGCTTTAATAATCATTTCTACTATATGAGTATAATCAATACTTTGCGCATTACCAATCGCATGATAAAGAATATCTAATTCTTGCTTTAATGGTTCCTTTTTTATATAAAGATAAATAAAATACAATAATAAATATGAAGCTAAATAGGTTTTAGTTGAAGCTACTGCTACTTCTTTTTGTGCTTCCATTAATAACACATGATCTAATTTAAAAGCTAATGATGAATGTTTTTCATTTGTAATTAATAAAATTCGATTTTTATAATTAGATAAAAGATCAACTGTTTTAATTAAATCATGAGTTTCTCCAGATTGACTTATAACAATGATAAGGGGTTTTTTAGAGAATAAAAGATTATTTATTGATGCCTCACTTCCAACATATGAACGGCTAGGGATATTAAGCTTATTAAAAAATTCTTCTGCAATTAAACATGCATGATAACTAGTACCACAGCCAATTAAGAAAACTTCATCGAAATCTTGCAAAAGATTTTTTATATTATCTTGAAATGTAACTTCATTATGGATTAAATATTTTGCTTTTAATCTTTGAATTACTTCTTGTTGCTCATATATTTCTTTTAGCATATAAGATTCATCCTTCATTTTAATTGGTTCATTTTCAATTAAATTTGGCATAAAAAAAATATCTTTATCATTAAAGAACTGATCTTTGATAATAATATCTTTGCCAATTTTGGCAAATGTTAAATCCTCCATATGATAAATTAAAGGACTATCGTGTAATGCTTGAATATCAGATGCAACATACGTTGAAAAACCTTTTTTCCCAATAATTAATGGAGCTTTATTTTTTGCACAATATAAATTATTAGGGTCATTTTCGTCAATTATGATTAAGGAATAGCTTCCTTCTATTAATTTACAAACTTGAAAGATAGTTTTAAGTAAATCTTCATGATAAAATTTTTCAATTAGACAAATAATAACTTCACTATCTGTATCTGTATTAAAGATGACATCATGAAAATACTTTTCTTTTAAATATTCGACATTTTCTACAACACCATTATGTACTAAAGTAAATTGTTTATTAAAGGATTTTAAAGGATGCGCATTACGTAAACTTACTTCTCCACAACTTGCCCATCTAGTATGACCGATTCCAATTAAACTATCAAATGTAATTGGATTATTTGTAACTAATTTACTAACTCTGCCAATATTTTTATATATTGAAACCTTATTATTTTTAAAAAGGGCTATTCCACATGAGTCATAGCCACGATACTCCATCTTTAAAAGCGACGAATATAAGATGTCACTAGTCTTTTCTAAGCCATGATATCCGATAATTCCACACATCTAATCACCTATTACCATAATATGAACAATATCCCTAAAAATGACAAAAAAGCTTTAAATGATTTCAAATCACTTAAAGCTTATTTTTTATTCACTAATTTTTGACTTAATAAATTCTAAAACATCATCTTTTAAATCTTCACGTTCTAATGCAAAATCGATTGTCGCTTCAATAAATCCAACTTTTGATCCGATATCATAACGTTTCCCATCGATTTGTTTTGAGAATACTTCTTGTTCTTTAATTAAGCGTTTAATTGAATCAGTTAATTGAATTTCTCCACCAGCTCCACGTTCTTGTGTTTCTAAGTACTTAAAAATTTCTGGTGTTAAAATATAACGTCCTCCGATAGCTAAGTTTGAAGGTGCATCTTCTAATGCTGGTTTTTCAACAACACTCTTCAATTCCATTAATGAACCAAATTCCCCTGGTAATGGTTCACAAATACCATATTTAGATACATCTTTATCCGCAACTTCTAGTGTTCCTAAAATTGAAGATCCTGTCTTTTTATAAGCATCAATTAATTGAGCAATAGCAGGTTTACCATTACCTACATAAACATCATCACCTAATAATAAAGCAAATGGTTCATTTCCTACAAATGCTTTTGCACATAAAACAGCATGACCTAAACCTAATTGTTCATGTTGACGTACGAAATGAATGTTTAATTTAGAAGGCAATTCACGTACCATCTCTAATTCCTTTAATTTATTTTTTTCTTTTAATTGACTTTCTAATTCATAATTATTGTCAAAATAATCTAATATCGCATTCTTATTTGAACTTACAATAATTAAAAATTCTTCAATTCCACTTTCTAATGCTTCACGAACAATGTATTCAATTGTTGGTGTATCAATTATCGGTAACATTTCTTTTGCTAATGCTTTAGTAACTGGTAAAAATCTTGTTCCATATCCTGCAGCAGGAATAACTGCTTTTCTAATTGTTTTACTCATTTTATTCCATCCTTTACTAATAATACTAAATGAATTTTATCATTTAATGAAAATAAAGTCAATTTTATAATGCTTTTTATCAACCCTTTGTTCGTAATCGTTCAAACAGCGTTTTAGTATCATACAAAGATTTCATTGTTTTACTATTATTCAATATTACACTATTTTGTTCAATCATCCCTTTTAAAATTGAACCACATGCCACATAAGTATTATTTTTAAGAAGAAAAGGTGATACTAAAACAGAATTACAGCCAATAAAAACTTCATCATATATTGCTGAAGTATATTTATTTACCCCATCATAATTAGCACTTACCACAAAAGCACCGATATTACAATTATTTCCTATAATTACATTTCCTAAATAACTATGATGTTTTATACGATTATGATCTTGCATCTTAACATCATTTAATTCTACACAAGTTCCAATAATATTTAAGCAACCAATATTCGTATGATTTCTTAGATGAGAAAATGGGCCTATAAGATTTCCTTTACCGATATAGCAGTCTTTAATAATTGATTTTTCAACCTCACTATCAATAATAATCGTATTGCATATTTTACTATCTATTATTTTTGTACCAGTAAATAAATAACTATTTTCAATATGTGAATTGCGACTAATATATACACCTGGTTCAACGACAGAATCAAATGATACAAAGCAACTATGAATATCTTCGAATAAAACCCCACTATTAAGTAATTCTTTTTTATATTGATATTCTACCTTTCGCATTACATAATCCAAATCATTTATACTATTTATATTGTGATATAGATAGGAATATTTAATTACAAAAATATTTAAATTAAAATATTTAGCATAATCAGGAAAATCATAATTACCACTTTTTTTACGATGAAAAAATTTTTTTAAATACTTTGAATGTATAATATAAATTCCTAAACTAGATAGATCAGAATCAATCGTCTTTTTTATTGCAATAACTTTATTCAAATAATCAATCTTACCTAAATCCTTTTTTTTAGTGTAAGCCGTAAGTAAAATATTATGCTTTTTTCGTTCATAATATGCAATTATTTGTTTTAAATCTTCTACATCAACTAACGGAACATCAGCATTTAACACTAAGATAGGCTCATTTAGATTACGGGCTTCATATAAAGCTCCCAAAGTTCCAACATAATCTTTTTGATACAAAATATGGCATTGTTGCTTTAATAAAAATTCTTCCAACATCTTTTGTTCACTTCTAATAACCACACTTATATGGCAATTTAATAGTTTTAATTTCTCAATTAGATATCGAATTTGTTCTTTCCCATGAATCATCACTAATGGCTTATCGACATCCTTTTTCATTCTTTTTCCATACCCTGCTGCTAAAATAATTGCTTTTATCTCAATCACCTAATAAATTATATGTGAAAATTTAAAAAAATGTATAAATAATGATGATATCCATACGCTATAAATAGGTGAATATATGAATAAAAAAATATTATTATTAGATATTATTATCTTTAGCATTAGTTTATTTTTGTTTTTATTCAGTCTTTCTTTAATAATTCCTATTTTAAAAAAAATAACCATCTTTGCGATGGTTTATTTATTACTTTGGCCATTTAATTTGATTTTAATGATGATAATTATCAATCCGAGCAAGAATTAATTTTTCTAATAAGTGATAAAAGTTTACATCATCTTCTTTACTACGCTTTTTAGGTCCTTTGATATGTTTATTTTTAAGTCGACTTTTATGACCTAAATAACGATAGTTTAATAGCTCATCAATATTATTAGTTGTAAATTCAAAGCCATTAGGATGAATAACAACTACATTCTTCGTTAGACATAAAGCCGCTAAACCATAATCCTGCGTTACTACGAAATCGGATGAACATACATCTTTAATAATGTAAAAATCAACACTATCAAAACCTTTTTCAACAATTTTTACAGTAGCATAATCATTTATATAATCGTGTGAAGAATCAAAATACATCACCACTGCAACATTATACTTCATCGCTATTTCTAAAATAATATCTTTTGTCGGACAACTATCCGCATCAACGATTATTCGCATATCAAAGATATAACTTTCTCACATAAATAATTTACGGCACTTTGACGAATATAATTTCTACCATTATTAGGAAAATAATATGTAAAAGTATAATATTTATCTAAAATTGCAACACCAAAACACACCATTCCAATTGGTTTAGAACTAGCATCATTATTTGGACCGGCAATTCCTGAAGTAGCAACACAAATTTCACTTTTAGTAATCTTTTTTAGTCCCTTTATCATTTCTAAACATACTTCTTCTGAAACAACACCAAATTTTTGAATCGTTTTTTCATCTACATTTAAATATTTTATTTTAGCATCATTAGCATAGGTTACAAAAGCTTCATTAAATACTTTTGATGCATTAGCAATATCTACAATACTGGAAGCAAATAATCCACCTGTACATGACTCGGCACTTGCAATGTGCCATTTTTTATTGATAAGTAAGTTTACTAATTGTTCAAACATCTTAAAAACCTCCCATAATATGTCGTACGGTATCTATTATTAATCTAGTAAAAAAATCTTCATTTGCACCCACAACACCTTGATAAATAAAAATGCTCATTGAAATAAAAAAAGTGAATAAAAAAATTAAAAGAAATGCTATTTTTTCTTTGATGTGACGTTGTTTTTTCATAATATCGTCTCTTTCTTAGGAATGAATTCTCGAAGTAATAAATACATATTATTGCCGAAATGAAACGTTCTTCCACTAATTAATTTGATTTTACAATAATCAAAATAATCAAAATTAAGATGTGTATTAATATAAGGATCGTAAATATATAAATCTTTTTTTAAAGCCGTAGTTTTGTGTACTAGGGCATAACTTTCAATTTCGTTAATCTTAAAAATTAATGGTTCTTTGTGAACCGTATTCGGATCAAAAACTTTAATAACATTAGGATTATCATCATTTATTAAGCTAGAGTGTCCTAATAGATATGATGTATCCATTAAAAAATCATCATATATTATAAATTGATATCCATCTGAAAAAACTAAGACTTGTTTTTTTACTAGATACTCATATGGAGATGGTATATGCAATGAAAATGTAAAACGCATATCACTATATTGTGATTTAAATGTTTCATAGTAAGTATGGATAGCCGCTAAATAATCGTCAATCATTACAATTGAATTGCGAAAAATTATTTTAGTTGCTCCCCATGAAAAAATAAAGCATCCCATTATTAAAAAATAAATATTTCTAGCATAAAGATCGGTAATTCCAAAAGAACAAAAAATTAATATAACACCAAGTAAAATTGCTAAAATATATAAAATAAGCTTATACGCTGGAATAACTAATCCAATATCTGTTTTTAAAAACTTAATTTCTCTATTCGTTAATGGTTCTCCACGCTTTGTTTTTTCAATTATATTATCATAATACATTAATTCCACATCCTTAGTTTTATTATACCATTTTTAATTATGAACTACTATTATATTCAAAAAACATCTTTATAATAATTATTTAATTTTCTTGATTAATAAAGTAATTAAAATCAGTGGTAATAATAAAATTATAGTTTTTATCCGATTTTATCTTTTCTTTTAGTATTTTTGCTAAATCTTTATCTGTATAACGATAATTTCTTGGAATAACCACATCAAACAAAATATTTTGATGCGTATGTCCAGCTACAATTCTAAAATCGTGGAACGATAAATTAGGATCAATTTCTTTTAAAACAGTTCCAACTTTATTTTTTAGGGTTTTTAACTCAGCATTTTCTAAATCAATAGGATCCATATGAATAACTAAATCAACCCCAAATTTTTTCTTAACCTGATGTTCAATATTATCGATGATATCGTGAAGATAGATAATATCTTTTCTAGCATCAACCTCAACATGTAAAGTCATAAAACACTTTGTCGGTCCATACATATGACAAACTAAATCATGCATTCCAATTACATCTTTATACTTTTTAACATAATCCAAGATATTTTTCACAAAAATGCTATTTGGCGAAACACCAATCAATGGATTTACTGCTTCTTTAACCATTTTAATACCTGAATAAATGATAAATAGCGATACTAAACATCCTAAATAAGCATCAACACTAATTGATAAAGTTATATGAACTATAGCTCCTAATAAAATAACAAATGTCGAAATAACATCATTTAAAGAATCCGTAGCTGTAGCCTGTAAAACTACTGAATTAATTGCCTTACCAATTTTTCTATTAAAATAACTCTGCCATAATTTAATAAAAATAGATATAAGCAAGATGATAATTGACAATGTAGTGTAAGTAACATTTTGGGGATTAAAAATATTATTAATTGATTCGAATAATAATTGAAAACCTACAACTAAAATAATGATCGCTACGACTAATCCACAAATATATTCGATTCTTTCATGACCATAAGGATGTTCGTCATCACTTGGTTTACTTGATAGATGAAAACCAACTAACGTAATAATCGATGACCCCATATCAGATAAATTGTTGATTGAATCAGCGATAATTGAAATTGATGATGATAAAATTCCTGAAATAATCTTAATTATGAATAAAATTAAGTTTGAAAAAATACCAACGAAAGCAGCCAGTTTTCCATGACTGTCACGTACGGTTTTAGATGTTACATCATTATAGTTTTTGATAAATATTTTACGCAGTAAATTGACCATATGATCATCCTCTTATTCTATATTATATAATTTAATGGCATTTTGGCTTGTCATTCTACTAACTTCTTCAACAGATATGTGCTTTATCTCGGCAATCTTTTGAGCGATTAAAGGGATAAAAGCTGGCTCATTTCTAGTACCACGATGCGGTGCAGGCGTTAAATATGGACAATCTGTTTCTAATACTAATTGTTCTATACTAACTTTTTCTACTACTTCAATAATGTTTTTAGCATTTTTAAAAGTTACTACACCACCAATTCCTAACATAAATCCTAATTCAATGAATCGTAATCCCATTTCATATGATCCACTATAACAGTGCATTACACCACGAACACGTCCTTTGTAGCAAGATAAAATATCATATGTCTTTTGGATAGATTCTCGTGAATGTACAACTATTGGAAGGTTTAATTCAATCGCTAGCTCAATTTGGCGTCTAAAAAATAATTCTTGCATTGAAATGTTATCTTTATCCCAATAGAAATCCAGTCCACATTCTCCAATTGCTACAATCTTATCTTTTACTTGATAAGCAAATTCTATAAACTCATCTAAATCTTTTTCACTACAATTTTTAACCTCACTAGGATGAATACCAATAGTAGCATAAATATTTTTATATTCTTTAGATAATTCTAATACTTGATTATTTGATTTTTTATCATAACCAATACAAACTATCTTATAAACGTTATTTTTATAGGCATTATTTAGTATATCGCTTACTTTATAATCATTATAAGCCTCATCAAAAATGTGAGCATGTGTATCAATAAACATATTCTATTCCTCCATAAAAAATAAGCATCTTAAATGCTTATTTTAATGATACAATTGTATTATATAAGACAAAATTATTATTAACTAATCTTAAAATTTGAACATTAAAGGTTTTATTTTGGTTGATCAATAACATTTCTTCCAAAATACTAATATTACTTATGATAACTCCATCAACTGAATAAATAATATCAAAGGCTTGAATATTAGCTAAATGCGCAGGCGAGAAAGCTTCAACAGCTGTAACAATTAAACCATCATACATATTTTCTGGAATATACTCTTTTTTTAATTGTGGATAATTATCCGTTTCAGCAATCAATAAATAAGTTTGAATTGATAAACCATTAATTCCTATCAAAATTGTTTCCAATCCTAAACCATGATTAACTTCTAATTTTGAAATACAATTATTAATTGTTGCGTAATTAATCGCAAATCCCATTCCCTCAACAGCAATATTACCATCGCTTGTTGGAACTTCTGCTATTTTAGATGAGTTAATTCCAATTAATTGACCAGATGAATTAATTAATGCACCACCACTATTTCCTGGATTAATTGAAGCTGTATGTTGAATTTTAGCTGGTGAGATATTAGAAACAATTCCGATGCTTACACTATTATAATATTCCAATCCTAATGGTGATCCAATAGCATAAACAGTACTACCTTTTTTAACATCGACATTTTCTAATGGAATCCAAGTTAAAGTTTCCTTTGATTCAATTCTTACAACAGATAAATCTTTTTCATCATCATATCCCATAACATATCCATCGATATAGTTGTTATCACCGAAGTAAACTAACACTTTATTTACACCATTTGTTACATGAGCATTAGTTAAAATAAAATAATAGTTATCACTTTTATTATAAATTACTCCACTTCCTGATCCGTTTAAAGTTTGAATGGCTACAATAGCGCTTTGTGCATATTCAATTACTTCAATGCGTTTTTCCTCAATGCTTAATGTTCCATCATTAAATGGTAAATCTAGTGGGCTAGTCGATTTATCAAAAGTATAACTATCATAAAAAGTAATTTCATCTAAACTAACATCTTCATAAAGTTGATTTGTTTCAAATGATGTATTACTTGATGAAGAATAATCATCAAGTAAATCACAACCTGAAGTAAATGCAATAACTAAAAGGCATAATACTGATACAAAAATTTTTTTCATGTTAATTCCTCCTTAAAACCTTATCATAAAAGGCATATATTAAACATCCGAATATCGATCCACTAAAATCAATTAACACATCAATTACTGATGAATTTCGACCATTAATAAAAAATTGATGAAATTCATCTGTTAAAGCATAAACTATAGATAGCACTAAACTAATAAAAAAACATTTTTTTAATGAATAATTAAAACTCGTATTTATCGCAATATTCAATAATACTGATAAAATTAAATACTCAATAAAATGAGCCATTTTACGAATAATAAATGAAACATTGCTTAAAATACTATGATATGTATTTATATCTATCTTATTCTTATTTAATAAAAAATCGACAATAATTTTTGAAAAACTTGTTGATAAGTTTCCAGATTCTACACCATTTTGTCTAGAAAATGAGAAAATAACTGTCATCCATAACAGCACTAAAATCCAAAATATAATTTTTTTCATAGATTACCCCTTTGTTTTATTATACCATAATATGGATAAAATGAAACAAAAAAGACTATTTTTGAAAATAGTCTTTTGTAAATTAATAACGTTTTAGATAATGAGTAATTTCCCACTCTGTTACAAATTTTCGATACTCATCCCATTCTAAAGATTTAGCCATAATCATTTTCTTAGAAATATGATCGCCTACAGCATCTTGTAAATATTTATCCTTTTCAAAAGCTTTAATAGCTTGTGATAAGTTTTCTGGTAATGAACGTACCCCTAAGGCTTCTCTTTCTTTTTCTGTTAATGCAAATAAATTAGCGTAAACTGGTTCAACTAATTCAACATTTCCTGCTACTCCATCTAATCCTGCAGCTAAGATACAAGCAATTGCTAAGTATGGATTAGCTGAAGGATCAACAGAGCGTAATTCAGTACGTGTTTTATTCCCTCTAGCGGCAGGAATTCGGATCATTGTAGAGCGATTTGCATCACTCCATGATACATAACATGGTGCTTCATATCCAGGTACAATCCTTTTATATGAGTTTACTGTTGGATTACAGAACAATGATAATCCATCAGCGTGGTGAATTAATCCACTAATCCAACGATTAGCAATTTCACTTAATCCATTTTTAGATTCTGAATCATAAAAAACATTTTTTCCATCCATATCTGCTAAAGAGCAATTAACATGCATTCCTGAACCAGCAATGTTGGAAATTGGTTTGGGCATAAATGTTGCATGCAATCCGTGGCGTCTAGCAACATTTTTAACAACCAACTTAAATGTTTGAATATTATCACAAGCTTCTACAGCATTATCAAAGCGAAAATTAATTTCTTGTTGTCCCGGACCTACTTCATGATGTGATGCTTCAATCACAAATCCTAATTTTTGTAATTGCAATGCAATATCTCTACGACAATCTTCTGCAGTATCGATTGGAGATAAATCAAAATATCCTCCAGCATCACTTGGATTTAGAGTAGGATTACCTTTTTCATCTAATTTGAAAAGATAAAATTCTGGTTCAACTCCACAGTTAAATTTAGAAAAACCCATTTGACGCATTTTTTCAATATTACGTTTTAAAATTCCACGTGGGTCTCCAACAAATGGAACCCTTTTTGATGTATAAACATCACAAATTAATCGAGCAACCTTACCATAGGTTGTTTCTTCCCATTCTAAAACTAAAAATGTATTTAAATCAGGATACAAATACATATCAGCTTCTTGAATACGCACGAATCCTTCTATTGAAGAACCATCAAACATAACGTTATTTTCTAGGACATCATCTAACCTAGTCACAGGAACTTCAACATTTTTAAGCATTCCTAACATGTCTGTAAATTGTAAACGAATGTATTTAATGTTTTCTTCTTTGACTTTTGCAATAATATCTTCTTTTTTGTAGTTCATATAATCCTCCTAGTATCTTCATTAAAATACATGCTTGATTATAACATATTTACCAATTTATGAAAATATCAAATCACAATTTTAATCCTCGTTTAAGCGCGATTCATAACCTCGTTTAAAAGTTTAGGATTATCAGTCATAATCGCATCTACACCAAGATCAAGTAGTTTAATCATTTCTTCTTCATCGTTTATAGTCCAATATTGAACAGCAATATTTCTTCTATGCGCACGATCAATAAGATATTTCTTGTCTAATTTTAATGTTATAAAACTAACTTTTTGAACAGGTGGAATTTGTAGACAAGTAAATGTAGCATTGTTAAATAAGTTAACTTTTAACATTTCTGTTATAATGAATCCCGCTGCTCCTTTAGTTGAAGCACCACGCATTAATGTTGGATATGTTATTTTTAAATGATCTTCTACACTACCATGGAAAGTACCAATAACTGTTTTATTATGTAAATTAGGAAATTTCTCCGTTAAAAGTTCATTTAAAATTTTGGCGGCTTTAAAACCTTGATCCCCATCATTTTTTATTTCCACAATGTACATTAAATTAGGATTAGATTCATAATATCTTGCAAAAACATCTTCAATACGTACAATGTTTAAATTATTTTGACTAATGATTTCCTTACGGTTTGGATCATTTGGTTGAACTAAATTTTCATATGGTTTAGTACCATCTTGTGATACAAATTTATATCCGAAGTTGAAATTTAATAATTCTTCATATGTATGGTCACTTACATAATATAATTCATCAGAATTTGTAACTTCTTCAACATCACAATTATCGTTAATATATAAATTATGGATAACTACTAATTCCTCATCTTTTGTTAAACATAAATCCATTTCTAAAATATCAGCGTTGTATTCGTTAACTGATGCATCAAAAGCCATGAAAGTATTTTCGGGGTTTAATGTTTTTCCACCACGATGTGCAGCAATTAATGTTTCACCAGTAATAAATGGATTATTTTCAATTACCTTTTTAGGAGGTATAACATTGATTGCTAGCATAAATATTACAATCGTACATAAAATGACTAAAAATTTTTTCAAAATATCACCTCTTAAGTTATTATATCAAAAATATGTCACTTATTAAATAGAAAAAGACCACCATTTGGTGATCTTTAATCTTTTTTATTATTCGATAATAGTAACTACTGATCCAGCACCTACTGTACGTCCACCTTCACGAATAGAGAATTTAGTTCCTTCTTCGATAGCGATTGGGTGAATTAATTCTACAGTCATAACTGTGTTATCTCCAGGCATAACCATTTCTACACCTTCTTGAAGTGTAATGATTCCTGTGATATCTGTAGTACGGAAGTAGAATTGAGGACGGTAGTTAGAGAAGAATGGAGTATGACGTCCACCTTCTTCTTTGCTTAATACGTAAACTTGAGCATCGAATTTTGAGTGTGGGTTTACTGATTTTGGTTTAGCTAATACTTGTCCACGTTGGATATCTTCACGTGAAATACCACGTAATAATGCTCCAATGTTGTCTCCAGCTTCAGCTTTATCTAATAATTTACGGAACATTTCGATTCCTGTAACTACTGTAGATTGAGTTTCTTTGATACCAACGATTTCAACTTGGTCGTTTAATACAACAGTACCACGTTCAACACGTCCTGTAGCAACTGTTCCACGTCCTGTGATTGTGAATACGTCTTCTACTGGCATTAAGAATGGTTTGTCAGTGTCACGAACTGGAGTATCGATATAGCTATCAACAGCATCCATTAATTCTTCTACTTTAGCAACCCATTGTGGTTCTCCATTTAAAGCTCCTAAAGCTGATCCACGGATGAATGGAACTTCATCTCCTGGGAATTCGTATTCTGATAACATTTCACGAACTTCCATTTCAACTAAGTCAACGAATTCTTCATCTTCAACCATGTCACATTTGTTTAAGAATACAACTAATTTAGGTACTCCTACTTGACGTGATAATAAGATGTGTTCGCGAGTTTGTGGCATTGGTCCGTCAGTAGCAGCAACTACTAAGATTCCTCCGTCCATTTGTGCAGCTCCTGTGATCATGTTTTTAACATAGTCAGCGTGTCCTGGGCAGTCTACGTGTGCATAGTGACGATTAGCTGTTTCATATTCAACGTGTGAAGTATTGATTGTGATTCCACGTTCTTTTTCTTCTGGTGCTCCGTCGATTTGATCATAAGCTCTTGCTTGAGCCATACCTTTTTGAGCTAATACTGTAGTAATAGCTGCAGTTAAAGTAGTTTTACCATGGTCAACGTGTCCGATTGTACCAATGTTAACGTGTGGTTTAGTACGTTCAAATTTTTGCTTTGCCATTTGATTTTTCCTCCAAATAATTTTTTGTATTTTCGTTTATACAATAATATTTTACATTAATTATATCTAAAATGCAAGATATTAAGCATCTAATAATTATACAATTAGATGCCTATCTTACTTAATTAGCTACGTTTTTTAATGATTTCTTCTGCAATTGATTTTGGTGCAGCTTCATAATGGTCTAATTGCATAATGAAGTTTCCACGTCCTTGAGAGTTAGAACGTAATGCAGTTGCATATCCAAACATTTCTGCTAGAGGTACTTTTGCACGGATATTCATTGCATTAGCACGAATTTCTTGTGATTCCATACGTCCACGACGGCTAGTAATATCTCCGATTACGTTACCAACGTATTCTTCTGGAACTGTAACTTCAACATCCATAATTGGTTCTAATAATACAGCTTTACATTTATCTTTACATGCTTTTAAAGCCATAGAAGCAGCGATTTTGTATGCCATTTCTGATGAGTCTACATCATGGTAAGATCCATCAAATAATGTACATTTGATATCGATTACAGGATAGTTAGCTAAAATACCATTTGGTAAAGCTTCTTGTAATCCTTTATCAACAACTGGGATATATTCACGAGGAACTGTTCCTCCAACGATTGCATCAACGAATTCATAACCTTTACCTGGATTTGGTTCGAATTTAACCCAAACATGTCCATATTGTCCACGTCCTCCAGATTGACGGATGAATTTTCCTTCAACTTCAGCCGCAACAGTAATTGTTTCACGGTAAGAAACTTGAGGAGCTCCAACATTAGCTTCTACTTTGAATTCGCGGCGTAAACGGTCAACGATGATATCTAAGTGTAATTCACCCATACCAGCAATGATAGTTTGTCCTGTTTCAGTATCAGTATAAGTTTTGAAAGTTGGATCTTCTTCAGCTAACTTGATTAAAGCAGCTGTCATCTTATCTTGGTCATTTTTAGTTTTTGGTTCGATAGCAACGTTGATTACTGGTTCAGGGAATACCATAGATTCTAAGATGAAATCACTTTTTTCACCTACTAAAGTATCTCCTGTTGTAGTAGATTTAAATCCTACTGCAGCAGCAATATCTCCAGCGTATACTTCTTTAATTTCAATACGGTTGTTAGCATGCATTTGCATGATACGACCTAAACGTTCTTTTGTTTTCTTAGTTGAGTTTTTAACATAAGAACCACTTTCGATGTGTCCACCGTAAACACGGAAATATGTTAAACGTCCAACAAATGGGTCAGTTACAACTTTGAATGCTAAAGCAGCAAATTCTTCATCATCAGATGGTTGTACAATTCTTTCGCTTCCATCTTCTTCGTAACCGATAATTGCAGCTACATCAGTTGGAGCAGGTAAGTAATCGATAACACCATCTAAAACTAATTTAACACCTTTATTTTTGAAAGCAGTACCACAGAATACTGGGAAGAATTTAACTTCTAATACAGCTTTACGAATTACTTCTTTAATTTTTTCAGCTGAAACTTCTTCACCTTCAAGGTAAGCCATCATTAATTCTTCATCGAATTCAGCAATTGTTTCAATTAATTCAGCACGTTTTAATTGTGCTTCTTCTAATAAATCTGCTGGGATTTCAGTTTCGTTGTAGTTTTCATCTTTAGAATCATCGTAATAGTAAGCTTTCATTTTTACTAAGTCGATTTGTCCTTGGAAATTATCTTCACTTCCAATAGGCATTTGTACTGCAGCAGCACAAGCTCCTAAACGATCATAGATTGATTTTACAGCGAATTCAAAATCAGCACCGATTTTATCCATTTTATTTACGAAAACGATACGTGGAACGTTATATTCTGTTGCTTGACGCCAAACAGTTTCAGTTTGAGGTTCAACCCCTTGAGAACCATCTAATACAGCAACAGCACCGTCTAATACACGTAATGAACGTTGTACTTCCACAGTAAAGTCTACGTGACCTGGAGTATCGATAATATTTACACGGTATCCTTTCCATTCAGCAGTAGTTGCAGCTGAAGTGATTGTGATTCCACGTTCTTGTTCTTGAACCATCCAGTCCATTGTAGCTCCACCATCATGAGTTTCCCCAATTTTGTGGATTTTTCCTGTATGGTAAAGAATACGTTCAGTAGTAGTAGTTTTACCAGCATCGATGTGAGCCATGATACCGATATTTCTAACTTTATCTAATGATATAGTTCTTGCCATTTTGATTTCTCCTTATATAAATTGAAGATTACCAACGGTAGTGTGCAAAAGCTCTATTAGCTTCAGCCATTCTATGAGTGTCTTCACGTTTTTTAACAGAAGCACCTGATCCGTTTGCGGCATCCATGATTTCTTTTGCTAATTTTTCTTCCATTGTTTTTTCATGGCGTAATCTTGAATAGTTGATTAACCATCTTAAACCTAATGTTTGTTTTCTTTCTGGTCTTACTTCAACAGGAACTTGGTAGTTTTGTCCACCAATTCTTCTTGAACGAACTTCTAAAACTGGCATGATGTTTTCTAAAGCTTCATTAAAAACTTCGATTGGTTCACGACCAGTAGCTTCTTTAATTCTATCGAAAGCACCATATAAAATGCTTTGTGCTGTTCCTTTTTTACCATCTAACATGATAGCATTTACTGCTCTAGTTACTAACTTAGAACCATAAATTGGATCTGGCAATACGTCTCTTTTGGCAATATGTCCTTTACGAGGCATGCGAGTTCCTCCTTTCTTCTACTTCTTAATTTTTTAGATTTTTTAGTTTAGATTATTTTTTAGTGTTAGCTTTTGGACGTTTAGTACCGTATTTAGAACGAGATTGTAAACGGTTGTTTACACCAGTTGAATCTAAAGTACCACGTACGATATGGTAACGTACCCCTGGTAAGTCTTTAACACGTCCACCACGAATTAATACAACACTGTGTTCTTGTAATGTGTGTCCAATTCCTGGGATATATGCTGTTACTTCGATTCCATTTGATAAACGAACACGAGCGTATTTACGTAACGCTGAGTTTGGTTTTTTAGGAGTCATAGTTGTAACACGTGTACAAACTCCACGTTTTTGAGGTGATGCAAGTTTTGTATATTTCTTTTGAAGAGTATTAAAACCTGTACCTAAAGCTGGAGCTTTTGATTTTGAAGTTTTATCAGTTCTACCTTTGCGAACTAATTGTTGAATTGTTGGCATTTTGTTCTCCTTTCTACCACATAGCCTTGTGGTTCATATAACATTTTAAAATTTAAGTTTTGGAAAACCAAAACTATAAATATAAATGTTGCGATATTTTTCAGCATTATCATTATACATTATTTATAAACATTTTGTCAATATTTTTTTTATTTTTTTTATTATTCCCATAAAATTACTTTTAATTTCTATTTTTGAGAAATTAATTATAAAAAAACTTCGTTTTCATTTTCGAAAACGAAGTATTAATTTTTATTTATTGTTTTTAAACACGTTTAAAAATCACTTTGTATGTTTTTTTAATGTTTTGTTCCTCTAAAAAAGAACGAATATCTTCTAAATTACCATAACCTAAAGATAAAAATCCTCTAAGTAGATATTTGATAATCCCTTCACCAGTAAAGTGTTTCTCGTTTGCCATAACTACTTCAATTAATTCATCTTCTGGAAAAGCTAAATTTAATTTTGTGATTTCATCCTTTACTGCTTGTGGTAAAATTCTACTGTTTCGCATTTGTAACCCTTTTGTAGAGTTTTCATAATATTCTAAAGGCATTTTATCTCCTAAATCATACTTATCAGCGATATTGGCCAAAATTGTTTCATAAAATGCTTGACCATCAAAGCGTTCTTCAAAGATTACATCATCATTAATATCATATCCACTAACTACTAACATATTATCACTTCCATGCTGCAGGCATTGTTCTACGTGGAATTGCAATGGCTCCTGCTGTGTCTTTTGTAACTAATTTTCCTGTACTGTCAACGTAAACAGTTTCACTAAACCATTCAGTATCTTTTAATTTTGTTGTATTGTTAGATCCATACATCGATACTTCTTCACCATTACTACTAATAATAACTGTTCCATTTAACGAACCTAAATCATCATTTTCTTCATCATAAACTGATGTAACATAAACTTGATCAGTATATTTACTAATACGATCGATGTATTGTTGCGTTGGAAAAGTATTTGCATTTTTTTCAGTATATTGTGCCCAAGCACAACATGTAACCACAGAAATCTCTGGTGTAATTAATTCTAATAAAACATCATTTGAAGATGTTTTAGACCCATGATGTCCAGCTTTAAATAACACAACATGTCCTAAAATTCCTGGATTTTCTTTATAATATTCCACCATTGCTTCTTCACCTTCAACTTCAAGGTCTCCAGTTAACAAATAATCATTTTTAACTCCATTTTTAGTGTATGAGAATAATGTCACTACCGAATGATTATTTTCAACTTTTGATAATTCAAAATAGTATTTATTATATAAAATTTGGAATTGCATTCCTTCACCTAACTCATAAATGCGTTTCGCTCCATCTGTTTCGTTGAATGCTTGTGCCGCTGTATAAACATTTGTCCCATTTGCCTTTAACATTTCTCTAGCTTCTAAATATTCTTTATATATTTCATGAGTTTTTTCAGTTAAAGCAAAATCGATTAATGTTCCAACTTCGTATTGATATAAAATACCGTCACGGATACCATTAGAACTATTTCCAACAAAACCAGATATATGATCTATATCGGCATGTGTTGCAATAACATATTCCAATTTTCCGTCAATACAATATTGATCTACATACTCTTTAATATATTTAGCTGAACCTTTAAGTGAACCAGCATCAATTAAAATATCATTTTCACCAGCTTTAATATAAATTGAATCTCCAGAATACTTATTTCCTAATTCTAAAAAATGAATTTGAAACTCATTATGTACCCCTTCATTAACCACAATACTTGATGTGTTATTAGAAGAACTTGAACTTAAATTAGAGGCATCAAAAATACCAAATTTTAATCCTAAAATTGCTACAATCACAACAATAAAAGCCGATAAAACACCGATGATAATTTTTCTAAAAATAAAATTATTTTTTGCAGATGATTCAATCCCTAATTCTTTATTTTTTTTATCACAGTAATCATATGCATCATTTTTATTATCAAAAATTTTACTAGCTCGTTTCGATCCATCTTTTTTTACAGAATACTTACCATTACCATTATCATAAACTTTATACATCTTTTAACTTCCTTTTTTAAATTTACATATCAATTATACAAAAATTTTATAAAAAATAAATCTTTTTTTTTAAATATAATTATAAATAAAATATAATCAAATATTATAAAAAAAGTTTGATACATTGTACCAAACAAAAATTTTTTTAACTGGTGGAGGTTAACGGACTCGAACCGCTGACCCTCTGCTTGTAAGGCAGATGCTCTACCAACTGAGCTAAACCTCCATTTTTATAAAAGAGAAGCCCGGCAACTACCTACTCTCGCTATTGCTAACTACCATCGGCGTTAAAGTGCTTAACTTCTGTGTTCGGGATGGGAACAGGTGTGTCCACTTCACCATCATCACCAGATTATTATTTAAATGGCGCCCACACTAGGACTCGAACCTAGGACCCCTTGATTAACAGTCAAGTGCTCTAACCAACTGAGCTATG
>CALVBA010000003.1 GCA_944325695.1 uncultured Anaeroplasmataceae bacterium
TGTTTGGTCACTTACATTTTAACATGATAGTAATCTCATGAGTTTTTTTGTTGCACTTGTTATGATAAATCACCTAAATAAAAAAGCATGATTTTCCATAAATCGGAATATCATGCTTATTTAAATTATTGATTATCTTCAATTACTTCTTCATCAATAACTTTTACACCTTCATTGATAAAATATACTTCATCTTCAATATATAAAAGTGATGATGTTACTAGATCGTTTAATGCTTTTAGAATTCTTCCTTTAAACTTATCTGTTGGTTTATTATATCCAAAAACATTTGCAGACATATTTGTTAAGTCATTTAAAGTTTGAGCTTTTCCGTAATTTACTAGTGTATAAAGACACAATCTTATTTCATCATCACAAACCGTTTCTAATTTTTTAAGAGAATTAATCGTGTTTTCTCTGTTTCTTACGACAATATTCGCTTCTTTAATATAAAAGAATCCATCTTTATATTGATATTTTTCATTCCATTTTAATTCTTGATAGATTTGTTCAAGCATTTCTTTGTTATTTACGCTTAATTTAGTTAATTTAGTTATCGTCATTAAACGACGTTGAATCTCCTTATAATAAATTGGAGCCTCAACATTGATAATTTTACAAGCTAACTCTACAATTGTATTTTTCTCATTCCAAATTGATTGTCTACGCATTGGACCACTATACAACTGATAATCAACAAATTTTAAGTCTTTATTAATTTCTTGGCTAGCTTTACGTTTAATTACAACTTCTGTTTGTTTTTCTTCATTAACAACAAGTGTTTGCTTCATTGACTGATTAATAAAATCTAATAATTTTTCAAATTCATATTTCGCATTTTGATAAAAATCAGTACTCCATACACGATAAATATGCCATTTAAATTGATTTAACATGCTATCTTGTAAAATATCACGATCAACAGTATCCTGTTTTTTATAATAAGATGTTCCGTCACATAAAATACCAACTAAATATTTATTTGGATTATTTGGATCTTTCACCGCTAAATCAATAACTTGGTTTTTTGAACCAACATATTTATCAACATTAAATCCATGTCGTAAAAGACGTTCATATAAATAACTAACAAAGGAATCTTGATTTTCTTCTTTAAATTCAATATTATCATTTCTAAATTCGGCATATTCCAAGAAGTGTTTTAAGGCTTTAACCCCTTTAGCATTTGTCTTTGATAAGTTAATATCATAACAATTAATATTAGCAAAAACTTCACATCGTAATTTAGCACGCGTGATAATAACATTCAACCGTCTTTCTCCACCATCTTTGTTAAGAGGTCCAAAATCCATCGTTAAATTTCCCTCTTTATCACGCCCATAACCAATTGATATAAAAATAACATCGCGTTCATCACCTTGAACGTTTTCTAGATTCTTAATAAAAAATGGTTCATAAGGGTGCATATTTAAAAAAGATTTTAAAACTTCATCATTAGTTTGTTTAATTCGTTTTCCTAATCTTTTATAAATTTCTTCTGTTTGAGCAGTTGAGAAAGCGACAACTCCTAATGTTAAATCACTATTTTCATGCGCATGTTTAACGATCGCATCAATAATTTGTTCAGCTTCAAGTGGATTTGTTCTTGTCGTTCCACGATTATAATAATTTGTTGGATTATAATTAAAAATTAATCCTTTTGTTTGATCTTTATAATCTACAGATGGGAAAATCTCTAATTTATTATCATAAAATTCTTCATTTGATGTTTCAATTAACGAATGATGTTTAGAACGATAGTGAATTGATAAAACAGTTTCTTTAGCCTTTTTCGCTAAAAATAAACTTAAAATAGATTCTAAGCTGACAAAATCGTCATTTTCTAAATCATCATTTTTTTCTGTTATATTTTCAAAGAAATTAGTTGGTGGAAGTTGTTTACTATCTCCAACAACAATAGCCTTCTTACATCTTAATAAGGCACCGAAAGCTTCAACTGGCCGAACTTGACTAGCCTCATCAAAAATAACTAAATCAAATTCAATTTCTCCTGGTTCTAAAAAAGTGGCAATAGAAATTGGACTCATCATGAATACCGGTTTAATTTTTAATAAGCTTTCTTTCGTTTGCGAAATTAATTTACGTAGTGGCATATGGTTTTTCTTCTTTAATAATTCTCGACGTAAAATATTCATACTATAATTTGATTCGTTAAATTTAGGCATTAAATCAAAATGTTTCTTTAAAATTTGTTTAATATTTTCTAACATTAACTTATTATTTAAATCTTTAAAGATTTCACGTTGACGTTCATGTTTAAAGCTCTTAAAGTCTTTTAATTCTGCATTTTGTTCAAATGAATTATTTACTAATGTTTCATAACGCATATAAACAAAAATATCAATTATATAATCTAGGTCTTCTTTAAAATCTTGTGCAAAATCAACTAATTGTGTTAAATTTAGTTTATGCATTTGTTCTTCTAAATTATTATATCGTGCTAAATTATAAACTGATGAGGCATTATTTTTAAATGAATAAAAAATTCTTTTCAAATCATTAAACGATAAATCTAAATACCATTTAGAATACCCAAAACGTTTTACCGAATCAAATTCAATAATTTCACAAAAATCTAAAAGCGTTGCTTCAAATAATGCAATATCTTCTTCAACTTTTTTAGCTAATTCAACTAAATTTTGTAAAACTTCATAATCCATACAAGCAAATTTCATTTGAGCGATAACAGTATAATCATTAATTAAATCATGAAGATCAAATAAAAATGGCACTGCATCTTTTAAGCTTGCCCAATCAGTATCATATGGATTTGTATAAGCCATATTAAATACTTCTTTAATTTGTTTACGATTTTTCTTAAAATGAGAAAGTTCTTTTTTTAAATTATAAAGTTTTTTAGCTAATTTTAATTTGGTATTACGGCTTAAATCATCTTTAAAATAACTTAAAATTTTTGTTTCTTTTTGCTTATCTTTAATGAAAAAAACACCACTAGATAAATAATTTTGATAATTTGTTTCAAATTTATTATCTAATAAAAATGCTTTTGATTCAATAACATCTTTATACTCGTTATAAAACTCTTGGGCTTTTAAACCTGTTTCAATTGTATTCAAAATAAACTTACGATCTTCACTAAAACGATAATCGGCACTATTCATTCCTTGTGAACCTTTAAAATCTTTACAGTACATAATAGAATCATAAAAGTGTTTAAAATCAAAAATATTATAAATACTTCGACCGTTAAACATACTAGATAACTCTTGTGTATGAGTTATTAAGGTATTAAAACTATCTAATAAATCATCTAATTTTTCTTTTAATTGAGCTTCTTGAAACGGTAAAAATTCATTTAATGATAAACCATAATATGGATTTTTAGTAACTTTTCCGACAATTTTTAGAGTATCGATATATTCTTTTAAAAGTTCATAACGTTCTAAAAAATCATCTTCAGAGTAATCTTCTATTCCATCAATTTCTAGTTTAGGTATTTTAATATTATTTTTAGTAAGTTTATCTTCTAATTCTAATTTTAAACCATAAATTGAAATCAGCGGTAGACTCGAATTTTTGACATCAGTATTAATAATTTGCGCGTAACGATCTAAATATTTACCAATATTATCATATTTTTCCAAAGTTTGATTAATATCAGAAATACGTGGTTCCCCCAATCGAAGTGTTTTTTCAATAGCTTGTAAAACATCCTTTTTATTAGCTTTTTGGCTGTGCAACTCTAATACTAAATCACTTAATCCTGTAGAATCAAGACGTCTTTTTACAACATCTAAAGCTGCTTTTTTCTCTGAAACAAATAACACCTTTTTATCATTGTAAACCGCATTAGCGATGATATTAGTAATTGTCTGTGATTTACCCGTTCCAGGAGGTCCTTGTATAACTAAATCATTGTCACTTAAAACCTCTTTAATCGCAATATTTTGCGAATAATCAGCTCCTACAGCGTTAACTAATCGAATATCATTTCTTAATGGGTTAGTCGTAAAACCGTCATTAAAAATTTTATATAAAACACTGTCATTAAATGTTTTAACATTTTCAATTGATTCTAAATCCATATACATTAAAAATTTAGCATAACTGAAAAAATCAATAGCTCCAATATCATCAATTAATTCAAAATTAACATTTGTTTTATCTTGTAAGATATTGTTGACGTGATAAAAATAGTTTTCAATACTAAAGTTGTCTAAATCATAGTTTAAATCAATATTAAAATCTTGTTTAAACTTCGTAATTAAACTTATATTTAATTTAATATCTTCTTCAGTATACACCACACTGTATTTTTCCATATCAAAAGCTTTTTTCAAAGCAATCGGGATCAATACTAATGGAGCATAGATAAAATCAGATGTATTATTTTTTTCATACCACTTAACAAAACCTAGGGCCAAAAATAAAACATTACATCCTTTTTCTTCCATAATTAATTTAGCTTCTCGTGATGTTTTAGACAAGCGACGAATTAATTCATCATGGGGAATATCACATAAAATTTTATTAACACGGTTTACTTCTAATTTATTCGTAAATGATAATAATTTCCCTTCATTAAGTAAATGAAATACTTCAATTGAATTAACATTTTTTAATTCTAAACCAATATTCTTTCGTAATTTAAAATTCAAAAGTGGATTTTTTAACGATAAATCTAACAATTCTTGACATGCTTGTTTAATATTTTCATTAATTGTTGGCATCTTATCCCCCTTGTTTAACAATATATTCTAAATACTCATACCGCTCTAATTTAGCTTCGAGTAACTTATCTAACTTCATTTTTTCATCGTGTAATTCCATAACTTTAACATAATTACTGCTATTTAAAGCAATATTTTCATCTATTTGTGCTATTTTATTAGTTAAATCTTCTAACTCTTCTTCAATATTATCCCACTCTTGTTTTTCAAAATACGATAATTTTATTTTCTTTACTTCTTTTTTAAAAGTATTTTTAACTTCTTTTACTTCATTTTTTTGATTAATTAGCTCTAATACTTGGTGAATATCTAAAATTGATTCAACAATTTTTTGATCTTTAAAGTACATAATTCGCGTATTAACCTTATCAATAAAATAACGATCATGACTTATAATTATACACGCTCCAGCAAACTCATCTAAAAAATTTTCCAAAATTTCTAATGTATAAATATCTAAATCATTTGTAGGTTCATCAAGTAATAAAACATTCGGAGCTGACATTAAAACACGTAATAATTCTAATCTACGACGCTCTCCTCCTGATAAGGTATTAATTTTTGAATATTGCGCATTACTATCAAATAAAAACCGTTCTAAAAGTTCGCTTGCAGTGATATATCCATTAACAGTTTTTAAAGTCGAAGCCACTTCTTTAATATAATCGATTACAAGCATATTTTCATCAGCTTTTGGAATAACTTGTTTAAAATATCCGATTTTAACCGTTGGACCGATAATAATTTCACCTGAAAGTGGCTTAAGATTATTTAAAATTAAATTAAAAAGCGTTGATTTACCACATCCATTATCACCAACTAAGCATAAGCGGTCAAATCTATTTAAATAGAAACTACATTCACTAGCTAAAATTCGATTATTATACCCATATGTCACATTTTTGAATTCAATTGTTTGTTTTCCTAAATATGACTTCATATTAATTAAATCTAACTTTTCATCGGTTTCTTTTAAATTCATGCTTGCTAAGGCTTGAAAACGTTCAATACGATCTTTTTTCTTTGTTCTTCGAGCTTCAACACCTTTACGCATCCATTCTAGTTCTTGTTTATAAAGTTGTCTTAATTTATGTAATCTATTTTTTTCTAGCTCTAGATTAAGAGCTTTTTGTTCTAAATAATCTTGATAGTTTCCTTTATAAACCGTTATCTTACCTCTATCTAATTCGTACATCACATTTGTAATACGTTCTAAAAAATATCTATCATGTGTTACCATTAAGATACTTCCTTTATATCTTATTAAATACTTTTCAAGCCATAAAATCATTTCATTATCAAGGTGATTTGTTGGCTCATCTAACAGTAAACAATCGCTTTTACCCGAAAAAGAAACAGCCATAGATAGACATTTTTGCATTCCGCCGCTTAACTCATCAATAAAAAGATTATGATCTTTCAATGAAAATTTATTTAAAAGACCGATAATTTCAAAGTCCTTTAAAGCTTTATTTTCTCTACAAACTTTTTTTATGTATTCATCAATGGTAATATGCTCACTAAAATTAGGAATTTGCGGTAAATAAGCTATTTTAATATCTTGTGGTTTAGTGATAAATCCCGAATCAGGAACTTCAATTTCGGCAATAACTTTTAGTAAACTGCTTTTTCCTTGACCATTTAACCCAATTATACCTATTTTTGATTCTTCTGTAAAAGAAAATGAAACATTATCTAAAACCTTTTTTAACCCGTATGATAAATGTAAATTATGCACTGAGACAATCATTTTTATCACCTTTTTTTTAAAAATTTGCACTCTTATATCATATCACATTTATCCATTTTTGGAAATGAAAAAATCCCTAAAAATTAATTTAGGGATTCCTCATTATGTTCAATATTTTTATATTGAATTTCATACAAACTATAGTATAGTCCTTTTTTATTTATTAATTCCATATGGTTTCCTTCTTCAACGATTTCACCTTTGTGAAGAACAATGATTTTATCAGCATTTTGAACAGTTGATAAACGATGAGCTACAATTAACATAGTCCCAACATTCATCATTTTTTCTAAACTATCTTGAATCAACATTTCAGTTTCTGTATCAATATTGGCTGTTGCTTCATCTAAAATCATAATTTTAGGTTTGTGTACAATCGTTCTTGCAAAGCTTAATAATTGTCTTTGCCCACTTGAAAAGTTAGAACCACGCTCTTTAACAACATAATTATATTCACCATCTAAATTTTCAATGAAGTCACAAGCATTGACATACTTACACGCTTTTTTAACTTCTGGTAAGGAAATTGAATCATCGCGCATTGTGATATTAGAATAAATTGTTCCACTAAATAAGAAAACATCTTGTAACATTTGCCCAATATTTTTACGTAACGATTCAATTTTAATCCTACGAATATCAATTCCATCAATTAAAATCTGTCCTCTTTGAATTTCGTAATTACGAACTATCAAAGCTAAAATCGTCGTTTTTCCAGCCCCTGTGGCTCCAACAAAAGCTGCCGTTTGCCCTGCATTAACTGTAAATGAAACATCTTTTAAAATCCAATTTTCATCATTATAGGCAAACCATACATTTCTAAATTCAATATCACCTTTTAAATCGTTAAGCTCAATAGCATCATCTGAATCTAAAATATTAACCTTAATATCTAAAACGTCAAATATACGTTCAGCTGATGCAAAAGACGATTGAATAGTATTAAATTGATCGGCAAGCTGTTGAATAGGATCAAAAAATTTTACTATATAACCGTAAAAAACAATAAATAAGGCTAAATCAATTGTATTAGGATTAATCGTGATATTAAATATATTTCCCCCAATAACGAAAATTATCCCAACATAGATGATAATTATACACGATAAGACATATAAAGAATAAATTAGTGGTCTAAAGATTGAGAAAATTATAATTTGGCGAATATCATCACGCATTAATTTATTATTTTTAACTTGAAACTCCGCAAATTTCTTTTTTTCTTGATTAAAAACTTGTGTTAGTTTAATACCAGATAAATTTTCACTTAAAAAGGCATTAACGTCACTAATTCCTTTCCTAACATTACGATAAGCTCTTCTAGAATATTTTTTAAAATAAACTGTTGAAATTACAATAATCGGTGTTAAAGTTAAAATAATTAATGTCAACCACGTATTTATTATAAACATAATGATTAATACAAAAATAAGCGTTAAAAGATTTTTTAATAAATTAACAATCACATTTGTAAAAAAGTTATTTAAATTATTCGTATCTGAGGTAACAGCACTAACATAACGTCCGATAGGTTGACTATTGATTTGTGCAATTGTTAAATTTTCTAAATTATTTAATAAATCTGCACGCATTTTATACATAATAGATTGACAGGCAACTTGTAGTTTCATCGCTTCAAAATATGTTAAAATCGAACTTAATATAAGGGATATAAAATAAATTACTAAAACAAAAACGATTTGTGAATAAACAATCACATCATCTCTTAAGATACTAACAATAATTCCTTGTAAGAAAGGACCTAATAAATCAAGTAAAACAATTAAAATAACCATTAAAAAACAGATAATAAAAGTTAAAAGATGTGGTTTTATATAAACATATAAACGTCTTAAAATCGAATCATTTTTAGGCATTGTCATCACCCTCCACATCCTCTTTTAATGTTTGTTTTTTAACCATTTGTTGATACATTTGACATCTTTGTAATAATTCTTCATGACTTCCCACATCAACAATACTACCATGATCCATTAAAATAATTTTATCTAAATTACGCACCGTCGAAATACGATGAGCAATTAAGATCGTCGTTTTAGATTTACGCGTTTGTCTAAGGTTTTGTAAGATACTTTCTTCTGTTTTAGTATCAACAGCACTAACAGAATCATCTAAAATCAAAATAGCCGGGTTTTTAATTAAAGCTCGAGCAATAGAAACACGTTGTTTCTGTCCACCACTCAAACTTGCTCCACGTTCACCCAAGAAAGTATCATATTGTTTTTCAAAATCAATAATATTATTATGAAGACAACTAAACTTAGCTGCATTAACAACATCTTCATCATCGATATCATCAAAAGCAAAAGCGATATTATTGCGAATAGTGTCACTATATAAAAAGTTATCTTGTGGAACATATCCAATTGTATCACGAACTTTTTTAAATGGTATTTTCATAATATCTGTTCCATCTAAAAAAATTGTATTTTCTTCAACATTATAAATTCTAAGCAATAAATCAACAAGCGTTGTTTTTCCGCATCCAGTCCTTCCGATAATTCCTACCGTTTCCCCGCAGTTAATTTTAAAAGAAATATTATTTAAAACATTAATATTTCCATCGGGATACTTAAACGATAAATTTTTAAATTCAATAAAACCAGCAATCTCATCATTAAATACAACATCTTCATCTTTGATTTCAATTGATGCATTTAATAATTTATTAATACGTTTTAAAGATGCTTTTGCTTGACTTGTTAAGCTAATAAATTGATTTACTGCCTGCATTGGCCATGTCAAAGTAGTAAAATAAGAAATAAATACCTGGAGCATTCCGATTGTAAAACCGACTTTTAACCCACTTTTATCTAAGTAGACTAAATATCCACCATATCCTAAAATGACAATTATAACACTTGTAATTAATGCAAGTAAAATTATGTTAAAAATAACTGATAATCGAGCAAATTCAATATTTTTATCACTATTCAACTTATTTATACGCGCAAATTCACGTAATTCTAACGTTTCTTTTACAAATGCTTTAATAACAAAAATTCCTGATAAATTTTCATTAACAAATTCTGACATCTTAGAATAAGCTTCTTGTCGATTTTTAAATTTTATTTCCATCATTTTACCAATCACTGCCCCTAAAACACAAATTAATAAAAGCGGAAAAATAGAAAAAATTGATAACCAAATATCTATTTTTAACATTTCACTAAAAGTTAAAATGATTAAAAAAATAGCATCAAAAAAAGTTAAAATACCGTATGCAAAAGATTCTTTAACTGCATCTAAATCATTAGTGTACAAAGCCATTAATTCCCCAACTCGATGTTCTGCATAAAAACTTTGTGACAATGACTCGCATTTTTTAAACATTTTAAGTCGTAAATCTGCTTGAATTTTAATAGCATTACCAAAAAGTAAATATCGCCATAAAAACCGTCCAATAAACATCACAATTAAACAAATAAATATCTTTCCAACTTCTTCTTTTAAAATAGCCATTGTTATGGCATTATTATCCACTAAATCAATAATTTTTCCGTATATTTTAGGAATAAAAAGTTGAACCCAATCAACCGCAATTAACGAAATAATTGCGATTATAAAACTGAGTGCATATTTCTTATAATAATTATTAATATGTCTCCCAAAAATCATTTTTTTATCTCCTATGTAAATAGTTTAATTATTCTAATTAATCATTTTTTGTGATGCAATTAATCAAACTTTAAACAAAAATTACTATATTTTATTTAATTGTGATTCCAAGCATCATAGCTATAATTAAAGCTTGATTATAATTTTGTTTTACCAGAACCTTGTATATTTTGTATTTCTAAATTAATTTTGTCAAAGTAACTACTTGAAAAATCTAGGTTATTCAATTTAATTAAACGCCATGTTGTATTATCTAACTTACAATTATTAAATACTATATTATGGTGTTTAATATCCATAAAATGGCTCTCTATAAAATTAACATCTTCAAATATAACATTACGCCATTTTAAACTATAAAAGTTAGCCATTTTTATACTTGATGAAGTAACTTTACAAAAATCAAAATTGGAATCATAAATATTTATTCCATCTAATTTGGAGTTATTAAAACTTACTTTATGCAATCCACAATTTTTAAAAGCTACACCAATAAATAAACAATTTTCAAATACACATCTATTAAAATTACAAAAATTAAATTCTTTAGTATCTAAAATCAAATCTTTAAAAATAACATCTTCATAACTTGTACTAACATTATAATCTTTTATTTCATTAGACGAAATAATTTGATTTATGATTTTATTTTCCATTATCAACAATCCTTTGCATATCCTTTGGTAATGGACAAGTTATTTGTATCTTTTTTCTTGTAATAGGATGAATAAAACTTACTTGATAAGAGTGTAGAGCAGTTCTTTTAATTAATTTACAATCTCCAAAGTATAATTCATCACCTAAAAGTGGGTGATTAATACTTGACAAATGTACTCTAATTTGATGTGTACGTCCAGTTTCTAATTGTAATTTAACTAAATTAATTCCTCGTGATAGCTTTTTAATAACTTCGTAATGTGTAATTGCTTCTTGTCCTGTTTTAGAAATTCTTCTACGACTTTTATGGTGTCGATCCTCACCAATTTTAGCGTTTATAACCCCTTTTGTTTCCTTAAATTTATTACTACATAAGGCTAAATATATACGAGTAATTTCATGCTTTTCAATAAAGTGATTCATATAGGCATTAGTAAACATATCCTTAGCAAAGATAATAATTCCTGTTGTATCACGATCAATTCTATGCACATAACGAACCGACTTATCTAAATTTTTCTTAGCATAATAATTACTTATACGATTGACTAAAGTTCCTGTTTTATTTTTATCATCTGGATGAACGATTAAATGAGCCTCTTTATTTATAACAAGTAAATAATCATCTTCGTATAAAATGTCAATTGGGATATTTTCACATGGAAAATCGCGTTTCTCAAATATTGATGTATCAATTATAACTTCATCATTTTCTTGTAAAATTGTTTTATATGAAGCCAAAATACCATTAACATAGATGATTTTCCCCGATAAAACTTGATGTTTTTTTGCTTTTCCTAAATGAAAGTAATCTAATAACGCATCAAGTGTCGTTCCATTAAAGAATTTATTAACTTGCATTTTAAATTGATCCATTAAATCACCTCATAAAATTTATTTTCAATTATTCCCATAATACCGTTTTTAAAAACTAAACTGTACTTTTCTCCTTTAAGAAAAATATCAATTATATCCCCTTTATTTCCTGTAATCAAATTATTTGTAACCTCATAAATAGTATTTTTACCTTGTTCTGAATAAATAAGTTTTTTAGGAAAATAAAAATGATGTCCATGGCAATAAATTAAATAAAAATCACTTTCTTTTTTTATTATTTTTACATCTTTAATGTCTCTAAATCCTTTCGCAAAACTATGCCGTTTAAATATTAGTTTTTTCTTAATTAAACCCTTAGGATATAAAGAAACTAACATATTATTAAATCCCATCGTATCTAAACTATCAATTATAAAAACATTTAAAAATTTAAATGGTGTTACATTACATCCAGCATCAATAGAAATAATCTTACGTTTTTGATCAATTAAAGAACTAATTTTAAATTTAGTACTATTATAATTATGAACTGGAAAATGCCCAACAATTTGATAATGTGGCCCTCCTAAGTACTTTTCAAAGAACGCATAGTTTTTACAAACGTCATTACTACCAATATGGTTTAAATCATCAATCCCAGCGTGTGAAAGGTAAAGTTTTTCATTAACAACAATAACATGTGGCAAATTTTTGATAAAATTTATTTCTTTTTGATAATTATTTTTAATTGTTTTGCAAAATAAATCGATATCCATCTCAGGGGTTATGACGAATTTTTGTTCTAAAGCCATTTCTAATAAAATGGTTTTTTGTTTAACAAATAAATAATACTTTAATAAATCATGGTCGATTTTATCAAATTGATACATAATTTGATCATTATTTCCTTGAATTAAAAAGATGTTTTCTTTCTTGGATAACATCATCATATAACGCAACATTTCTAGGTTGTAATCACCTTTTTCAATCATATCACCTAAAATGAATAAATAATCATCATCATTAAAAGCTACATCAACTAATAATTTTTTAAATAATGGTAAATTTCCATGGATATCTGATACAAATAATAACCTTCTTTTATCGTTAATACTTATTTTATCGATCTTTAAAGTCATCTAAATCATCCCCTTGGAAATCATAATCTTTAAAATGTTTTAAAAAGATATAAGTAATAAATGCTTGTGGTTTACTAAGCATTAAATTGATTAAGATTTCATTTGTAGCTAAATTATCATTTTGAATTAATAGCGCTGCTAAATAAGCATCCTCATATCCTAAAAAATAATTTTTTAATTTATTTTTATTACTAATTTGATCAATATCATTTTTAAATGCCTCTACGTCAACTGACTTAGTAAAGACCTTTAATAATAACCTTTTTCCTAAAGTTAATGGATGATAAATAACAATATATTCCATAGAAAAGATTTCACAACCTATCTCTAATGCACGAATAACATATTCTTCATCAGTTAATGGATGTAATGTACTATTTTCTAATAAATTAAATATATTGCCGTCTTTTTCCGGACGAACTAATGTTTTTATACGTCTTTTTTTAATTTCATTAGTCATTTTAATAAAATCTTCAATAACTAATTTATAAAAATCTTCAGCAAAATAGTATGGTTCAAATGTGTATTTAAAACCTCTTTTAAGCTTATATGCCTTTAAACAATCATTATATCCTAATACTTGGTTTCGGTGAATAATTTCGCGTTCAAAATGTAGAAAGCTTCCTAATGGCCATGATGGAACGATATATTTAATTTTATCATTATTTAAATGCTCTTTATGTGTAATATTAACATTTAAATCAACTGCCAAAACAAAATCAGCTCCTAATTCAAAAGCTAAATTAATCGGCAAATTATCTGAATAACCACCGTCAACATATGATCTTCCATCAATTTTACATACCGGAAAAGCTGGAAAACATGATGATGAAGCTAATAAATATTTTTTTATATTTCGATAATTTTCATCATCGATAATAAAGTTGATTTGTTTCATTGTTGGAAATGATGCAGCAACAATACCTAGTTTTTTTGGATTATTTTTTGCTTTTTCAACAATTATATATTCATCTAACAATTTATAAAAGGGCGTAATATCTGCTCCTAAGTTTTTAATATATGTTTTTAAGAATGGTAGGATATCATTTTTTTTCTTAAACATTGTTTGAACCAATGGTCCATCGATATTAAATCCATTAACAACAATATGATTGATGGTTACTTCATTCCATAATGATAAACATCTATCATATTCTCCTAAAAACATCATCGCTCCATTTAAAGCTCCAATTGATGTTCCTGTTATAATATCAAAATCTTCCCCTAATTCCTTTAAGCATGTCCAAACACCCATTTGATATGCTCCTTTAGAGCCACCACCACATAAACTAATTGCCTTTTTCATCTTTATTACCCCTTTTTAATAAACTATCTCTTTTAGAAAATGGACAACCACAATAATCTTGTCGATATAATTGATATTCTTTTGAATACTCGATAGATTTTAAATACCCCTGTTCTTTTTTAAAGTTGCTATATAAATATTTTACTTGATATTCTTCTTCTAATTGATAGCCAATTTCATTGATTTTATCAGAATTTTTATAAGGACTAATCGATAAAACCGTTGAAAAGTAGTCATAATGATGTTCTTTTGCATAAATACACGCTTCACGCATACGCATTTCATAGCATAAAAAACATCTTTTCCCCCCTTCTTTTTCATTTTCTAAACCTTTAGACATCTTTAAAAAATCTTCAAAGCGATAATCTAATTGATAAACTTGAATATCTAAATGTGCTTCTTTTAAGAAAGTTTTTAATTCTTCTAAGCGATGATCATATTCTGTTTTCGGATAAATATTGGGATTATAAAATAAAATATCGATCTCAAAATATTGCTTTAAATTAAATAATACGTGCGTTGCACAAGGAGCACAACATGAATGAATTAATAACCGCGGTTTATTATTTTGATCAATTGTCGATAAAAACTTCGTAAAATCTTTGTAATTAGTAATCATATTAACACCTACCTCAAAACACTCTTTAAAAATCTTAATGCATTTTTATACATTATTTTTTCAATCATTTGCGTTTTATAGCCCGCCTTATAAAGTTCAGATACTAAATCATCCATCATTGATGCATCTTTAATAAAAGTTTCTTCACTAAAACCATCAAAATCTGTCCCAATTGATATTACATCTAATAAGTCATTTTTAACTAAAAAATTAATGTGAATTATTAAGTCACTAATCGCTAGTTCTTTATTGATTGATACAAAAGGGGGATAAAAATTTAGACCGATAATTCCCTTTTTAGCATTAATTTTTTTTATAATATCGAGTGGTAAATTACGTGAATGATAACATATCTCACGGACATTAGAATGACTTGCCATAATTGGTTTATCACTTAATTTTAAAACATCTAAAACTCCTTTATCAGATAAATGGGATACATCGATAGCTATTCCCAAAGAGTTAAGTTTAGAAATTAATTTCTTTCCATAACATTTTAGTGGTTCATTTATTAAATGGCTATATCCAATACTATTTTCTTCATTCCATGTTAATGTTAAAATTCTAATTCCTAAATCATATAAAACATCTAACATTGTATTAGAATGATACAAAATCAATCCCGATTCAAGGGATAAAAGAGCAGAAATTTTATTTAGTTTCATATTTTTTATTATATCACGGTATTGATAAATTGGGGCAATTAATTTCGAATTTTTTTGTATTTCCTGATGAAATAACTGAATCATTTTTAAAACTTTAGAAGCATAATTTTCATCTTGTGGATTTACAAAAACCGCAAAAACCTGCATTAAATAATCTGCTTTTTTAAGTTTATATAAATCAATTTTAAAATCATTTGTTAATAATGATGAATCTCTTTGTTCTGACAATAACATTAACGTATCGACATGTAAATCGATTTTTTTCATATATCCCCCTAAAATTAAAAAATGCATCATTTTATACTGATGCATCTATTTTTTCATACTGATTAATAATAACTTTTTGCTTTTTAGAAAATTTAATTTCGACTATTAAAACTGCTAAAATCATTAACATTAATCCTAACACTTCTAAAAAATTCATCGCATCATGCAAAATTAAAACAGAAGCAATACAAGCGATTATCGTTTCCTGACATAAAATAATCGATGTTGTTGTCGGTTTAACTTTTTTTTGCGCATATATTTGTAATACTGATGCTATGGCACTGCTAAAAATAGCAACAAAAATAACACCCATCCACCCATTTGAATGCATTATATTGGTTTGCCCAAATAATGGCATAAAGATAAGTGAAATTAAGGCCATAGTAAATAATTGAATTGTCGTGATTGATAATGGATTGTCGCATTTAGCACAATATCCACAAAAAATAATTTGAATTGCAAAACCAAGTCCACATAATATAAGCAAAATATCGCTAAATTTTAAACTTGAAGCAATATTTTGTAAAACAATAAAAAGATTAAACTTATTAGCAATCAGTGATTCATTAAAAGTGATTATAAATGTCCCTATAAAAGCGATTATAGCCGCAATGATAACTTTTTTTTCTAGTTTTTTTCTAAAAATTACCCGCATAATAAATGGAATAAAAATAATGTTAAGACTTGTAAAAATAGCGGAATTTTGAACACCAGATGAGGCTTGCCCAATTGTTTGTAGTGCATAGGGAATAAATGTTAAAATACCACAAATAAAGCCTAAAATGAGTGTTTTTTTGTTTTTATACCATTTATATTTCAATGAAAAAAATGATAAGAAAACAGCCCCAACCAATCCACGTGAAAATAGAATTTCAAATGGCTTCCATCCACTTCCTAAAGCACTATCTACTCCAATAAAAGCAAACCCCCAAATCATTGCTGTTAAAACTAAAGCAAGAGTTGGGAGTTGTTTTTTCATATTATTTTAATAACTCCTTAATGTAATTTGCAATTTCTTCATCTTGGCAGTTAGCGAAGAAATATTCTTGGAATTTTGGTCCGCTTACAGTTTGTTTTAAGAAGTCTTGATCAATATTTTTTAGGATTTCAATCATTGGATAATGTGTAACTTTTTTAACGTCATCTAAAATACGTTTGTTTCTTTGTTCAGGAATAGCACGTTCACGTGGATATCCTAATCCTCTTTCACCGCTGAATATTTTTTCAAAGCAATATTCTAAGTTTAATTCTGCTCCCCATCCAAATCCTTTAGCAAATGGGAAAGAAATGGCATTTCCGTCGTTGATTTGCCCAAACATATAGGCATCACTTGGGTCAACAATTAAACCACAAAGAACATTTGGGAATGAATTACATGCAAGCATTGCTCCACTTCCTGTTCCACATCCAGTAACAACAAAATCGCAAGCTTTTGAATTAATTAAAATAGCTGCAAGTAATCCCACTTGAACATAAGTTAATTGATTTTCGTCATTAGCTGTATACATTCCATAGTTATAAATTTCATGACCTAATGGTTCGCATACTTTTTTTAAACTATTAAAAATTAATTCATTTTTACTAGCTTGAGAATTTTCGTTAATTAAAGCAATTTTCATTTTTTATACCATCCTTATCTAATTTCATCGATTAATACAATCTCATTTTTTTCTCTTGTTTTATTCAAATCAATAATTCTTTGATTTGTAGAACCACGCCAATTAATCTTTGTATCGGCTTGTTCTTTAACAAATTTTCCATCGACTAAAACATCAATGTATTTAATTATTTCTAGAGATTGAATTTCCTCATATAAGTAACCTGTATATAACCAGATATCCTTATTATTATACTTTGTTTTAATTTTTTTAGCAAGATTTAAAATAACATCAATGTTATTTTTGTGTAGCGGATCTCCTCCACTAAATGTAATTCCTTTGATATAATCGCATTCTAAAGCATTAAATAGTTCTTCTTCTGCTTCGTTATCAAAGGCAATTCCACTTAAATAATCCCAAGTCTCTGGATTATGACATCCATTACAATGATGACTACATCCAGAAACCCATAAAACAACACGTAAACCTGCGCCATTTAACATATCGCATTTGGTAATATTATGATAATTCATTTTATCTACATCGACTTTCTATCTTTTATTTCAGCCATTTTAGCATCGTTTAAACGCGTATCACCATTGACACGAGAATATGATAAATATCCATTCATGCGTTCAATTTTTGTTAAGTTTGAACTTCCACATTTTGGGCATACTTCCATTGACAATTCTTCATAACCACAATCATCACAATAGCTTAAAGAAAGATTAACTCCTTCATAAAATCCCATTTTCATTGCTCGACGAATTAAAGTTTTTAAAGCATCGATATTGTAGTCAATTGGATATTTTACATATTGAATCTTACCACCATTAAAGTAGTCCCAGAAACGTTTTTCTAAATCTTGTTTTAAAATTGGGGTAATATCTTCTGAAACATGACAATGAAAAGAATTAGAAACATAGCTTCTATCAGATACATTTTTGATAATACCATATAAATTTCTAAACTGTTCAACTTGTTTACCACATAAACTTTCAGCTGGTGTTCCATAAATAGCGTATAAAATGTGATCTTCTTTTTTAATTCGTTCAACATAGTCGTTGATAAACTGCATAACTTCTAAACTAAATGAACCATCTTCAACAAGCGATTTTTGGTGATGAAGTTGTTCTAACTCGTTTAATGCTGTAATTCCAAATGACATTGTTGCCGATTCTAAAAGCGGTCTAATGCGATCATTGGCTTTTAAATGTCCACGATATAATCCACCTTCCATAAAAGCAACCGGATTAGATGAAGCTTTTAAATCTCCAATATAATCATATGTTTTTTTATGTAATTTACGAATAATTTCTAAATAATAAGTTAAAGTTTCATAAAAATCTAAACCTTCAACTTTCGCCTTTTGGTAAATCAATGGTAAATTTAAACTAATTACTCCTAAATTAAAACGCCCTTCAAAAATTGGATAATCTGTATCATCAAGTGGCATAAAACCACCTTTTTCATAATAAGGACTTAAAAAAGCACGACACCCCATCGGACTAATTACTTTTTTATATTTCTTATATATATCAGCAACATATCCTTCCCCAGATAAACTTAAAAAGTCCGGATACATCGACTTACGACTACAATCGACAGCTAAATCAAATAAAGAAGCTAGTTTTTTACCTTCGCCGTGTAATTCTTCATCATATAAAAAGATTAATTTTGGAAATAAAACCGGTTTTTTATTACCTTTTTTACCTTGACCATTTTTTCTTGTTTCTAAAATATATTTTGTTGCCATTTGTGCGAAAGTTCCCTCGCCAACTCCAAATGTCGCTGAAATAAACGGATAATCACCACGTGAGCAACCAACAGTATTAAATTTATATTCTAATCCTTGAAAACCTTTTTTAAAATCCGTTATAACATCTTCTAACGCATATGATTTTGCTTTTTGTTCATCATTAGTAATCTTTAAATATTTATCAAAATACATTTGATATGATTTTTCCGCATATGGTTCTAATAAAAGATCAATTTGTGGAATAGTAAAACCACCATACTGTTGACTAGCAGTATTTAAGACAACATCGCCAATAACATCAAATACAACATCTAATGTTTTTGGTTCATTATACCAAATATTTCCCATTTCAAATCCGTCTTTTAAAAGATTTTTTAAATCATATAAACAACAATTAAAAGTATCTAATCTTGATCCAATATCGTGAATGTAAATATATCCATCATTATTAACTTGTAATTCTTCTTCATTTAAAAAAAACTTCATGTAAAATTGTCTTGATACTTCATTTAAAGTTAAAGTTCTTTTAGTACATACAAGAAGTGAATCTGAGTTAGAATTAGATTTATCACCTTTAGCAATAACTTGTTGGTTCTTGCGATAAATTCCATCAAGCATATGAACAAAATCAACTTTATAATTTCGATAATCTTTATATGATTTTGCTACCTTAGGAATTCTTTTTTCTAATGCATTTTCTACTAATACATGAACCGTAACAATTGGCGTTTTTTCTTCGATTAAACCATTTAAAACATAATCAACAACAAAATTTTTGTCATCATCTGTTAAATTATATAAAACGCGTTCAGCAGATTTTGAAATTGCCTTAATGATTTTGTCTCGATTAAATGCTTCGATTTTACCATCTTTTTTAATAATATATTTCATCTTAATACCCCTTTCTTTTTATTTTAATTATAGCACAGTTTCCAATTTATTCTATTTTATTACTCTTGATTTTTTATTACTTCATCAAAGTATTTTTCATCGACACAGAATTGTTTAATTTCACACACATAAACAAAATGATTATCTTTAGCTAATCCAAACTTTTCGATAATCGTTTTATCTTGAATATTATTTAAATCAATTTTTGTTTCATATATTTTTTTAGCCTTTAACACTAAAAAAGCCTCTTTAACATAAGTATATGGTGTATCAATATCAGAAACACTGTTTAAATTACAAGCTTTAAATTTATCAATACCACGACCTGTAATACTTCCACAAAGTGCTAGTTCTTTTTTATATTTTTCATGATCTAAAAAAGAAACCGTAACAGTGTCATATTTTTCTAATAGTTCTTTTGTATAACGTGATTCACGAATATAAAGTGTCACAACTTTTTTATGCCATAAAATTCCCATTTGCCCCCACGATATAGTCATAATATTAGCATCTTCTTTTTTTCCTACACCTACAATACCATAATAATCATCGAATAATGTAAAAGGATTTAAGTGTAATTCATCATAATTAATTCTTTTCATAGCTATCATCTTCCTTCTATTTACTTCTTTGATTATAACAACTAAAAATAATATTGTCAAACACCTACAAAATCACTTCTTTTTGGCTTAATTTAGCCTTAATGATGTTTTTTTGCTAAATTTTTCTTATAAATTAATAAATTTTTTTAAAAAACATTTATAAAAAAATAAAGTAGTCAATCTGGCAATCCACAAAACCATATACTGCATGAACAACCGAAATATAAACTGACATCTTATATTTTAATTGTAACCTATATATGAAAATGTTATAATGTGAATATGAAAAACGGAGAAATTAGAATTTGAAAGTGAGATATTATATGAAAAAAGAACTAATTATAATTGGTGTTCTAACGACATTATTAGCATTTATGGAAATAAGTGGGTTACCTAGTGCCTTATTTATAAATATTGAAGTTTTAGATATTACACCATTTTATTGGACTTTAATGTTTAACTTCATAATTATTTTAGTAATTGCATTTTTAACATTAAATTATTTTTGTTCTAATTGGAAGTTAGGACTTAATAAAAAAAATTTAAAAAATGGACTAAATAAATATGGAATAGTGGGAATTATTGTTGGTTTAATAACTTTCATTGCTTTCTATATAGGATTAAAACCATTTAATTATAGTCCAACAATATTAAAAGTTTTAATTGAAGGAATTATATATTATATAGGAGTTGCAATAGTTGAAGAATTATATGTTAGAGGTTTATTATTAAATCTTATTGAAAAAATATGCCATAAAAAGAAAACGATACCCTTATAGCAATTATTGTATCATCTGTTATTTTTGGGTTAGGATATATATTTGGTGTTTTAGGTCAACCTTTAATTATTATAATTACAAAAGTAGTATGGACTATTACTATGGGGATCTATTTTGGAACAATATATAAGAAAACAAATAATTTATGGTTACCAATTATTTTACATTTTATTATAAATGTATGTGCCTTACCATATTGTTTTACAACGATAACAACTTATCCAAATATAAGTTTATATATTATTTTACCAACATATATATTACTAGGAATATATAGTTTATATATCATGAAAAACGAAAGATAAATTCCATTTTGACAATTTCATATAAAGTATTACACAAAGCGGTTAGTCTTCATGATTGACCGCTTTTTTCATATTCATAAATGGTGTTTATGAACTTAACCAAATGTTTCCTAAAATCTATTATCAAATGAATATATGACTCTATATATCAGCTATAAAATTTCTTTAGGAAAGTATCAAGACCAACTTTTACAACTAAAAGATAATCTAGAAAACGGTCTTTAATGTAATCTAATCGACAAGAACCTCCAATAAAGTACCAAAATACTAATCGCATTACCATTGATGAATTAAGGCAGAAAACGGCTGTCTTTGGCTTTTGAAAAACCTTGTCTGGTAATATGACGTAGTACATCATGTTATGATTATCGTAGGAATAAATATTTATAAAACCTATTTCCTACTGACAATCAATGAAACTCTCTTGTATACTAACACCTTGCTTTACACCTTAGACCACTGAACTTACGTAATTACGTGTACCACACCAAAGAAGATATGATTGATTGTCTCAATTTGTTCTATGAGATCATGGCTGCAAGAATCAAGGAAGTGTATCAGACCTTTATGAACATACTAAAAAATGCATAAAGCAAATTTTGTTCGTAATAGAAAGGTACAGCAATTTAATGTTTATCAATCGTAAATGTGTCTTTAAAGAGGCAAGTAATTATGAATCTATGTTTTGTAATCACATCATGTATCATACTTTATGCATAAGACTTGTTAATGCGAGAATGTACCCAAAATCATTACTTTATATTAATATCACAATTACTTTGACTCTTGATGCTTACGTTTAGCTTAAAACATTAAAATTTGAAATAAAGCGTATATCGACCGATTAAAAAATTAAAAAAAGTCCGTAAATACAGGATATTCCAGCATTTGCGGACTTATAGATGGATAATTTAAAAACAGATTAAAGGAAATATCAAGTTTTTTAAAATAATATAAAATATATTTTAAAATTATAATAAATTAAGATTATTCTAGATTATCATATGTAATATCATCAACTTTTTCTAACCATTCATTTTGCGTATCAATTCCTGGAACCTCTAAGGCAATATGAGAAAACCAACTATCTTTTGCTGCTCCATGCCAATGTTTAACATTATTTTTAATAACAACTACATCACCTGGATTTAATTCTTGAGCTTCTTTTCCCCATTCTTGATACCATCCACGACCAGATGTACAAAGTAAAATTTGTCCTCCACCTTCTTTAGCATGGTGAATATGCCAATTATTACGACATTTTGGTTCAAATGTAACATTAGCCATAAATACTGTTTGAGTAGGATTTGTAAGTGGTTTTAAATATGATTTTCCTGTAAACCATTGTGAAAATTGTGTATTAAGTTCTCCTAATCCAAACATCCCACCATAATTTCCGTCATCTTCTTTATATATATCTTTTGCAATTCTAAAAGCAGCCCAAGCATTAGGCCATCCAGCATAAAATGCTAAATGTGTCAAAATTGCAGCCATTTCTTGCTTAGAAACACCATTTTTCTTTGCTGTTTCAATATGATAAGTAAACGAAGAATCAATCATCCCTTTACTTACTAATGCACAAATTGTAATAATAGAACGCGTCTTTAAATCTAAAGAACTATCTTGCCACACTTCACCAAATAAAACATCATCATTTAAAGCGGCAAATTTAGGAGCAAAAACACCTAAAGTATTTCTCCCAGCATCTTGTTTAACTTTCATTTTTAATACTCACTCCTCATATAGCAACGTTAAATATCAATCCTATTTAAAATATATTTAATTCAACGCCTTTTTTAAAATTTCTACAATGTCATCATTTGATAACTTTTTATATCCACCGTCTAAAATAAAACAACTCTTAGCAATATCATTAATCATTTGTTCTTCAACACCAAGTTCAAAAATATTCATAACTAAACCGATATCTTTCATCCATTGTTCCATACATTTTAATCCTTCTAAAGCAACTTCTTCATCCGTTTTATGATTTGGATTAACATCCCATACATTAATTGCATAACGTTTGAATTTTTGTAGTCCGTAAGGGCAAATAAAACGATAATATGGGATGGAAACTGCTGAAAGAGTCATACCATGTGTGGCATCAGTATAAGCGCCAATTGCTTGTCCAATCATATGAACCATCCAGTCGGTTGATTTTCCTTTGGAAATTAATGTATTAAGTGCCCATGTTGAAGTCCACATGATGTTACTACGAGCTTCATAATCATTTGAATTTTGTACAGCTATTTTAGATGAATGAATTAAAGAGCGCATTAATCCTTCAGCAATATAATCTGATGTATTATCATCATCACCTGAAAAATATTGTTCTGTAATATGGTTAAAAATATCATAAATACCTGCTACCATTTGATATTTAGGTACTGTATATGTAAATTCAGGGTTTAAAATAGCAAACTTTGGAAAAACGTTGTCCCCAAAAACATGACCTATTTTTAATTTTTGTTCATGATTAGTGATAACCGCCCCACCATTCATCTCTGAACCTGTTCCAACCATAGTTAAAACGCAACCTACTGGAATAATTTTATTATCAACATCTTCCATTTTAAGGTAATATTTCTCCCATGGATCAGTTTTACAATATGCTGAAACAGAAACAGCTTTGGCATAATCACATACCGATCCACCACCAACTGCTAAAATTAGATCAATTTTATTATCGAAAGCTAACTTACAACCTTCATATAATTTTTCAACTGTAGGGTTAGGCATAACTTTTGCATCTTCAATAACAGTTTTACCACAATCCTTTAAAATCGTTATAACTTGATCATAAATGCCATTTTTCTTTATCGAACCTCCGCCATAACATAATAATACCTTATCTCCATATTTAGAAAGTTCAAAAGACAAATTACTTAAAGCATCTTTTCCAAAATAAAGTTTTGTTGGGTTAGAATATTCAAAATTTCCAATCATCTTTATTCCTCCTTATTTATTTAAAATTTTAATATCTTCTTCAATTCAATTATAACAATATTTAAATTATATATCCAATAGTGTTTATTTATCGTTTTCTATAATTGTTTTTTATGAATAAAAGCAATATAATATATAAAAAAGAGGTGTTTATATGGAAATTAAAATGTTAGAATCTTTTTTAGCAGTCGCAAGAGAAGAAAATATAACAGCTGCAGCCGAATTTTTACATATCTCACAACCAGCCCTATCTATTCAACTTAAAAAATTAGAAGACGAGTTTGGAAAAAAATTATTAATACGTGGGACAAAAGGATCACGTAAAATCACCCTTACTGAAGAAGGTCATATTTTATGTAAACGAGCTGAAGAAATTTTAGCTCTTTTTGATAGAGCCAAAGAAGAAATTATAAGTTCCGATGAAACAATTATTGGTAATATATTTATTGGTACTGGTGAAACTGAAACAGTTCGTATTTTTGCCAAGGTAGCTAAAAAAATTCAAATTAAACACCCCCATATTAAATATAATATATCTAGTGGTAATGCTGAGCATGTCTTAAATCATCTAGATAAAGGACTTATCGATTTCGGTTTAATTTTTACTGAGGTTGATAGAAACAAATACGAAGTTTTTCCTGTGCCAATTTATGATGATTGGGGAGTATTAATGCGAAAAGACTCCCCACTAGCTCAAAAAGATAGTATTACACCAGATGATTTATGGGATAAACCATTAATTGTCTCTAGCCAAAAAGGTGATGATAATTATTTAAAAAGATGGCTTAAACGTCAAGAAAAAGATTTAAACATTATTGCTTCATACAATCTAGTTTTTAATGCTTCTCTTTTAGTAGATGAAGGTTTAGGATATGCTTTATGTCTAGATAAAATTATTAATACCACAGGGACCAACCTTTGCTTTAAACCCCTTTCTCCACCACTTAAAGCTAACTGTTATATCATTTGGAAAAAATATCAAGTATTTTCAAAAGCAACTGCCGTTTTTTTAAAATGTTTACAAGAAATATTTCCACCCACTTTTTAAAACTTATAATAAAATAAAAAAGACATGATATAAAATCATGCCTTTTTTAATAATCTCTTTACATAAAATATTACCTAATATATGAAAAGCAACTTCATAATCTCCATTGCTTTGTATTTCTTTTATTTTTTTAAAGTAATATCGTATATCTTTTTAAGGTTGTAAAATTTAATTCACTTTAATATTTAATCCTTTAAGATAACGTTATTAAATTTTGATATAATCGTTTGAATATTTTAAAATAGTTTTATATTTCTCTTTATTATCTTTTTTAATTTAATGTTTTACTTTTTGATAAATTTTACATTTAGACGTAAATTTACTATCCGCAGTATAAATTAATTCATTTATTTTATCTGCAGTAATACTTCCTGATTTTGGATTTTTAACCGATAAAATTTCACCATTAATAGAAGCTTCTACATCCGATATTCAAATGCTAAATCCGTTTTTTCCATCTCACAATTAATTAATTTTAAACCCTTACAATAACAAAAAGGTTGACTTCCAATAATTTTGCATTTAATAAAAGTAATATTTTCAGAATACCAAGCAAGATATTATCCTTTTAATATACAATTTTTTACTGTAACATTTTTAGCATGCCAAAAAGCATCTTTTGTATCCAAAACACTATCCTCAATAGTTAAATTTTCAACATATTGAAATACATATTTTCCTTTCAGATTGATATTTTCTAGCTTAATATCATTAGCTAATAAAAATAAATATTCACTTTCAATTTGCGTATTTTTTAATGATATATGATGTGTTTTCCATCCAAATTCCAAAGACTTAATTTATGAATTTTCAATTTGGACAAAATGGCATTCACGTAATGCTTTAATTCCTAATAATTTAGAGTTTTTAATAATAATATTGTCGGTATACCAAAGAGCTGCTCGGCATTTATCTGTCATCGTTACATTGATTAGCTCTATTTTATTATCATGCCAAAGAGGATATAAGTAAATTCATATAACAGGATTCAAGTTTTATATTATGTGCTTCTTTTAATGCCGATTCTCCATCTTCTACTCCATCAAAACAGCAATTTTTAAGATAAATGTTATTTACTCCATATAGATCTCTTTCGTTTGGAAAATTTTTATTTTCTATCACTTTCATAAAAATACACCTCGAAATATAAATTAATACTCTTCAAAGACAATATAACACCATTTTTTAATTTTGTCTAATATTTGTTTTTTATTATTTTTCATAATATTTAATTATATAATTTAAAATAAAAAAAGTCGCCTAATAAGATAACTATTTAATATAAAATAATGGCTTTGACGAGAAGATTTTAACTTCCGTCCTTACGATTAAATACAATAAAAAAATGTTTTGTATCTAAAACAAGTTTTTTTACAAAACATTTTAAATAAATTAGTTGTTAATTTTGCTAGACGATAATCATATTATATAGTAAAATACAATCTAAGTAGTTGAAAAATTCAAATATATGAGATATAATGCTTAAAAAATAAAAAAGATAGAATGTGAGGAAAATTGTGAAAAAAATTTTATTTATTTTAATATTGATTTCAGTTATTTCCTGTGTTGGTTTTAATAATTCAAAAAAAGATACTTATAATTCATCGTTAATTGAATCAACTAAGGAACCCGAAAATAATAACATTCCTTCAAAAATGGAATTGCATAAACTTAGAGATTTGAATTATTATTTGTATTCTCCCAGCAATCCTACTGAAAATATGCCTTTAATCATTTACCTTCACGGTGGCACAAATAAGAATTTAGATGTATCCAAATTACTAACAACTGATGGTTTCCCAAAGTATTTATATGATGGATATTACGGAGATTTAAAAGCGTATGTTGCGATTCCAAAACTAGAAAACAATTATAAGGGTTGGTCGGATATATATGATCAAATGATACTTTTAATCAAAAGCCTTAATGAAGACTATAAAATTGATATAAAAAAAATAGCTTTAACGGGGCATTCAATGGGTGGAACAGGAACCTATCAATTACAGGTAAAATTACCAAACACATTTGCTTGCATTGCTCCTATGAGTGGTAGTATAAGTAATACCGAAACAAATGTATCTGCATTAATTAAAACAAAAATATGGGCATTTGTTGGTACGCATGACACCATTGTAAATCCAGAATCAAGTCAAACAATAATAAGAGTATTAAAAGAAAAAGGAGCAAATGCTAAAATTACTGAATTGAATGAAGCAACACACTTTGACGTTCCTTCAATGGCATATAAAAACAAAGATTTAATTAATTGGTTAATTAACTGCGGAGAATTATAAATCTTTTTTTGTTTGAAAATCTAAAAATTAAATTTATAGTATACAAAATAAACAGAATATATTAAATATCAAAAACACCGTATTTTATGCTTAAACCTATAAATTCGACTACGTAATATTAACTTAATATTAATTTATTATTGGATTGATGTCTATACATTATAGGTATCAATCCTTTTAATTTTTTAAAATTCTTTTATTGCGTTCTTTGTTGAACCAAGGTTTTCAATTTGTTTAATAGATCATTTTCCATTTCTAACTTTAGCATTTCTTTCTTCAAGTTATTTAATACGTCTATCTTTATCATCTAAAATAAAACCCCATAAGTCTTTCTAGTATGTTCTACTAGTCCAACTTATGGGGGAAAGTATATTTCTACGGAGCTTTTTTTATATAGAAGAAAGTAGAAATATTATATAAATACATGTTTAATTTTTAGATAAATGAAAAAGCTAAAGCACACAAATACCGAATACTATTAGTTGCATGGTTTAAGAAAAAAAGCATATAAATAACATAATTTTTTCATAACAGTAAAAAACAAAAAAATAAGAAAAATTTTGAATTTAATATATAAAAACACTTATTTTTTTAAATTAAATTTTTTAAAAGGTTATTTGGCGTCCACGAGAAGATTTGAACTTCCGACCTTACGCTTAGGAGGCATATGCTCTATCCAACTGAGCTACGTGGACACATTAAAAGAAGATTATCTTCTTTTTAAATGTTCAATATTTTTAATCAAAATTGATGTTGTTCCATCAGTATTTTTGATAAATTCAACAGCATTTTTGTTTTGATATAAAGCAATAGGAATTTTAATTTCAATTCCTGTATTAGTTTTAATTTGATGTTTGTCATAACTTTCAATTGCATTCACATCATTAAAATAGATTACTGGATTAAGATTTAATTCTTCAATGTTAGCTAACATTTCTTCTTTTGCAAGATCATTATCGTTAAAACAAATCGTTGCTAATCGCGGTATATCAATTTTTTTATCATCAAGAGACTTATAAATTTCTTCTTTTACATTAGATAACACTTCTAAATCATCATCATAATGTTTTTTAACAACATCATAAGCTAAATTATCAATTTTTTTAATTGTATCTTTTAAAGACTCCTTGCATGAAACTTGTAAGAATAATTGCGAAAAATAAAAAACATAATCTTCTAATAAAACACGATTTTCGCGAATCATCACATTTTTTGTTTCTAAATTAATAAAAGCAATATCATCTTTTTGATTTAATCCACTATTAAAAAGTTCTTTTTGTTTTGTGATACTAGTGCTAATTTTATCATCGTTATAATTAATACTATGGGTTAATTCTTCTTTATATCCCATTTTGCAAATAAGTAAATGCGGAACAGTTTCAATATCTACTAAAATAATTAAAATATTTCCTGCAGGAATTTCGACATATTGATTAAGAATTTGAAATAACTTTTCAGCAATATTTTTTGATGAATCTAAAAAATTATCATAAATATTAGTTAAAAATGGCATAATTGGAGAATTATCATTAATTTCTCCAGATTTATTTTTCATTATATCTAACATTTTATCAATTTTTTTATTTAAAAAATTGTAAACCGTATCATTTTCTAAATCAAGTAATTCATCTGATAAAACTAGATTTTGACTATTTTTATCTACAATATGTAAAATAGCTTTTTTTATTAATATATTCATTTTATCACCTTTTTAGATTATACCAAAAAAAAGACAATCAATCAATAAAAAGGTGATGAAGACATCACCCTTTAATAACTGCTTTATAACCAATGACTGTTTTATTATCACTAACACTTTCAACAACAGTAGCATTTGCTCCAATTTTTACATTGTTGCCAATTGTAATATCACCTAAAACTTGAGCATGGGCTCCAACTATGACATTATTAAGTAAAGTAGGATGACGTTTTACTGTTTTCTTTCCTGTACTTCCTAATGTTACACCGTGGTAGATAGTGCAATTATCACCAATGACTGCTGTTTCTCCAATCACTACCGAACTACCATGGTCAATAAAAAAATTTTTCCCAATTTTAGCTCCAGGATGGATTTCAATATTATAAATTATTCGAACTAGAAATGTTATTAAATAAGCGATAAATGCTAATTTAATCTTGTAAAAAATACGGGCAATGCGATAGAAGAAAATCGCATGCACTCCCGGATAAAATAAAATCATTTGTAAAATATTTTTTAAAGCTGGATCACGTTTTTTAATACTTTTATAATAATTAAACATTTATGACACTTAAATATTTTAATCCGCTATCTGGTGAAATTGTTACAACAACTTTTCCAGGGTTTTGACGCAAAATCTCTTCACTTGCTAAAATATTACAAGCAGAAGAAATTCCTAAAAATAAACCTTCACTTGCTAAACTATTTACTTTCGATAATGCATCATCAGATTTAACACGCATCACTTCATCGACTAAAGATAAATCTAACGTTTTAGGAATAAATCCTGTTCCAATTCCTTGAATTTTATGTGGTCCAGCAATATTTTTCGTAATTATTGGTGATTCCTCTGGTTCAACACCAACAATTTTAATATCTTTAAAATGTTCTTTTAATACCTTAGCAACTCCACTTATTGTTCCACCTGTACCAATTCCTGCTACAAAATAATCAATATGTTTGAAATCCTTAACAATCTCTAATGCTGTTTTTTCATGAGCCAATGGATTATATTTATTTGAAAATTGATCTAATACAATATATCCTTTTTCTTGTGCTAGTTTATTGGCATATGCGATAGCACCCTTTATACCATCTTTTTTGTCAGTTAAAATAATTTCTGCATTGTAAGCTTTAATCGCTTTAATTCTTTCTTCAGACATATTTTCTGGCATAACAATTACACAACGCATTTTTAAATATGCACAAACCATCGCAATTCCTATTCCCGTATTTCCACTGGTTGGTTCACAAATTGTATCAGTTAATTTAATTTCATTATTTTTTAACATTGAGGTTATCATATTTAAAGCAATTCGATCTTTAATACTACCTCCAGGATTATATCCTTCTAATTTAACATATACACCATTATGTTTTAAAACTGGTGTATTACCAATTAACTGTTCTAAATTCTCATAAATCATTTTTATCACCTCTTTTATTATAATAAAATTTTAATATAAAGTGAACTAAAAAGCATTTTAAATTTTCATATAGTGTATTTTTTATTGATATATTAAAAAAAGAATCTCACAACCATTTTCATCTACAGTTTTATCATAATATTTAAACCCACATTTACGGTATACTTTAAGTGCTCTTTCATTAAAACTTTCAACACATACAAATAGCACCTCATAATTGTAGTTTTCTTTTATATAAGCGATAATATCATTAATGAAAATCGTACCAAGTTTTTTAGAACACATACTAGGTTTTAACCCAAGACTCAATTCTAAAATTTTATCCATTTTTGTTACAGCAAAAAAACCTACAAAACAATCATTTAATTCAGCTTCAAAATAATCGCTTAAATTTCTTATATCTTCATTAGTAAAGTCAGCATAATCTTCTTTTCTATCTTTTAAATTATAACATGAGTATAAATCATCATAGTACCATTCATCAGCAATAATCATAGCTTTATTTTGAGTTAATTTTTTAAATTTAAACATCTAAAAACATCCTTCTATCTTTAAAATATAAAAAAGCCATAAGGCTTTAAATAACATATAAATATATGCCTAAAAACTGAAAAAAAGTTCCAAAAAAGACAAAGAAATGCCAAATTACATGCATATACTTAACATTGCGCATTTTATAAAATAAAATACCTATCGAATATACTATTCCACCTAAGGCAATATAAAATACTAACGATGGATTGATCTTAAAAAGTGTAGGCACAAATAAAATTCCACTCCACCCTAACAAGATATAGAAAAACATTTGTAATTTAGTATATTTTTTTACACCATATTTTATTGTTAAATAAATACCAACTGCAATAATAATCCATTGACAAGCTAAAAAGATATAGCCGGTAACACTGTTAATAGTCACTAATAAAATAGGGGCAAAAGTTCCACCAATTAGTAAATAAATCGATAAATGGTCCATTTTTTGAAATAAAATTTTTTTCTTTTCATTACTAATTCCATGGTACAAACTACTTCCCAAATATAAAGCAAACATTCCTGCAAAAAAAATGCTTGAGCCAATATATTCTAAAATACTATTGCATTTAACTAGCATTAAAATAAATAAAACGATGTATATGATTCCCCCAATTGCATGGGTTAGCATGTTTAGTTTTTCTTCTAATTCTGTTTGTTTTCGTCTTAAAAAAAGATTTTTCATTAATTTCACCTCATAAAAACATTTCAACTATATTATATCACCACTTAATCTAGTTTTCAATACTATTTTATAAGGTTTTAAAAAAGCACTACTGTGCTTTTCTAATAAAAATGATATTGTATTTATTTTCTTTAAAGAATGTAAAGCCATTGAAATTAACCTTATATAAATCCTCCATAGAATTGATATGGTTTTGTGCAATATAACGGATAAATTCTCCACGTACTTTTTTTATCCCATAAACAGTTCTTATTTTACCATCGATTTCTTCTTTAAAAACGACATTTTTGTAATTAATGACATCTCGATCAATAACACGACGATATTCATCACTAGATAAATTAATAATTAAATCCTCATCTTTTAACTTATTAATCATGTAATCATGCCAAAATTGATAAAGTGTTTCATTTTCAAAAAGTTTCGTTTCCATAGGAAGACGGTATTCTTTAACATTATCGAACGGTTTAACTAACCCAAATAATCCACTAAGAATTCTAACATGTTCATTTAAAAACGATAATTCTTCTTCAGTCATGCTTTGAGGATTAATAGAGCGATATTGTTCTCCTGTATATGAAAAAATAGCTTTAGAAACTGGATTAGAATCAAATTTAAAAAACATATCAAACGCTTCTTTAGCTATAACATCATTAACAGCTAACTTTGTTTTTAATTGATCAAAATTTAAACGATTAATTTCCTCTAAAATTTGGGCTGTATATTCATTAATACGCACATTTTCTAATATAGGATTACTAATATTCATCTTTTTTGATGGAGATATTAAATAAATCATTTTATCACCTCATTTCGATAGTACTTTTTAAATAACTTCTTATATCCTAAAAAATAAATAATAAGAATAAATGCGAAAACACCAATTCCAATAGAACTAATTATTATACCTGAATTTAATCCTTTTGGTATAAACTCTAAGTCCAAATTGACATTCATCGTATTTTCAGGAACAACAATTCCCAAAAAACCACAGCTAACATTAATAACTTCATATCCATTTTGTGCAATTACCCAGTTATCAGAATATGTGTATGGTAATTTAATAATTGTCTTATACGGCTTAGCTTCCGTTTCATATGATAAATGCAACTTATTGCCATTTAATTCCATAATTTTATTTTGATAATTGCTTTGTTCTTCTAAAAATATATCATATCCTGAATATGAAATAGAATATAAATCCAGACCTTTAAATAATGTTGTATCATCAACGCGAATGTATAATTTATCAGGAATATAATTATCTAGATATGCAACATTACAGTGCATTTCATGTTGGTTTCCTTCTTTATCAAGAATAAAGTATTCTTCAAAAGCCATAGAACGAATACTAGAGCTTAGAGAATAAGCCATTAACATATCACTTTGTTGAAAAGTATAAGGTATATTATATACGAAGTAATTATTACCGTCAATATTTTCGACTGTTACATCTGAATACATATAATTTACTCGTGCCTTACATTTTAAATTTAACTCATTTGTCAAAGCAACGTTAAATTTATCTATATCAACATTAAGACTTTTGGCATCTAAATATCCGTAACGCATCACCGTTTCGATTAATCGAGCCATATTACCAATGCTTTCTAAACTCGTAATAACTTTATCATAGACGATAAAAGGATTATCATCTTTAAGTTCATAAATAACATAAGTATTAGTTTCATTATATTTACTATGTGTACCTGTATAAACTTTTTCATAATATTCTGTAGGAAAATAGGGCTCTTCTTTCGCATTAACAACAATATACTTATTATTAAACAAACTACCTGTATACAAATTATAAATGTCATTAGCTTTACGATTCCATGAAGAAGATTCACTTCTTAAAACATTGGTAAATAGATCATTTAAATCAGCATCGTAAAAAGAATGGAAATATGACCCAATATTAAATCCTTTGGCTATTTTACTAGTATTTGTAATCCTTTTTGACGACCAATCATCTAAGTGAACACGATAAACACCATCACCTTTATAATCTGTATTTCTAATTAACATCTCATTAACGGCTGTAATACGGTCTTCTGCAATGTAATAATATTTATTAACTTCAATTGAAAAGCCAAAAATTAAAATAATTGATGCAATAATTTCAATCGATAATAATCCATAACGCAATAATTTAAATCGATCTTTGTTGATAATATCAAATAAAACGATATATAATCCTAATAAAATCATTGGAATTAATAAAATTAAAAAGATTTCATCATTTTTTTTCATATGAATGGATAGTGAATCATCAAAAAAGAATACATAAATAAATGACGACAGTGCAGTTATTAAAACTAATCGAATAATCACATTAGTGATAATACCACATTTAATCTTTAAATCATCTTTATCCATCGCATAACACATTGCTAAAAAATTAAATGTAAACACGATAAAAAACCAACGAACATAAGGAACTTTATTGCCAGAAAAAATCATTGAGAAAATTGGAAACAATGATAAGATATTTAATACAATTACGACAAGTTGTAAACGACGATATTTACTTTCTTTAAATGAGAAAAAATAACATAAAAAGATAAATCCTAAAATGGTTTGATAAAAACTAATATGTTCTTTTACGTAATCCCCCGGTCCTATCAACATCAATCGATGGGGTTCATTTGGAAGAAAATAATTTAGAAAAATCGTAAAGTAATGATCTTTATCAAATTTAAACAAATCATATGTTCCTGTTTGACGAAATGTATCATTAATAATATAGTTAAAACTTGGTAGAAAAACTACCATTGAAATCATTAATCCAATTAAGATTAAGATAATGGATGTTATTAGATAAGAGTAAAATTTTTTATTGATTATAAAAGTATTTTTTTTAAAAAGGGAAAAATCATCTTGCATATAAACACTTGTAAGTAGATAAATCATTAAAAAAGCTAATAACATATATGACAAATAAAAATCATAGAAAATAACGATAATAGTAAAGATAGTTATTAAGAAAAAATAGTTTTTATCTTCTAAAAATTTATCAACAAAGAGCATTGCTAAAGGGATGTAAAAGTTTATTCCCAAATATACAGGAAAAACAAAATAGCATTGCGTTATTCCTGATGAGAAGTAAATTAGTGAAGCAAAAAAGGCTGTTTTATTGCTTAATCCTTTCCTTAATAGGACATAAAACATTAAATAAGATGCTAAAATTGGCTTTAAGATATTGACAATTGAATATGCTGTTTCTGTTTTAAATATAAAACTTAACACTAAAGTTAAAAAAGTAAAAATATCTAATGGTATATAATAAGCATCAGCAAAAATAGATGAACCCGCAAAATTAGATAAATCAAATAACGATAGATCACCTGATTTTAATGACTCAATAAAATTCGCCATGAAAGGATAATATTGGAGGATATCATCTGTTGAATAATTAAAAAATCCTCCCCTACGATATGAGTAAAAAGTAACAAATAGTAAAACGCACATAAAAATGAGCGTTAAAACATAAATTGTATCACTTCTTTTATTAAATATTGACTTGCCAAAAATACCTTTTAATTCTTTAACCATAAATATACTCCCCATTTTTTAACTTTAACTTTATTTTACCATAAGTTTAGTTATATGAAAAGAAAAAAGAAGCTAGAAGCTTCTCTTTACAGGAATTCGTGCTATTTTTAAGTCATTTAAGGCTAATTTTAAGTAATGTTTAGCCTCAATTTGACTAATATTAGAATATCTACGTTTATTAATACGAATATCTTGGAAATACATCATATTATCTTCTGGCTTATCATTATGCATGATTGTATATTTTGATACTTTAGAGAAATTACACTCTAAAAATAATACTTTACTAATCATCTCTTCTTTACAACCAGAAGGATGCCACGGTCTTCCTAAATAATAAGTTGATTTACCGTTATAATTAGAAAAACAGTTATAAAAGATAAATCCATAATCTTTATTAGCTAAAGTCGATGGTGCTGTAATATAACCAGTAAAATCACTTCCATGATCAATTAATTCTAATTCACAATCTAAAAATAATCCTTGTCCAGCTCCAAAAATGAAATCGACATCACCTGTAATAAAACATTTTTCAAATACATTAAAACCTTTATCAACATATAATGTATCTTGATACGAAATGAATTTACAATCATAGTAATATCCATTATTAGCACTCGTTTTCAAAGCAACTGCTTGTGTTTTACTTCCATTAACTTCACGTTTAAAAGTATTTTTAAAGACAATTTTTTCACAACGAAAATTAATTGCTTCTTCTAATAAAGTAACACTTGCACTACCTGTAGTACCGTATAATTTAATTCCATCCCCACCATCAACTTCGCGGATGATATCCCCATGTGAAACATCATAATAAATAATAGAAGAGTGATTTGGACTACCTACTAACGTAATATTAGGCTTATTAATAACAAGTTTTTCATAATAATAACCTGGTAATAAATATATTTGTGTTTTTCCTTTGGCATGGTTAATAGCAGATTGAATTGTTTGGAAACATAAATGTCCTGCAATCACATCATTTTCAATTAAATTATGCCCTACTAAATATTTTTTCATCCTAATCACTCCATTTCTCCATAACTTTTCCTACTTATATTATACCTATATTTTATTTTTTCTTCAATTAGAAAAAGAAAATTTTCACAGTTTTTACTCACGCCGATTTTTGTATATAGTTTTCAAAACTATATGACATATTAATTAATATCTTGAATTATATTTTTCTTTTTGATATAATATACTTATAAGAGGTGATATCAATGAAATTTCAAATTGTTGTAGACAGCAGTTCTGATTTAACTAAAGAATATATAAATAGAAGTGATATTAAATTTAATATTGCACCATTATCAATCAATATTGATAAACAAACATACATCGATGATGAAAAATTAGATATTAAACAAATGCTTGATGCGATGAATCAATTTAAACAAAAATCTACATCTTCGTGTCCTGCAGTTGGATTATATGAAGATTATTTTCGTCAAGCAGAATACACTTTCTGTGTTACTATTTCATCTAAATTAAGTGGATCATTTAATAGTGCTTCTTCTGCTAAACAAATCGTCATGGAGGAAGGAAAAAATCATATCCATGTTATTGATTCGAAAGCCGTGAGTGGTGTTGAGATTTTAATTGTCGATGAATTAGTTCAATTAATCGATTTAGGACTAAGTTTTGAAGAAATATGTCAAAAAATTGATGCTTATGTCGAATCGACTAATTTATTATTCGTCCTTTCTAAATTTGATAATCTAATCAAGAATGGACGAATGAATAAATTTGTTGGAATGGCGGCTTCATTGTTCTCTATTAAACCATTATGTGTTGCTGATGATGGAGAAATAAAAATCTTTAAAAAGATACGAACTTTACGCCATGCTCATTCGTCATTAATTGAAGAGATTGGTACAAGATGTCCAAATCAAAAAGGTCGAAAACTAATTATCACGCATGTTTTTGCTGAAGAATTGGCAAATAAAATGAAAAAAACGATTGAAGATCTATATAATTTCGATGAGGTTGTAGTAATTAATGCTCGTGGTTTATGTTCATTTTACGCCCTTGAAGAAGGAATTATCGTTTGTTTTTAATTAATCAAAAGCTGGTTTGAGTTAAATCAGCTTTTTATTTTATTTAAAATGTTACATGCATTACTTGCTGCTCCAACTAGCAAATTATCAGCCACGCAAAAAAGAGTTATTTTATTTAACGAATCCATATTTTGTCTTATTCTTCCTACGTATACTTGCATTTCATTTTGACACATTAAAACGGTTGGGTAAGAATCAACAATAACAACCTGTGGATTTTTTGATAGGCTCGCAATAATTTCATCGACATTTACATCAGTTTCAAATTCGCATTCAATACTAATACTATGGCCATTATAAATCGGTACTCTTATGCAAGTTGCACTGATTTCCCAATTTTGATGAAAAATTTTATTAATTTCATGATGCATTTTTATTTCTTCTTCAGTATAACCGTTTTCTAAAAAATTGCCTATTTTTGCAATGCATGTTTTTCTAATGTCATCACCATAAAACAAGTTTTTGCCATCTAAAGCATCAACTCCTCTACTCCCACTTCCAGAAACGGCTTGTAAAGTAACAATTGTTAATCTTTTAATGGCAAATTCCTGTAGTGATTTTAAAACAATTGATGCCTGAATCGTAGAACAATTCGGATTAGCAATCAAATTAGAATTTTTAATATCATCTACATTCACATCATAACTAATTAATGGTACATCATTATAAAGACGAAAATAACTTGAATTATCGATTACTATACACCCTTTTTTTATAGCTATTGGTACGTAATAAGCTGCTAATTGACTTTCTAACGCAAATAATACAATATCCATGTCATCAAAAGAATTTTCATTTAATTCATTTACAGTATGATCTTGTTTTTTAAACCGAATTATTTTACCAGCACTTCGACTTGATGCAAGTAATGTAATTTTATTTATTTTTAATTCACTTTCTTCTAAGACCTCTAACATTTTCATACCAACTAAACCCGTTGCACCACAGATACAAAGGTTATACATCATATATCACCACTTTTAGTATATTAAAAATTAGATAAAAAGTCACAAAAAGATAGATATATAATAAAATTGATAAAGATCTTAAATAATAAAAAAAGATGTTGATTATTCAACATCTTTTCTTTTATATTACATTGATTCGTGAATAGTACGGCTGATAACGTCATCTTGTTGTTCTTTACTTAATTTGTTGAAGTTAACAGCATATCCAGATACACGAATTGTTAATTGTGGATATTTTTCTGGGTGAGCTTGCGCATCTAATAATGTTTCACGATCGAAAACATTAACATTTAAGTGGTGTCCACCTTCTGAAACATATGCATCAAGCATTTGTACTAAGTTATCTACTCTATTTGACATTGAAATTGCCTCCTTTAATTATTCATCTTTACCTAAAGATGCAGGTGTAATTGAGAATGTATTAGAAATACCATCTCTTGAGAATTCATAAGGTAATTTAGAAACAGATTTTAATGATGATAAAGCACCATTGCTATCTCTACCATGCATTGGGTTTGCTCCTGGAGCTAAAGGTTCTCCAGCTCTACGTCCGTCAGGAGTATTTCCTGTTTTCTTACCATATACTACGTTTGAAGTAATTGTTAAGATTGACATTGTTGGAACAGATTCACGGTATGTGAAATGAGTTTTGATCATGTTCATGAAATCTTCTACTAATTGTGCTGCAATTGAGTCAACGCGGTCATCATCGTTACCATATTTAGGGAAATCTCCTTCAATACGGAAGTCAGTTACGATTCCATGTTCATTTCTAATTGGATATACTTTAGCATATTTGATAGCTGATAATGAGTCAGCAGCACATGATAATCCAGCGATTCCTGTTGCAAAGAATCTTCTTACTTTTGTATCATGTAAAGCCATTTCGATTGCTTCATATGCATATTTATCATGCATATAGTGGATTGTATTTAATGTATTAACATATAATCCAGCTAACCAAGTTAACATTGTTTTATATTTTTCCATTACTTCATCAAAATCTAAAGCATCATCTGATAAAATTGGTGCAAATTTTGGTGAAACTTGGAATGGTTTTCCAGTTTTCTTATCTAACATTAATTCATCTGCTCCACCGTTGATAGCATATAATAATGCTTTCGCTAAGTTAGCACGAGCACCGAAGAATTGCATATCTTTACCAACACGCATACAAGAAACGCAGCAAGCAATTGCATAGTCATCTCCCATTTCAGGACGCATTAAGTCGTCTGATTCGTATTGAATTGAAGATGTTTTAATTGAGATTTCAGCACAGAATTTTTTGAAGTTAGATGGTAAATTTTTTGACCATAAAACTGTTAAGTTAGGTTCTGGTGCTGCTCCTAAGTTAATTAATGTATGTAAAACACGGAAAGATGTTTTAGTTACTAATGTACGTCCGTCAACACCCATACCTCCGATTGATTCAGTTACCCAAGTTGGATCTCCTGAGAAAAGTTCATTGTATGATTGAATACGCATGAATTTAACTAAACGTAATTTCATAACGAAATGGTCAATTAATTCTTGAGCTTCTAATTCAGTTAAAATTCCTTTTGCGATATCTCTTTCAATATAAATATCTAAGAAAGTAGAGTTACGTCCAATTGACATTGCCGCACCATTTTGGTCTTTGATAGCTCCTAAGTATCCAAAATATAATGCTTGAATTGCTTCTTGAGCAGTTGTAGCAGGTTCTGAAATATCAAAACCATAGATAGCAGCCATTTCTTTTAAAGCTTTTAATGCTTTAATTTGTTCAGAAATTTCTTCTCTATCTCTGATTTTATCTGGAGTCATTTCACCACAGATTAATGATTTATCGAATTCTTTTTCTTTAATTAAGTAATCAACACCGTATAACGCAACACGTCTGTAATCTCCGATAATACGTCCGCGTCCATAAGTATCAGGTAACCCTGTTAAGATGTGAGCAGATCTTGCTGCACGCATTTCAGGTGTATAAGCATCATATACTCCATCATTATGAGTTTTGCGGTATTTAGTGAAAATTTCTTTAATTTTAGAATCTAATTTATATCCGTACATTTCTAATGCTTGTTCAGACATTTTAATTCCACCAAATGGTTGTAATCCACGTTTGAATGGTTCATCTGTTTGGAATCCAACGATTTTTTCTAAATTTTTGTTTAAATAAGCAGCTCCATGGCTTGTTAATGTTGAAACAACACTTGTATCAGCATTTAAAACACCACCAGCAGCTCTTTCTTTAGCGTTTAATTCCATTACTTGTTTCCATAATTCTTTAGTTGCTTCTGTAGCAGGTGCTAAGAATTTTGAATCACCTTCATATGGCGTGTAGTTACGTTGAATGAAGTCTCTTACGTCTACACCGCTATTGCTCCATTTACCTAAGTTGAAGCCTTCCCAACCTTTGTACATTTGATATACCTCTTTCCATTCATTAAATTATTTAAATATATATAAAATGACTATTGCCACTTTATATCAAACTAATTATTTTGAGCTTCAAATTCTTCAATTTTGGCATCAATCCAGATTTCTAGAATTTCTTCTGGTTGAAATCCACGAACTTTACCAATTAGCTCATCATTGTAAGTCAATAAAATTGTCGGAACAGCCTCTACTTCATAGCGTTCAACAATTTCTTGGCATTCAAAACCAACCTCACAGCGATGTAATGTTAGTTTTGGACGATTGTTTACAATTTTATTTAAAACCGGAAGTAGTGAAATACAATTTGCACAACTATCTCCACCAACTTCAGTCAAACATAAACCTTTTAAAACTTCTTTATAATTTTTATCAGTAATTAACATTTTTTCTCAACTCCTAAAATTTCTTTAGCTAAACTAATTTGTTCTTTTGATGGTGGTTCTACACCTTCTAATGGATACTTTATTCCTAACTTATCATACTTAACTTTACCCATTGTATGATATGGCAGAACTTCAACTTTTTCAACTGTTTTTAAAGTATCGATAAACGCTTTAGTTTCTCTTAAATCTGCTTCATCAGTTGTAATATTAGGTACTAAAACATGTCTAATCCACATTTTTTTACCATTATCAGATAAAAACTTCGCAAATGATCTTGGATTTTTTCCTGAAACATTAGTTAATTCAATATGTTTTTCTTCGACGATATGTTTAATATCCAATAAGAATAAATCACAATACTTAATCAACTCTAAATGCTTTTCTACAACTTTTTCATTGTTTGGATTAAATGTAATTCCTGATGTGTCAACACAAGTATGAACACCTAATTCTTTAAATTTCTTCAGTAATTCAATTACAAAATCAATTTGAACAAGAGGTTCTCCACCCGTTATAGTAATTCCACCATTATTTTGAAAATATGTTTTAAATCTCATGGCTTTATTAACAACTTCATCAACTGTATATTCCGTACCAGCATTTACTTCCCAAGTATCTGGGTTATGGCAATATTTACAGCGGAGAGGGCATCCTTGTGTAAAAATAACATATCTTATTCCCGGTCCATCAACGGTTCCGAAACTTTCAAAAGAATGTATTCTTCCTGTCATCCTTATCACCCGATTTCTTCTATTTTCATAAAAAGTTGTTTAAAAAAGGCGGTTTAACCATCCTTTTGTTATTATATATCTTTTTAACAAAATATGCAAGGATTTTTATATATTAGTCAAACCTTTTTATAATCGATTTTTAAATCATAAATTATTTTAAAATTGTTGTAATTTTTTTTAATATCGCGCATATACTTTTAATAAGGATGGTACAACGACATGAAAAAAACACTCTTAATAACTTTTTTAGCAACATTCGCTTTAGGATTTATAAGTCATTATGCTTATGATTTTATTCCGATTAAGCTTTTATTTCCTACCAATGAATCTATTTTTGAGCATTTGAAATTGATTTTTTATCCGCTTTTGGTAGTATTGACATTTGAAGCTTTAAAAAACAACTATAACATTAACTATCTTTTATATAAGATTAATGTCGCTATTATTATATCAACATTTATTTTATTAATCATGTTTTTTGCATTTTATTTTATTTTTAACGATATTAATCATTTCTATAACATCGTAATTTATGGAATTAGTATTTTTATTGGATTAAAAATGGAGACGATTAAAATTGATTATCCCGTATTTTCAAGTAACATTACTGTTTTTATCATATTACTTTATACAATCATATTTTTAACCTATTCGCCATTTAATATACCTTTATTTTTTGATGAGCTTAATTTCATTAACCACTTTTAAACCTAAACTTCTAGCCAGTTTATTGGCATCAATAAATGCATTATCGTATAATTCACAATTATTATGAGAATCGCTATTCACAATAACTTTACACTTATATTCTTTAACCAGTTTGAAAAAGGCTAGTTTAGGATATTGATACATAAGTTGTCCTTTATATTCAACTTTTCTTTTACGCATTCCATTAGCGTTAAATTCTAAAGGAATATCATACATTTTAGCGGTTAAAATAATTTCTTTAGCCGCTTTTAAATATTCTTCTTCTAAAGATTCTTCCATATTTGCCATAAATAAATCAGGATGACAAATAAAAGAAAACAATCCCGATTTAATCGCATTAATTATTTTATTTTTATAAATTGTTATTGCTTCTAATGTTTTTATTCTTGGAACTACATAATCATATAATTTATAATCATCATATTGATAGAAGTGAACACTTGCACACAAATAATCAACTTCTTGTAGATAATTTTTATATTGTTGTAAATCTTCATCAAAATAATCCATTTCTAAGCCAATTAAAATTTTTAATTTATCTTGATATCTATCTTTATAATTTCGAAGTCTTTCTAAATAAGGCTTGAAATCACAAGAATCCATATTATTAATAACTTTATCTTCAAGATAACCATGTTCTGAAAAACCTAAAACATCAAAATCATATTTTAAAGCATCCTGAATATAGTCTTCGATATTAGCACTAGCATGTCCACATAAATATGTGTGCATATGATAATTAGTTAACTTATCATCTTCTAAAATCCAATATAAATCTAATAAACTTGATATTTGATATGTAGGAATAATTTCTCCATATTCTTTATCAAAACGATTAACCCAACACGTATCAATACCTGCATTATTTCCACCTAAAATATCACTTGTTAAAGAATCACCAATCATTAAAATACGACTTTTATCTTTAGGATTAACAACCTTTAATACATGATCAAAAAAAGCTTTTGATGGCTTTTGCGCTCCTACTTCTTCTGAGATAAAAAGGTGCTTAAAATATTTTTTTAAATTCAAAAGATCTAATCTTGAATGTTGAGTTGTTGATACACCATTAGTTAAAATATACAAATCATATTTTGTTGATAAATCTTTAATCACATCTAATGCATGTTCGATAAAATGCGCTTCTAAAGCTAAATTGTTTTGGTAGCTTTTTTCTAGTTCTTCGCCATCACAATCGATTCCTAAAGAATTAAAAAAAATTTTAAAACGCGTATTAACAACCTCTTTTTGGCTTATTAATCCTTTTTCGTGTTTTTCCCATAATCCATGATTAAAATAGCTATATTTTTTATATAATTCTTCGCTAAAAGTTAAATTCATTTGTTTTAGAAGTTTTGTAAAAGCAATTTTTTCAGCTTTTTTAAAATCTAAAATGGTTTCATCTACATCAAAAAATAAAATATCATATTTCATATTATCTAATCCTATTCTAAACTATTTCCTAAAATAATTAATTCAACTACATCTAAAAAATTAATATCATTTAGCATCTTTTGTTGCGTTTCTGTTAAATCAACATTAGAAGCTTTTTTAATAACATCTTCTTTTAAAGCTTGATATGGTATTAATATATCCTTAGATGTTTCAGTAAATAATAAAAAGCCATCTAAATCAATAGAGCACGTCTGTTCTTCTTTGTTTAAATAAAGGACTGAATAATCAAATTTAAAACGCAATTTACGTAAATCAATAGAAAAAGAAGCTTGTTTTACACTACGTTCAGATCTAGATATATTTTGATTACCAATATTTTTATAATACTCTTGTGCTTCATTATAAATTAAATAATCTTCATCACTTGAAACAGTAAATTTATCATAATTAAAAGGTAATAAAACATTTAATCCATAGTTATTTATTGTTTTAGATGTAATATTATAATCAACATCTTCATCCATAAAAATAACTTCATATGTTACATCATCTTGATAAATCGTAATTTCTACGTTAGGAATATTATCGATTGTTTTATCTATTCGTGTAACGACACATTCATCAGTTGTTTTAATTTGATAATTACTTACCTCAGAAAAATATTTTTCTTCTCCTTGATAAACTTCTTTATATCCATAATTTATCGATGCTGTGTAGTTGCCTCTTGTAAAAATTCCTTCAATTTCTTTTATATTATTAGCGACATTTTCATATTTACAACCTGTAAGTAAGAATAAAATGCATGACAATAAAACGAAGATAAAACTTTTTCGCATACAAAAACTCCTCTCTATAATAATTTAGATTATACTTTTTTATTATAAAACTTTTATCAAAAAATTATGTGAAATTTTGAATTTAGTGTAAAATTCCCTTTAAAAAGATTTCAATTCCAATAATAATTAAAATCAATCCTCCAACTATTTCAGCTTTTGACTTAAATAAATCGCCAAATTTTCTTCCCACATAAAAACCAATAAATGGCAGAATTACCGTTACTATTCCAATTAAAAAAACCGTTAATAGTGCTTCATTGAATGAATAAGGAACAAGTAATATTCCAATAGAAAAAGCATCAATTGATGTCGCAATAGACTGCATGATAACTTTTTTTATTGTTATTTTTGGGTTATTTTCTTCTTCATCATCTTTTTTAAAAGCTTCATAAAGCATTTTTCCCCCTAAAAAGCCTAATAAAATCAAAGCGATATAAGGGATTGCTTTATTAACATATTGTGCAAAAAACGAATTAGCTAATGCATAACCCATTAAAGGCATAACAAACTGAAAAAAACCAAAACTAAACGATATCGCTAAAACTTGTCTAGCTTGTAATTTTTGTTGCATTCCATTACTAATATTTACTGTTGCAGCATCTGTTGCCATTCCAATTGCTAAAAATAACTTTTCAATGATACTCATCTTTTAACTCCTTATAAAAGAGGAATACTTCATTGTATTCCTCTTATTTTTTATTCTTCAATTACATTCGTTGTCACTTTTACAGTCGTTGAAATTATTCTTCTTTCATCAACATCTTTAATAGTAAATTCTAAAATTGATTCATAATCATAATATGTATCTTCAACATCACTATAACTTGAATAAGAACATGTATAATTAATTTGTGCACCAATCTCAGGAATACCTTCGCTCATTTCATATAACCATCCGCCAACTTTATTATAAGCTGTTTCGGGATATTTTCCTATTCCAAAGCGATCAAATAAATCTTCAACTTCCATCTCAGCATCTACTAAATAACTACCATCTTCTAATTCTTCAAAAATTACAGCTTGTGAATCGTCGTGTTCATCATAAATTTCACCAACGATTTCTTCTAAAGCATCTTCTAATGTTACAAGACCATCTGTCCCACCATATTCATCTGAAACAATAGCCATGTGCATATTAGCTTGCTGTAAGGTATGAATTAATACATCTACTTTCATACTCTTAGAAACATATTTAACTTCGCGTAAAAGTTCACGAATATAAATTTTTTCATTTTTTATTAATTTAGTAAAAAAATCACGTTCGTATAATACACCAATGATGTTATCTTTATCATCTTCGTAAACCGGAATTCTAGAATATTTTGAAGTGAAAAATAATTCTTTAATAGCTTCAATATCCTCTTTAACTTCAAAAGCAATTATATCAACACGATGAGTCATAATATCAGAAACTGTAATATCGTTTAAATTTAAAACATTTTCAATTAAATCAACTTCATCTTCGTGAATAACTCCACGTTCTTCCATATTATCTAAAATGACTTCTAATTCATCTTCGGTTGTAACATCATCTATTTCAGCTTTATCCTTAAATAAAGCATGTTTCATTTTTTGGAAAATAAAACTTAATGGGATAAAGACGATATTCAAGAAATAAACGATTCCAGAAATCTTTAAAATAACGGCTTCAGGATTCGCTTTAGCAAATGATTTTGGTAAAATCTCCCCGCATATTAAAACAATAATTGTAATCAACAAAGTCGATAATAATGAAGCTAAATCTTCACTTTCGACAAACAATTTAACAATTAAAAGTCCCAAAGTACCGCTGGCAATATTAACTAAGTTATTACCAATTAAAATAGTCGATAGCGTTTTATCAAATTTATCAATTATATTTAAAGCCTTTCTAGCACCTTTGACCTTATCATCAGCAAGAAGCTTAAGTCGAACTTTATTAGCAGTAGAAACAGCTGTTTCACTCGCACTAAAAAAAGAAGACAATGCAATTAAAATAAATAATACCACGCAATAAGTAATAGCTTTTGTTGAATCTGCTTGGTTTAAAAAAATTATTCCTCTTAAACTCTCGAGATAATCCATATTAAAATAACACCTCTATTAAAAATTTATAAGATTATTATAGCATATTTTTTTTATAAATAATAGTATTTTTAAGTTTTTATTTAAAACTTCTTGTAGCATTGACAGCCTTTAACCATCTTGAATAAAGTTTTTCACACTTGTTTGAATCAATAATCGGATAATATAGTTTGTCGGTTTGATTAATTTTCTTTAATTCATTTAAGTCTTTAAAAAACTTCGTATATAATCCTGCTAAAAAGCATGCGCCTAAAGCTGTCGTTTCAATTTGTTTTGGACGTTTTATCACCTTTTGCATGATATCAGCTTGAAATTGTAATAGAAAGTCATTAGCACTAGCTCCACCATCAACACTAATGGAAATATCATCAAAATTAGCCTCTTTTTTCATAACTTCTAAAACATCTTTACTTTGATATGCAATCCCTTGGAGAGTAGCTTTGATTAAATGTTCTTGTGTAGTTTGTAGACTCATCCCAAAAATAGCTCCTCTAGCGTCATTTTCCCAGTATGGTGTCCCCATCCCAACGAAAGAAGGCACTAAAATCACATCATCTTCACTAACTTTATAGGCTCTGTCAGATGTTTCCTTAGACGACTCAATTATTTTAATACCATCTTTTAACCAATTAACGGCAGCTCCTGCGATAAAAACAGATCCTTCTAATGCATAGTTGACTTCATTATTGATTACATATCCAATTGTTGTTAAAAGTCCATGTTTGGAACGAATATTTTTATCTTTCATATTCAAAAGCATAAAACAACCTGTTCCATAAGTATTTTTAATGTCACCTTCATTAAAAGCACAATGCCCAAAAAGAGAAGCTTGTTGGTCCCCAACTAAAGCACATACAGGAACTTTTTCTCCTAAAATTTCAACTTTCCCAAAATAATCAGATGTATTTAAAATTTCAGGTAAAATACTACGTTTAATATTAAAAATTTGCAAAAGTTCATCATCGTATGTATGCGTATTAATGTTGTATAATAATGTTCTTGAAGCATTAGTGTGATCAGTATAAAATGATTTTCCACTTGAAAGGCGATATAAAAGATATGTATCAATTGTTCCAAACAAGATTTCATCATTTTGATATTTTTCATATACTTTTGGATTATTATCTAACATATAGCGAATTTTACTGGCACTAAAATAGGGATTGATATGTAATCCTGTTTTTGCAAAAATAACTTCCTCATATCCTTTTGCAATTAAATCATCACAAATACTTTTTGACTGTCTTGATTGCCAACAAATTGCATCACAAACAGGCAGTCCTGTTTTCTTATCAAATAAAACTGCTGTTTCTCTCTGATTTGTTATCGCTAAACAATCGATTTCGCTTACCTTTATCCCGCTATTATTAATTACATTACGAATACACTCTAAAACTGATTCATAAATTTCATTAGCATTATGTTCAACAAATCCGCTTTGTCTACGAATTTGAGTAAATTCCATTTGATATTTTCCAACCGTATTTCCCTTTTTATCAAATAAAATGGCTCGTGATGATGTTGTTCCTTGATCAATTGTTAAAATATATTTAGTTTGCATGTTCAGTTAACCATTCTAAAATATCATTATAAACTTGTTTTTTATCGATTTCATTTAATATTTCATGATACATTTCTTCATAAATAATTATTTTCTTATCTTTTGATCCAACATGTTCATATAAATATTGGCTTGACTCTTTTGGAACAATTTGATCATCTGATCCATGTAAATATAAAATTGGAACTGTCAGATTCGTGATATTTTTTTGTAAATATTTTATCCCATTTATAAAAACTTCTCCAAACAACTGAAGTTTATTTGTTTTACAAATCAATGGATCTGAAATATAATTTTGTACAACTTCTTCATCATGAGTTAAACATTTTGCAAGATTATTTTTAATGTTAATATTTTTAAATAACTTGTATGGTAAAAATTTTAACAATTTAACTTGTTTTAAAAAGATACCAACTGCACCACTGCTAACTATTCCATCGACATCATTATATTTTGCACCATAAGCGTTAACGATAAATCCCCCTAGACTATGTCCAATTAAAAAAACACGTGAAAAGTTTTTTCCATAATGCATTTTAATTGCATGTACATCATCTAAGAAGTCATTAAAATTCTCACAGTCTCCTTTTTTTCCGCCACTTCGAGCATTTCCTCGATTATCAAAAGTAATAACACTAAAACCGTTTTGATTTAATAAACGGCTAATATTTTGATAACGTGATCCATGTTCTGATAATCCATGTACTATAATACATAAATTAGAACTATTTTCGACAAATGATTTTTCAATGTGTAATCGCGTATTATCAAATGAGATAAATTCTTCTACTTCAATCATTTTTATCCTCCTATCTATTATTTAAGAAATTAACTAATTTATTGGCACCTTTTTCATTACCTAAAACAAAAATTAAATCATTTGCTTGAACTAAATCTGTTGGTCTTGGTGTAAACATTTTTCCATCACGTTTAATTAATAAAATGTTAATCCCAAATTTTTTAGTTGCATCTAAATCAATTAGATTAATGGCTTGCATCGTTTCAGGAATCATTATTTCATAAACCGAATAATTATCTGTTAATTTAAAATAATCAACAAAGTTTGTCGCCGCAATTTTCGTTGCAAGACGTTCACTAGCAATCTTTAAAGGCGATATAACTGTTGTTGCACCAATTTTCTTTAAAGTATCTTCATATAAATTATCATCTAGTCTAACCGTTATTTCTTTAATACCTAAATTTTTTAATAAGATTGTAGCCACAATAGAAGACACTAAAGTATTTTCCTCATTTTGCCCCATTGCTACAACAGCATGTTCAACATTTTTAATTCCAACCTCTTTTAAAGCTGCTTCATTTGTACAATCACAAATAAAAGCATGATTTGTATATTGTGCCGCTTTAACGACATTTTTTTCATTGACGTCTAATGCAATAACATCAACATTTAATTCTGATAAACTTTTAACTAATTCCAACCCAAAACGTCCTAATCCAATAACTGCGATCGTTTTTCTCATTTTATTCACCTATCCAATAATAATTTTTTCTTCAATATAGTCTAATTGATCTTCTGTAACTGTAATAGCCCAATTTTTCTTCCATAATCCTATTATAGTAAGTGGTCCTAACCGTCCTAAAAACATCAAAAAACATAGTAAAATTTTCGATAATGGACATAATATCGGTGTAATCCCAACTGAAAGTCCAACAGTTGCAATCGCACTTACAGTTTCAAATAACATGTTTTCTACTGTTATTCCTAGAGAATTATTTTTTTCTAACATTAAAATAATTAGTGTCACAGCAAGTGCACTCATGAAAGCTAAAACTGTTAATGTAAAAGCTTTTAATTTCGTTTCCTCACTAATTTTTCGATTGTATACGATTGTTTTTTTACCTTTAGCAAATGATGTAATAGATTTTATCATTGTATAAAAAGTTGTTGTTTTAATTCCTCCACCTGTCGAACAAGGTGATGCTCCAATAAACATCAATAAAATCATAATTAGAATAGTTGATGAATGAACAGAAGCATAGCTTATCGTTGAAAAACCAGCTGTACGTGCTGTTACACTTTGAAAATAAGCCTGTAACCATGTAATATTATCACCTTCACTTAACTTTAAAAAAAGTGTTCCAGTAATAATTAGTCCAATAGTCATCTTAATTACTATTTTAGAATGAATCGATAATTTCGTAAAACTTCTATGTTCTATAACATCTCTAATTACGACAAATCCAATTCCTCCTAAAATAATCAACGATGTTGTTGTAATATTTAATAAAACATTATCAGAATAAGTAATCAAACTAGTTGACCCTAAAATATCAAAACCAGCGTTATTAAAACTTGAAACACTATGAAAAATACTTATTCCTAATGCTTTAAAAAAATCAAAGTCTTGAATAAAAACCATAAAGTTAAATACACAACCAATAGCTTCAATTATTAAAGTTGTAAAAACAATTGATTTAACTAATTTGATTAATTCTGTAGCTTTGTTTTGGTTTAAAGCTTCTTTAATTAAATATCGTTCGCTTAAACCAATTTTAGCACCGATGATTGTTAAGACAAATACTCCGATCGTTACAAATCCTAATCCACCGATTTGTACTAATAAACATAAAATGATTTTCCCAAAAACACTAAGTGTTTCTCCTATATTAGGAATCGGTACTAATCCAGTTACACAAACAGCTGATGTTGCTAAGAATAAAGAATCAACCCAACGTAAATATTGTCCATCATTAACAGCAAAAGGCAGTTTCAAAAGCAACATTCCAATTAAAATAATTAATGCAAAACTTAAAACAATTACCACAAGCGGTGGTATTCTCTTTTTCATAATAATCCTCCGCAATAAAAACTACTTTCCTAAAACAGCATAACTGATATTTTCATATTTATCGATAAATTCTTTTGGCTCATAACGTTTTCCGCCATAAATAACACTTTGAGGATAGTAATATCCGTATTGTGTTTTAATTATAATATTTCCTCCAAATAAACTTTGAATTCCACCATTTGGAACATATTGCATTGTAACAGGACCAACATATTTTTGAAGTCCTTCTAAAATCAAAGAATGTCCTTGGAATGTTGTTTTATAATATTTTTTAGTTATATCGATATCTAAATCAAAATTAATTTTTTCAGCATCAAGCATCATCTCTAAATACAATTGTAATACCTCTTTCTCTATATTTTTCATTTTAAGAACTTTTTTTGTATATTCATCTTTTCTATTTTCGCTTAAAATGCGATCATTTTTAATAAAACGATTAAATAAATACGATAATTTAAGATAATCAGGAATACTAATTTGTTCAATAGCATTTTTCAATCTTGGTGTAAACTGTCCATAAATATTAAATGCTTCTTGGGGATTATCTTTAATAAAACCTAAAAAGCTTACATATTCAACACATACATAATTATAATCTTTTTGAATTAATAAAGATCGATTTTGATATAAATATCTAATTATTTTTTCTGCAACATCTAATTTATTATTTACTAAGGCTACTTGATACATTGTTTTTAAGTATTCATAAGAATAAAAATTAATAGGAAGTTTTTCAAACTGTGCATCAATATTCTTATAAGATCCGTTTTTAATAATCACTAATTTTAAAACTGTTTTTTTTGTAATAATTTCAGGATTATTTTTAATTAAATGATATTTTGTTAAATCACTATTATATTGTGTATCAATAGGATAAAGATTTAATATTAAAAAATATGTCGCATAAAATAAAATACTTCCTAAAAAAGCAAATAAATATGGATTAATATTTAAAAACATTAATATTAATATCCCGATAAATAAAATAAAATTGATTAATATGGGTAAAAAATGAATTAAAAAAACTTTATCATTTTGCAAGCTAATTCCTGTTTCAATTAAAGAAAATCCTTTAAATTGACATAGTTTATATCTATTATTATCCATATATAAGCATATATTACCTATTTTTAAATATGAAACTTTATTTTTAGAAATTAAAACAGCTATTATTTTAATAAGTTCATTAAATATAACAAAAATAAATCCCCATAAAATAATAAATAAAATAAATAATGCTACTCCTAAAAAGTTAGTTTTGGTAAATAGATAATCACCAATTACAAAAAGCATTAATCCTAAAACAAACGCAATAATTGTATCTTTATATTTTTTCAAATTTAAAACCTCCATAATAATCTTCGTTAATTATAACATATCAATATATGAAATGCAAAAATATAAACAAAATAACTAAAGTAATTTATTTTACACAAAATTGAATTTTAAACTTTATATCTTTACGCTTTATCAATAAGAAAAAGGACATTTTTATGTCCTTTATTTTAAGTTTAATTATTTTTTAAAAAAATGATCTAAGTCAAAGAAATCCTTTAAATATTCATATGTATTATAACACATTTCTTTAAATAAATTATATCCATTGTCATATGATAATCCTTCACATAAAGGTTGATTTAAAAAGGCTTCTAAAATCATTTTTAAATCACGTTTTTTAATTCCTTCATATGTTAAATCAATATTAACTAAATTACGATAAACCATATTTTTTACAGCTAATGGTAATGGTTTAGCAGTTACCGGTTTTACACAATCATTAGAAAAAACACAATTTGTTTCAACAATTGAACCTAAAGGCATATCTGGCATTTGTCCTAAATTAGGCATATTAACATTTGAAACAATTGTTTTATATCCTAAAATTGCCTTCATTAACTCAACAGCTTCTTCACTTGATTTAACTAATTCAACCTCTTTTTTACCACTTGCTAAATCAATTGACTCCAAAATACGTTCTTCTTGTTGTTTTATACGAAAATCAACTGTTGTTAGTTTGTATGCCCATTTTTCTGCATCCTCTGGATTTTTTAAATACCATGAGTTATTCATAAACTCAACTAAATGACGATCCCCCGCCGCTGCTAAAGCGCCAAAACGGCGATATGTATCCATTTTTACTTTATTACCGTAAGCAAAGCAGTCTTCTTTAAAAGCAAAACGTGAAGCTCCTATTTGTTCATAATATCCTTCATCAAAATATTTTTCTGCAAATTTATCAATTAATTGTAGAATATCAATATCTTTATACTTTGCTTCTGTAATCCATGTAAAATGATTTACTCCTGATGCATCAGTATAAATTTCATGACGGTCAGGACGTTTAATGTTTAGAATATCACTTAAAACTAAACATAAAAACTCTTGAGCATGAAATACCTCATGACAACATCCAAATGCTTTAATTTCAGGAAAAACATCATATAATGTCTTAGTACAAATAGACATTGGATTTGTAAAGTTAATAACCCATGCATTCGGACATATTTGTTTAATCTTAAGCGCAAACTCCTCATAAATAGGTACCGTACGCATCGCTCTTAAAATTCCACCTGGTCCAACTGTATCCCCAACAGCCTGATAAATACCATATTTTTCAGGAGCATGAACATCACTATACATTTCTTTAAATGTTGCCGGTAAAATCGAAATAACAACAAACGTAGCATTTTTTAATGCTTCATCAATTGTATCATAAACTTTATAATCCCATTTAGAAATACAATCTTTTGATTCATTTATTTTCTTCCCTATTTGTTGATTTCTTATAGCTGCTTCTTTATCAATATCATATAACGCTATTTCTCCAGATAAATCTGGAGTTAACGCCAAATCATTCATAAATACGCGTGCCCATTGTTTAGAACCTCCACCGATATAAGCAATTTTTATATTCATTTTACAATCCTCCTATTTACTATATAATATATAATATCATAAAAAAGCAAAACGTTTTCATTCCAATTTATAATATTAATAATGATATTTATGAATTATAAAAAAACACAGCAAAAGCTGTGTTAAAACTATTCTGTTTTTATAACTTCTTCTAATTTTTGATCTATTTTAATATTTTTTAGCCGTTCTTCTTTAAAATATTCAAAAATAACTTTAATAATTCCGCACAACGGAATTGCCAATATAATCCCCCAAATACCTAATATTTCTCCAAAAAATAACATCGAAAGTAAAATTAATAATGCATTAATATGCATTTCCTTTCCAATTAAGACTGGCACAATAATATTGTTTTGTAACCATTGACCAATCGCATTAACAATAAAAATAACAACTGGCATCCAAATACCAAAAAATAAAGTATCTTTAATTATCAAAGAATATAACATTGGAACGACGATTCCAAAAAATGGTCCAACATATGGTATTAAATCTAAAACAGTTAAGATTAGCGAAAATAACAAGGCATATTTTTGTAAACCAATTAAACTAAATGCTACACTGAAGTAAATAAAAATGAAGAGCATTGAAATTAATTTACCTCTAAAATATGAGTGTACTACCGTATTACTTCTTTTTCCAATTACGTATAAATGAGTCCTAAATTTTGTAGGAACAACGCTAATAACACCTTTAGCAATTTTACTACGATCAGATAAAAAGAAAAATAAAAATACAGGAATTAATACAATATTAATTACTAATCCGGAAATAAAAGAAATTACATTAATGGTAATAGAAATAGCATCGATAATAATTGGTTGCATTTGTTCAAAATTAAAATACTTTTGTAATATTTCAATTAAATCACTTGTTTTAAGATATTCGATTATCGAATTAATAATGGTTTCTAAATCTTCAGCGATAAACATGACAATTTGAGTATAGATAAAGTTAAAGAAAAAATAAAAAAATAACCCGAGAAAAACTACCAAAACAAGCATCGTTAATAAAACACATAACCATTTTCGTTTGATTTTAAATTTATCTTTAAAAATATTTAAAACCGGTTCTAATAAATAACTGATAAATAATGCAATTAAAAGTGGTGTAAATACATTATTAAAAGCTTTAATAAAAGTATCGATTTGTTTTCCAAAAGTTAATTGTAATAAAAAGATTGTTAGTAAACTTAAAACAATTACACCTAAAATTCGCATCGTTTTTTTGATATCAATATTCATTATTTACCCCTCCTAAATAATAATATAATAATATTTCTTATGTTTAATTATATTTAAAATATTGCCAATTATTATCGCAAGTGGCAATAATATAATAACTAGTAAACTTATTATACCACGTAACAGTTTATTATTAAAGTAATTACTAATAATTATATTTACTTGCAATAAAATGTATAACGATAAAAAACTTAATGTCATAATAGTTATAGAACTTAAAAAATGTGATATAAATGTCGAGAAATTATTTAAAAATAACACTAAAACTAATAATAATAAATACGATAATGATATCCAAAAATTAAATGATATTGTTGTTATTTGTCGTTTAAAATCAAAGATATTTAATCGATTAGCTAGAATTTTAAATAAACTTATTATTAAAATAATCTTCAAAAACGAATATAAAAATAAAACTGAAGGTATAGCGTTATATAAATTTTTTTGAATCTTATCAAAATTTAAATTAAAAATAATAGAAAGATTTAAAGCAATTTGGTCTAATTCACTTAAAAAATCAATCCCAAGCAAATTTCCAAATCCAAAAGTTACAATAATATCTAAAAGAAGTGATATCCAAAATAATATAATTGTTATTTTTTTAAAGTTTTGATTATTTTTAAAAAGTATTCCCAAAATAAATCCTATTATCAAGTGTGGTAAGATTAAAAAAGTCGCACTAATTATATTTAACAATATAACAGCTAAAATATAGTTTACACAAATAATAACAATCCCATCTTTAAAGTGATAGTTAAGGGTGTATAATGCGATAACAGGTGAAATAAAAATTAGTAAAATACTATCTGAAGTTGTTAATGGACCTTTAAAAAGAATTAAAAAACAACCTATTATAGCACTTATCATTGCTCCATATGTTAAATTTTTACTTTTATACATATTTTTCCTCTTTAAAACTTAGATAAATTAATAATAAAGTTAACAATAAAAGTATTATTTGTGTACATAAAAAAGATAACCAAATTCCTTGAACATGTAAATAATATGATAAAATAAATAGTGATAATGGTGCTAAGAATAATGGATCAATAATAACTAATAAATTAGCTTTTTTTACATCTTGACAGGCATATAAATAACAACAACCAACACGAATTATTGAAACAAGTAAAAAACCTATTAAATAAAAAATAATTCCTGTTTCATAAAACATTGTAGCAAGATCACTTAAATTATATAAATCTGCTAATGCGGGGTGGTATAAATACATTACAATAACCATTAATGAAATTAGTATAAAAGAAAAACTCAACGTTTTAACTAAAATACTTTTCTTTTCTTTAGTCATTTGTAAAGCATGATAATTACTTATTAGCGGTTGAATTCCATCCCCACAACCACTAGCTGTCATATTGATTATATATAAGATATATGATAATAATGTATAACAAGCAATAGCTTCATTTCCACCATGCTTCTTGCAAACTAAATTAGTAATAATTAATAAAATAGCATATGAAAAATTTAGAATGTATGGTGCTAAACTCATTTTAAATAAATTTAAAATAATTTGTAAATTAAAATGATATCGTCTTTTAGAATGCTTTAATAAGACACACAATCCAATTAACATGCTTGCAGCCTGACCTAAAACACTCGCAAAGGCAACACCTTGCAATCCCATATCAAAGACATAAATAAAAAGATAATCACCAATAAAATTGATTAACGATGAGGTAATCATCGCAAAGCATGCTATTTTAACATAACCAATATTACGCAGTAAGGGAATTAATCCTAAGCCAAAAATTTGAAAAATCGAACCTAGTAAAATAATTTTAATATAATCATAAGCATAGTTATATGTTATATTGTCGGCACCTAAAAGTGGTAATAATATAGGAAGTAAGAAAAAACATAATAATGATAAAAAAATCGATAACACAACAAAAATAACTAGCGTCATTCCCAAAACATTTTCTTCTTCTTTTATTTTTCCCTTAGCCTTTAAACTGGTGATATATATCCCGCTTGAAATTCCAATTGCTAATCCAAATGTTTGAATAAAGGAAGTAATAGGCCATGAAATATTAATTGCAGCTAAGCCATTATCCCCTAAAACTTGTCCGATAAAAAAACCATCAACTATTACATAGATTCCAGACAAAATACTTGCGATTACTGATGGAATAATATATTTTAAAAATTTTTGATTCATTTTGATAATCATCTACTTTCTTTTAAATAATATTTTTATTATAACATTTATCTTTTTCGTTGTAAATGAAGTAAAAATAGACCACTTCAAGCAAAAATATGATATAATCATAAGATGTGAATATCGAAGGAGTTGAAAAAATGACAGAATTACTTGCCCCAGCAGGAAATATTGAGGCATTTATGGCCGCTATAAGCAATGGTTGTGATGCTATTTACCTAGGAATGAACCGTTTTGGTGCCCGTGCTTATGCAAAAAACTTTGATCTTGAAACGTTAAAAGAAGCCGTAAAATATGCTCATCTTCGACATGTTAAGGTTTATGTAACTATGAACACTATCATTTTCGATGAAGAACTACAAGATGCTTATAAACAAATAGATGATTTATATCTAATAGGAATCGATGGAATTATCGCTCAAGATCTAGCAATTATTGAATATATCGTCCAAAATTATCCATTAATGGAAGCTCACGCATCTACACAAATGGGAATTGATGACTTAGATGGTGTTGAATTTTTAGAAAGTATTGGTGTTAAACGTGCTGTTTTAGGACGTGAAACGCCAATAAGTAGAATTAAAGAGATTAAAAAAGTTTCTAAAATGCCAATTGAAATTTTTGTTCATGGAGCATTATGTGTTTCTTATAGTGGAAATTGCTTGATGAGTGGGTTACTTGGTTATCGAAGCGGAAATCGTGGAAGATGTGTTGGTTCATGTCGAAAACCATATGAGTTAATCGATGTTACCAATAATATCTCATATGGTACTTCTTATATTTTAAGTATGAAGGATTTAAATACCATCGAACATATTAATGAATTAAAAATTGCCGATTCTTTAAAAATTGAAGGTCGGATGAAAGAACCAGAATATGTCGCTAATATTGTACGTAGTTATCGAGAAGCATTAGATAATCCTCAACCAGATTTTAAGAAAATCGATAAAAACTTACGTAAAACATTTAATCGTACATTTACTAAAGGTTATATTTTTAATGAAGATAAGAGAAATGTTATTAATGTTTTAAAACCAAATCATCATGGATATGAAATTGGATATATCGCTAAAAAAAATAAAAATCGCTATACGATTAACTTAATTGATACCCTAAATCAAAACGATCAGATTAGAATTGCTTCTAAAGAGGAAGTTAATTATCCTGTAATTAAAATGTATGATAAAAACATGAATTTAATTAATTCAGCAGATAAAACTTGCATTTTAGAAATTAAAGAGCCTGTTTTAGTAGGTGATAAAGTATTTAAAACACGCGATAATAAATTTAATGACGAATTAAATAAAACATATCCTAAACAATTTAAACGTTTCCCTATTGCTTTATATATCGATGGAAAAGTAGGAACACCTTTGACTTTATCGGTTGCTTTTGAAGATTATTTTGAAAGTATTACCTCTGATTTTATCTTAGAACAATCACAAAAAAGTAAAACAACTTACGATAGTCTTTTCAAACAATTAAATCGTTTAAATGATACCCCATATATAATCGATCATTTAGAAGTTAATGTATCTGAAGATGTTTTTATTCCATCATCTAAATTAAATGAATTACGTCGTAATTTAATCGAAAAATTAAATGATCAACGGCTTAAACCACGCCAAGTAGAAAAAAAAGTTCTACCTCATCAAAAGATTGCTTTTAACCAACACGAACCACAACTTATTGTATATTGTGAAAATTCGGATCATGTTAAAGCATGCCAAGAATTAGGTATTAAAAATTACTATTATGAAAATGTAATTCGACGCAATGACACTATCTTTAATGATAACTTAGATGATGTTTTAGTTTGTGGTTATAACGGAATAAAACATTACCAAGGTAAAAATATAACATCTGATTTCTCATTAAATGTTGTAAATCATAAAGCTGTTTATAAACTTCATCAATTAGGTGTTCATAAAATTACCTTATCTCATGAAATAAATAAACAACAAATTGACAATTTAGTAGAAAATTATTATGCAGAAAATGATGGTTATCCTAACCTTGAAATGATTATTTATGGTCATACACATCTTCTACAAACAAAATATTGTCCATTAAGAGTAAATAATTTATGTGGTAAATGTCGAGAAAACAAATACATTTTAAAAGATGATTACTCGTATTTTCCGATTTTAAGTTCAAAAGATTGTATTACTACCTTATTAAATGGAAAAGTATTAAACTTAATCGATGAATTAGATTATATTAAACATATTAACTTCTTCCGTGTACAATTGACAATCGAAACTTATGATGAATCTAAAGAAATTTTAAATAATGTTTTAAATAAATTAAATCATAAAACAACACAAAAATTCTTTAACAATCAAACAGACACTCGTGGACATTTCAACAAAGAAGCAATGTCAAAAATTGAATAATTATCTATAAAATAAAAGCGATATATCAAAAATATACCGCTTTTTTACTTTTTTATTGAACCAAATTGATTACGCATATCAAATAATAAATCAATTAAACTATTATAGTAGGGAATAAATTTTTTTTCTTTAATCATCGTTTTAATTTCATCTATATTTGCCCATGATACGGCCTTTACTTCTTCATCTTGTAATTTTAAAGTGTCAAGATCTAAGTCCATATTAAGTAAATAGACATCAATAAATCCTTCATTAAAGTTTATTGTCAGTGAAGGACTTTTATTAGCTAAACAAATCTTTAATCCTAATTCCTCATATACTTCTCTTTCTGCAGCCATAATGCTTGTTTCTCCAGAAATTGCCGATCCAGCAACAGTTACATCCCACTTATTAGGCCAAGTATCTTTAGAAGATTGTCGCTTTTGAATTAACATTTTACCTTCACTATTAAAAATACACACATGTATAGCTAAACGATACAATCCGTCTGGTATTTTATCCCCACGAATCATCGTTTGAGATGTTTTTTTTCTATCAACTGTATATAAATCCCATTTTTCCATCTAAAGTTCTCCTTTGATAATTGTTTAAATTCCTTTTATAAATTGTCGTTTATTAATTTCGTAGATTTCATAATCACTAAGACGTCTTTTATTATCAAAAAATAACGTTAAATGTGCTCCATCTTTACGAGTAAACATCACTCGATATTCTAATGTATAACGTGTTTTTTTATATATTTTAAGTCCTTTAAAAAATTTTTTAACATCTTTATAACGCATCGTTTTACGTAAATTACAATAACGGTAAAAAATATTTTTACGTCTTTTTGCTTCTAGGTGTAATAAAATACAGATTAAGATTATAAAAGCGATAATATATAAAAGAACATTTAACTTGTTTATGATAAAAAAATCAGCTTGTTTTTCAAAATTAAACTCTTTTATTTTCTGTAAAAAGGCTTTAATTAAATGTTCCATAATTTACCACTCCTCATTATAATATTTTACATTTTACTAACAAAAAAGCAATAAAAAATCATTTTTTTAATTATTTGTGTTACTAAAAAATATTGATATATATTATGAAAAAAAGACATGATTTCTCATGTCTTAGATTCCTTCTGTTGTTAATTTAAATTGTAATTCGTATAATTCTTTATACATTCCATCTAAAGCGATTAATTCATCATGACTTCCATACTCTTTTATTACCCCACCACTAATAACAGCAATCTTAGAAGCATTTTTAATTGTCGAAAGACGATGTGCAACAACAATAGTTGTTCTTCCTACACATAATTCATCCAACGCTTTTTGAATTAAAATTTCTGTTGTATTATCCAATGCACTTGTCGCTTCATCTAAAATTAAAATACGAGGGTTTTTAAGGAAAACACGAGCGATCGAAATACGTTGTTTTTGTCCTCCACTTAGACGAACACCACGTTCCCCAACTTGTGTGTCATATCCGTTTTCTAATGACATAATGTAATTGTGAATATTAGCTTTTTTAGCAGCCTCGTAAACTTCTTCATCTGTTGCATCTAATCGTCCGTACAAGATATTTTCTTTAATCGTACCCGCAAACAAGAAAACATCTTGTTGAACAATCCCAATATTTTGACGTAATGAATCTAATTTAATATTCGAAATTGACGTTCCATCAATTAAAATATCACCGCTTGTTAACTGATAGAAATGTGGAATTAAATGACAAATAGTTGTTTTCCCTCCACCGGAAGGACCAACCAAAGCCAGTTTTTCTCCGCTTTTAATATCAAGCGATAAACCTTTTAGAATTCCTTTAGATGAGTCATATGAAAAGTATACATTATCAATTTTGATATCACCTTTAACAGCATTTAATTCTATAGCATTTGGATTTTCGACTTCTTCTTTTTCATCCATAATATCTAAGAAACGTTTAAATCCTGTAACCCCATTTTGATATTGTTCATTAAAGTTAATTAGTGTTATAAATGGTGTAATAAATAAGTTAACTGAAATAATAAATGTCGTGTAATCACCTATTAAAATAAGATTATTGTAAAGAAATACTCCCCCTGCTAATAAAACAATAACATTAAAAATATCAGTTACAAAATTAGTAGATGAATGGAATTGTCCCATTGCTTTATAAGCTTTACTACGTGATTTAACATAGCTTTTATTATTAACTTCAAACTTTTCTTCTTCTAATTCTTGATTAGTAAAAGCTTTAGTAACACGAATCCCTGTAATACTACTTTCTAAACTCGCATTAATAGAAGCAGTATCGATTCGTGATTGCATGAAAGAAGCTTTCATCTTCCCCTGAAGTTTTAAAGTAATTATTCCTAAAATTGGAACACAAGCAAAAATAATTAACGTTAATAATAAGTTAATCGTTGCTAAGTAAATAAAAGAAGCAATCGCCATAGTCGAACAAATAATAATATTTTCTGGTCCATGGTGTGCTAATTCACTTACATCCATTAAATCATTTGTCATTCGTGACATGATTTTTCCAGTTTCATGTTGATCATAAAATGAATATGGTAATCTTTGTAATTTTTTAAACATGTCTAAACGCATAGCTGATTGCATTTTAACACCGATAACATGTCCGTAATATTGAACGAAATAACGTAAAAACATTCTAATCACATATAAAACAAATAATGTCACACTGAAAATAACGATTAAACGTATTTTTTGATTTGGAATTAAGTCATTTAACATCTTTCTTGTTATGATTGGATAAAGCATCCCGATAACTGAAATGAATAATGATGCCAACATGTCTAAAAAAAACATTTTTTTATGTGGCTTATAATATTTTAAAAATCGTTTTAACATATAAAAACTCCCTATTTTTGATTTAAATCAATAATTTTTTTATTTTCTATTTTAACTAGTGTGTAATATGATGCTTTATTATCAAACGCCGGAATAATTGGTTTTTTATCCGTTTTGTTATAAACATTATTTTGTAAGAAAGCATCTGATAATCCAAATAGTTTTTCTAAAACATCTTGATCATGTTTAAAGTATTTACGACTAATGTTATCTTTTTTATAACAAGCGTAAAAAGGATCGTTAATTGGTCCATCATTAAAGACACGAATATTAGCATATAACATATCTTGTAGATCATTTTTTAGTGCTTGAATAATTCTAAAATTATCCTTAGTACCAATAAAACTTCGTGTAAAGAAAATAGCATCAAATTGTTTTAAAAATAACTTATTGGCATAAGCGAAATCAAAACGATAGTTACCATTAATACTAACATTATTATTCTTTTTAAATGTTAATTTATGACCCCACTTGCTGTTAGAAATTAATGAAACATTAACTTTCTCCTGGCAAATATCATTTAATGCTAATAGCTCAATATGACAACTATCGCCAACAATTAATAAATTTTTTACTTTTTTAGCTGCAAAAATTTTAGTAAATAACATTTTAGCATCTAAATATGTTTTAGGAAAATTACGGCGCAAATATTCAAATGATCCTTTTTCACTAAATACTTTTAATTCTTTATCATCAATTACAGTCGTTAAATCGCATTGACGACTAGCAATAGTATCTAATAAATCACTATAGTATTGGCATACATCGCTTTTTTTACTATCATCATAAACAAGCGGATTAGGAATATTACGAATTTCTCGTAAAACAAATTTTTCTTTTAATACATCTTGTAAGCTATTTACTTCTTCTAATGTTAGTAGTGTTGCATGATAAGCATCATCATGGAACTTAATTACAAAATCTTGTTTAGAGATAAATTTAATCTCGATAAATTTATCATTTAAAATCGCAATATTTCCTGTTGTTTTTAACGGATTAAAATTTAAAAAAGTCGCAATAAACTTGTCAAAAGTATGTTTAAGAATAATCTTAGCACTAATAAATTCATTTACTTTAGAAGATGTAACCTTGTAATTTTCTTCATCTAATTGATATAAATACATTAGTTGATTAAAATATGTATTGATTGTTACTTCATTTCTAAATAATGCCATTGCTTTTTTGAATAATGTGATTTCACTCTCGTCGATTAATGAAGCTAAAGCTGGATTATCTACTAATACATACGAATTATCCTTTTTAACAACAAATCTACCATTAAATTCTAAAGTAAATGTTTGTCCAGTAGCAGGTTTATATAATAAATCAATAATTTCTGTTCCTAATTGATAAACATCTTTACTATTTAATAATCGATCTGTTATTTGTAGCGTTGTATCTGTCATAACTTCTAATATATTATCGGAAAAAGAAATACGAATTGGTTTATAAGTATATAAAACATATGAATTTATTCCTTTAAAACATTTAAATTCCGCAAAAGATAACATCTCTTTTGGTGTATCAACTGTAATAAATTCATTTAACAGTAAAATATTACGAATATCTTTATGATTAACCTTACAAGCTTTGATAAAATCTTCCTCTAAATAATATCCATCTTCATCTTTAGCTACATAAAAACTGATTCCATCTTCAATAATTTGGCAATAACTATCATCTTTAATGTTTTTAAAATGTTTTTCTAATAAATCACGTTTTTCACCATGACGATTGATAATATACCCGCTTTCAATAAGTTTAAAATCTTCTAATTCAAAATAATTGAAATGGTCTAAAATAGCTAATATAACTTTTTTACTAAGGGGTGTAGCAAAAGCAATTTTGTTTGTTAATTTAACAGTAACCCCTGCTTTAGAGATTGACACATCAATATAACTAATTTCCTTCGTTGGATTAATTAAATAGCAATAGTAAAGCTTTCCCGTATTTTCTGATATACGTTCATCTTCTTTTAGTTTATACGTAGAAAATAAATTCGTTTTAAAAGTGTCACTTTCTTTATTTTCAACAATTTCATCATTTTCAACAACACCGCAAATTGTTTTTCGGTTTGTTCTATCAAGTTCATATAAAAAACTTTTTATCATTATGTTTCCTCCTTTTCGTGAAAAAAACTGCTATATAGCTAGCAGTCATTTAACTATAAATCTAACGTCTATAAATAGTATACCATAAATTTGCTTAATTTTCTTTATTTTTTTAAATAAAAAAGATGAAAGCTTTTTTATATTTAAAATAATATGAAAAAAATATCATTTATAATTAAATTAATCTACGATTTAAATATTATATAATAAAATATAAAACTAACATAATTAAGAAAAAAACTGATTGAACATTTGTTCATCAGCTTTTTTTATTTTATCATACTCATAATTAAGGTAATTAAAACACCAAGTAAACCTAATGTTCCAACTAAAATACTCGATAATAAGTTTATTTCAATATTCACATTAGGAATAAAGTTAATTAAGTATAATACTATTGCACCTATTATAGCATTAATAACGGTTTTTATAATCATTTTAAGACTTACTTTTAAAATTTTCAAAATTAAGGCAAAAATTAAAATAACTGCTATTATCATTAAAATATCTGGTATTTGCATTGCTAGACATTCACCTTTCCTTTTTACGATCCGTTATGATCAATTCGATCCCATTTTACATCTTTTACACATAATGCTTTAACTGCTATAATCGCATATTCCGCTAGGAAAAAAGGATTATAAAAAATGGCTTTCAAACAACTTTTAAACTTCATCTTGCTTTTTTCAATATTTAAAAGATATAATGTGAAAAGCAATAATGCCATGTATAAGAAAAATAATGTAGCAATTAATCTAAATATAAAGGCAAAGCGTAAATCACTTACATTAAAGGCCGCTAAAATAAACATTAAAAAAACATATAAGACGACATAAACAACTAAAGCCACAATAGGAAGAATTGATAATGACTTTTGAAAACGATCTTTTTTAAACTTCTTTCGTGCTTCAAAATATCCTTTACACCAACGTAATCGTTGTTTTTTCGACTGTTTATATGAGGTCGGTTGTTCATCATAAAATATTGCATCTTCATAATAGATTGATTTCACCTTGTTTTGTGTTAAATATAAACTTAATTCATAATCTTCTGTTAACGAATGAAATGGATACCCACCTAATTTTTTGATAATATCATAGCTAATGTAAAACCCAGTTCCAAAAACAGTAATTCCTTGTTTTTTATTTACACGCATCCGATTACCAATTTGATTAAGCATTGTAAATGTTAATCCTGAACAAACACTTATACGGTTTACATCCCAATTATTAACACTTCGATATCCCGATGCAACATCATACCCAGAATTAAAACAGTAATTCATTTTTTGAATAAAATCTTTTGATAGAGTATTATCAGCATCAAAGATGAAAAATGCATCATATTTTTTTTCTTTTTCTAAAATCATTTTTAAACATTCATCTAAGGCATAACCTTTACGTTGTTTAGTTAAATCTGTTCTTAAAAAAATGCTTGCTCCATACTTTTTAGCGATGGTTACTGTTTCATCTTCTTCAGATTCTACAATGATATAAACATCTTGAAAAGCAATTTTATATGTTTGATTTTTAATACTATCTAATAAATTAGCAATCACTTTTGACTCATATCGAGCTGGAATCAAAATAGCATAATCATTTTTCTTCTCATTTGCTAAAACATTATTAACTGATTGCTTATTTGATAAAATAATTTTAATAAAAATGATTAAAATAACGAAAATGATTCCTAGAAATATTAAATCTAAAACTTGTAATAATGTTAACATGTTATTCTTTTACTTGTGTTCTCATATTAGGAAAAAACACTTCAATCCTTTCATCAGTAAATACTCTATCAATTGTTTCACCAATAAAAGTAAAGCTTTCATAACCTTTACTTCTAAGCATTTGTCTTGATAAAACTAAATAACTTACAACCATATCGATGATCATCACAATCCAAATGGTTTTAATAATGATGGTGGCAATTTTTTTAGGCCAACTTTCAATAAAGCAAGCTAGATACGGATAAACAAATTTAGCTAATAAAAAACCGCATACACCCCAAAATAGCGCAATATAAACAGTCGTTCTTCCATCAATATTAGTTGGTAAATGCGAATAGTCCCATGCGATTTGTCCGCTGATAAGTTCTAATCCCCATGAAGCAAAATATTCAATTCCACCACCAACAATTGAACCATAGACAATGCAGTGATACCATTCTTTAATCTTGCTTAATCCGACCATTAAAAGCATAATTCCAAAACCATAAAGAGGATTTAGGGGTAAAAACATTTCCCCACGATGGGTCATAAATTCTCCTGTTTTCATTAAATGAAGGATATCTTCATAAATAACGCCTAATAAACTACCAATAATAAAAATTGTTAAATATTTATAAAAACATTCGCCTTTGGCAAAAGTGTTACTTTCTTCTTGAATTGTTTCATCTGAACTAATAATCTTTTCAATCATATCTGCACATCCATTCATTACTTATAATATATTCATTATTATATAACATTTTACATATTATGACAATATTTGCATTTAATATATAGCGTTATTTGATTTTACTTGATATTTGACGACAAATATCATTAGCACGATTAACAAATTTGATTCGATATTTTTTAAGAGTAGTTTTGATATATAAATTACCACTATGTCGGATTTTATTTTTAAATACTAAAGATGGCTTGTATTCTATAGCAATAATATCATGATAATTAACCAAGATATCTTTATTACGTTTATGAATCACTAATAAATCATCTTTAAGTGTTAAAATAATATCTTTTGACAAGATATATTTAATTAAATTATAAAGGCAATTAAATAAAATAATTAAAAAGACGATTTCAACAAAAAACGCAATAACACGATACTTAGTTAACGGTGTTTGTTCAAAGAAAAAAACTAAAAACAAATAAATAAAAAAATATACTAATATTTGTATTAAACGTTTTTTTAACTCTTGTTTATTTTTGAAATATTCAGTCATTTTATTCCTTCCTTTCTAAAACAAAGCACAGTTGGTACTACAACTGTTATTCCTATTATTATTGTACCATAAAAAGTAGAATCCGGATTTATTTTTACATAATTTAACATAAACATTGCTACTAATAGAATAATTACAAAAAGAAAATGACTAATAGCATCTTTATTAAATAATTTTTTTAATCCATCTTTAAATAAATACCAATAAACATAAAGTTTAATTAACATCGTTGATAAAAAAATCACAACACTAATTGATTCTAATCGTGATAAAAAATCTAGTACTTCGATTATTCCAATTGAAGTAAATAACGGATATTTTAAGGAGGTGATAAAATTTTCACCTAAAATTCCTAAACACATAATAATTAAAATAAAAAAAATGATAAAAGTAATTAAATGGCTTTTATAAAAAATTTTATCTTTGCCTTTTTCTAAATTTAGGAAAAAAGATAATAAGAAAAATGATTCGATAAAAGGTCTATAAAGAAAATAATTTATATTTTTCATTAAATCTTCTACATATACTGGTATAATTGGTAAAATATTATTAATCGAAAAAAGATTTATACTGGATATTCCTAAAAGTGATAAAAAAATTATAATAATAATAAATAAAACCACACTTGTTCGTGCAAAAGTTTTTACAGTTTGTTTTGTAAAATAAGATAACAGTATAATAATTAAGAAAAATAATAAATTTTTTTTAACACTGACTAAATCTACTCCTGTAACAAAATTTAAATAGTTATTAATCACAAAATTTATCTCAACAACAAGAATAAGCATTATAATTAAAATTACCATTTTACTTATTAATTTAAATTTAGAATTTGTAAGTATTTTAAAAAAACTTGTATCTGAATATTTTTGTAAAATTTTTGTATAGATAGAGGCTAAAAGAAAGCTAATTAAATACGCTATAATTAATCCTTGATAAGCATGACGCCCCTTGTTAGCTATTTCTAATACGGTATTTGCCAAAGAAGACAAAACCATAATCGCAATACCTTGATGATATTTAATTTTCATTTAGCAAACCCGCTTTCTTTTACTTTAATTGTAACATTTAAAATGATAGGTATTTGACGATAAAATGTTTTAATATCTTGTATATTAAGAAACTGAACGGGGTATCTTTTATAAAATAATTCCATTAATCCTAATGGATCTAATTTTTGATTTTGGAGATTTTTAAATGTAGTATTAAGATTATCAATTAACTCTTTTTTAAGTTGATTCATTTCTTCTATATCGGGTTTTTTAGTTGCTAGAAAAGCAATTTGAATTTCTAAATCAATTATAATTTCTTTCAAATTAATCTTTTTTTTAGATTTACTAAGTTCGACTTTAGGAAAAAATTCTCCTAATTTAATAAAACTATTTTTAAAATTACCATCTATTATTTCAATATAATCTAAATAATCTTCTAATAAATCAAACTGATATTCATATCCATCGAAAATAGCTCCTCCACTTACTAATAAATCTTCGTCTACCAGTGGAATAATTAATGCTTGTTTATCATTTCTGACAACCTCCATAATTCGATGAAAATCAGCCGTTTTCAATGGTGATTTATCAAGTTTTTTTTCAATACTACTTTTAATATTAAATGATTTTACATTCTGGACATCATTTTCAAATAACAAACTAGCTTCATCTTTAGCGATTATTATGAAAGTATTAAACCTAATATAAGGACTGTCTAAAAGAAAGTTAAGAATATCAGACATCTTTTCTAAAGCAGTTTTACCAATTATAATTACCCCTAAATGTGATAAATATGGGTGATTAGTCATTTTAGCATCGGCATCTTTAATCGCCATATTTAAACTTTCACCACTACTTTTTACAATTTCCGCTTTAAAATCAGCATCAGTTTTCTCCCCTTTTACTACTTCTAAAGTCAAGTTATAATTGTTATCTTGAAAATCAATTGCAATTCCAGAAACAATCTTATAATCTTCTATTTCATGTTTACCGCATCCTGTTATAAAAAAAAGCAAAAACACCATTATTAGTTTACGCATCACAACTACTCCTTTTTTCGATTTGGATATTTAAAATATGTTTTACTAACATGTAAAACATTAAATGAAAACATTTCTGTAACGTAATTTCTTTCAAAAGATTCAAGTGAATTAACATATATAACTAATAAAAGCGATCCAATAATTAACCCATTAATTCCTAATAAAGCTGACATTATAATTAAAAAAAGGCGAAAGATAATAGTCGATGTATTTAATTTTCGATTAATTAAACCTGTAACACTCGCTAATGCGACAACTATAACTGAAGAAATACTAATTAATTTAGCCTCAACTGTCGCCTGACCAATAATTAATGTTCCTACAATACTTAAACTTGTCCCTAAAGCAGTGGGAATTTTAGTTCCCGCCTCTTTTAAAACTTCAAATGCTAATTGTAATACCAGAACTTCTAGAGTTGAAGGAAAAGGTACCCCTTGTCGTGATGATTGAATCGATAAGGCAAGCTTTGTGGGAATTAACTCTTGATGATAAGTAATTAAACAAATATATGCTCCAGGTAAAACAATTGACAAAAAGTATCCAGTAAAGCGAATTATTCGATTTACTGAAGCATAAAGGTAGTTTACATAGTAGTCATCAACAGTATGAAAATTTTCATAAAATAAATAAGGGGCATATAAAACCATGGGACTACCATCACAAATAATGCCGATTTTTCCTTCTAATAACTTAAAAGCTAATACATCAGGTCTTTCGGTATCACCTATCCCTTTATAAGGACTTAAGTAAAAATCAGTTATACGATCGCGTAACAAATTAGAATCGATTGATAAAGAATCAAGGTTATTATTGATTCGTTTTTTAATTAAAGACAGTGCTTTTTGATCAACGATATCCTCAACATAAACCAAAGCAATCATTCCATTATCATTACTATTTAAAGTAATATAATTTACTTTAAATTTGTGAGTTCTAATTCGTCTTCTAACAAGCGAGACATTAATTAAAATATTTTCGATAAAACCATCACGTGGACCGTTTATCAAACTCTCATTAACCGGTTCACTAACACTACGAAAAATATTGTTTTTAACATCAACAATTAAATATTCATCATCAGAAGTTAAAACAATACAATCACCAGTAAGCATTTTATTAATTGCTTTATCAAGATCTTTTTCAAATGCGATATTTCCCGTTGTAATAAAGTTTTTTACATCGCCATAGGCCAGTAAAGGTTTAATGATTAGTTCTCCTATTAAATTAGGATTGGACAATCCATTAATAAAGCATATTTTGCATAACAATTTCTTATCGTATGCACTATATACATCTTTTGTTAAAAAAGAGTCATCATTTTGAAACAACTTTTTAATTTCTTTTTCTTTTTTTTCAATTTTTGTTGTTGAAATAGCTATCACCAGTAATATTATTTACAGTTTTTACTTTTTTATTTATCTATTTTACGTTATAATATAAGATATAAGGGGTGATTTTTTATGACGAATATTACTGATTATGTTTTAAAAAATCAGAAAATGATTTCATTTAAAAATCATAATGTTGTCGATTTAATTGTTTTAACACAAATCGGTTATTTAAATTATGATCAAACTATTTTTTATCGGCCATTTGGTTTAAAAACGTTACTTAAAAAAAATCAACCTCACCTTTTAAGACATACCCTTTGCTTTAAACAAAACATCCGATTAGTAAATGCGATTAATAATTCAAAAAGATTCAATAGATGCTATCTTGATTATTATTTAAATATCATCAACCACAAAAGACCAACTCAATTTTGTGCGATGACTTTTATTTTTAAAGATTTTATTTATGTATGTTATCGAGGGACAGATACTTTTATTTGTGGGTGGAAAGAAGACGTTAATTTTGTTATGCAAAAATATAATAAATCTTTAATTCAAGCTAAAGAATATTTAACTAAAATGATATTACTTTTCCCAAATAAAAAAATTATTGTGGGAGGCCATTCCAAAGGTGGACACTTAGCGGTATATGCCGCATGTATGCAAAAAGAAAAATTAAAAAACCATATTGAAAAAATTTATGACTTTGACGGATTAGGTTTTAAAAAAGAGTTTTATCAAAATAAAAAATATCTACAAACACGCGATAAAATTATTAAAATTGTCCCAGAAACATGTTTAATTGGTACTATTTTAAAACTTCCAGAAAAATATTTAACGATCAAATCCAACGCAAGAGGTATTATGCAACATGACCTACATTCATGGTTAGTAAAAGGTTCTGATTTTATTTATGTAAAAGATATTTCTCGTTTTTCTAAATCTTTTTCCTTAAATGTCGAACACTGGCTGGTCGATAATTTTAATCAAGTTAGATATTTAGCTAAATGTATTTTTGAAGTGTTTGATGTCTTAGATATTAAAGATTTATATGACTTACAAGAAAATTTAACCAATAATTTATTTCGTCTTTTTAGAACCTTTTTAAAATTAGATGCTAAAAATGATAAATTCATCTTTAAATCGTTAATTAGAATCTATATTGATCAAGTGAAATTGTGGTTTAATAAAAAATAGACCATTGAAATGGTCTAAATTTTATCTAAATATTTTTCAAACGGAACACCAAAACGTGGATCATTATTACTTAAATATGTCTCTTTAATAACTAGATAAATCCAGTCTATTGCTTTTTGGCAGGCTGTAAAAAAATTATTTGTTTGCTTATAATAACCAACAAATACGCTTGCAAAAATATCTCCCGTCCCTGCATAATTTACAGGGATTTTTTCTTTGGCAATTATCTTGATAGTATCTTTTTCAAAACAAACAATGCCAAACTTATTAAAGTCAAAACTAACTCCTGTAATAATTCCTTTTTTAATTCCATTTTCAGATACGATTTTAATCATCTGTTGGATATCTTCAATCGTGTAATTATCATTATATGGTCTATTAAGAAGAAAAAATAATTCCGTGATATTGGGAATAATGATATCTGATTGTTTACATAATTGCCACATTTTATTCGCATATTGCATATCAAAATGAGAATAAAATTTTCCATTATCCGCCATTACAGGGTCAACAATGATTAGACTATGAGATTTTTTTGTTATATCAATTATAAAATCAAGTTGTTTTGAATTTAATAAATACCCCGTTAAAATAATATCATAAGATGCATTTAATCCTTTAAAATGATCATAAAAAGCCTCTAATTGTGAAGTTAAATCAATTATCTTTGACCCTTTAAAACCCGTATGTGCTGAAAGTAAGGCAGTTGGTAAAAGATTTACTTCCATTTTAAAATGCGATAAAATAGGTAAAATAACCGCATAAGAGCATCTTCCAACACAAGATATATCATTAATCGTTAAAACTTTTGTCATGAAAATTAATATATTCCATAAGCTTTCATCGCTTCAGCTACTTTAATAAATGAAGCGATATTAGCTCCTGTTTTGATATCATATTCATCAGCATATTTTTTAGCTGTTTCATAACAATTATGAAAAATTCCACGCATTAGCTGTTCTAGCTTCGTATCAACTTCTTCTTTCGTCCATGACATTCGTAGTGAATTTTGGGTCATTTCTAGTCCGCTTGTTAAAACACCACCCGCATTTGCTGCTTTACCAGGTCCATATAACATTTTATTTTTTATAACAAAATCAACTGCATCATTTGTTAGTGGCATATTAGCTCCTTCATAAACAGCGAAACATCCATTATCATATAACTTTTTGATATCATTTAATTCTAATTCATTTTGAGTTGCACATGGTAAAGCGATATCACACTTAATATTTGTCCAAACTTTTCCTTGTTGATATTCCGTATTATTATCGAATTGTAAATATTCTTCAATTCTTCCTCGTTTAACTTCTTTAATTTCTTTGATATAATCAATATTTAATCCCTTTTCGTTGTAAATATATCCTTTAGAATCCGACATAGCTATTACACTAGCTCCTAATTCTATAGCTTTATAAGCAGCATAAATAGCTACATTTCCACTTCCAGAAATAACTACTTTTTTTCCTTTAAATGAATCATTGCGCATTACTTTTAATGATTCACTTGCAAAATAACATAATCCATATCCTGTTGCTTCAGGACGAATTAAAGACCCACCATAAGCTAGTCCCTTTCCTGTTAATACACCTTCAAATTCATTTCTAATTTTTTTATATTGTCCAAACATGTATCCAATTTCTCTAGCTCCAACTCCGATATCTCCTGCTGGAACATCCGTAAATTGTCCTATATGGCGTTGTAGTTCTTGCATAAAAGATTGGCAAAAGCGCATAATTTCCCCATCACTTTTTCCTTTTGGATCAAAATCTGATCCCCCCTTAGCTCCACCCATTGGCAGTGTTGTTAAGGAGTTTTTAAAGACTTGTTCAAATCCCAAAAATTTTATTATCGATAAATTAACCGATGGATGAAATCTTAATCCACCTTTATATGGTCCAATAGCATTATTAAATTGAATGCGATATCCACGATTCACACATACTTTTCCTTCATCATTAACCCAAGGAACACGAAACATAATCTGACGATCAGGTTCAACCATTCGTTCGATAATTCCTAATTTTTCATAGGAAGAGTCTTTCTCAATCACTTTTTCCAGTGACGATAATACTTCATATACAGCTTGTAAAAACTCTTTTTCATCTTTATTTCTTATTAAAAGATCATTGTAAACTTTTAGCAAATATTCATTTTTCATTTTAATCCCTCCTCATACATTATACTCAATTTAATTTATAAAAGTAAAGTTTTTTTGATTATTTAATAGTTAAAAAATCTTTATTTAAATAGCTTATTATTCTATTAAGCCGTCTTTGATTAAATTTTTCTAAACGCATTAAACTTATCAACGGTAAATTATCTATTTTAATAACTTCACTATCTTTTTTCCCCTTAATTAATTTATGATAAAATCCTTGTGTAAAAAAATGATTTTCTAATTCGACAATTTTACTAAATTCATTATACTTTTTTACCTTTATATTCCAAGGAATTCCTACACGTCGATAAAGTACTTCATCGGTAATATCCAATTTTTCTTCGTTATTATAAAAAGAAGTTATTTCTTTAGAAAAATAAGTATTTTTATTAGAAAAAACTTGTATTTGCGCATTTAAACATTGCCCATTTAACCCTTCACCAATAATAATTTGATATACACCATCCATAACCTCTTTTGTATTGGTATAGTCATTATAAAATTGTAAATCTTCATAATTAATAAAAAATTCTAACACCTTTTTCTCATCTTTTTTAAAACTACACTTCTGAAAATCTAATAATTTTATACCTTCATTATAAATTTGTTTATCGGGATATTTAATAAATAAAAAAACCGTTTGTAAACCTTGCATTAAACTACAATTTTTTACTTGAATACAAACCTTTATACGATCATGCTTGTATAAAAAGTTTTTACTAACTTCTAGATTTTCATATGTATATGTAGAATAAGACATTCCTGATGAAAAAGGAAAGTAAACTTTTTGATTATATTTATAAAAATAGTGGTATCCATGATTTACACTCGATTTATATAACAATTGTTTTTTACTTTCATCAATCGACATTTTTCCCCACGTATATGATAACCGACCACTAAAATTATCTTCACCATATAAGAGTTTCATTAAAGCTTTATATGTTTTAACACCTAAATTTGGAAGGAAAATTATAGTTTTTAATTCATCTAAAATAGTATCATAAAATGGCGCATTTAAAACTACAACTATTACATCACCTTTTTTTTCTTTTAATAGAAGTTTTAATTCTACAAATGTTTTTTCCTCATACTCATAAAAAATAATTTTATATTTATATTTGTCGTATTCTTTTTTAAATTGTTTTATTTGATAATCATCCTGTTTAAAATCAAAAATCTTATAATTATTAGTATAACTATCGATATCATCATAAAAACAACCGTTTACGATATCATCAAATTTATTAATTGATTGTCCTATTACAATAGAACATGTTTTTTTTATCGGTAAAATATTATTATCATTACGTAGAAGACAAATTCCTTCTAAAGCTATTTTATTAAGGGTTTCATCTTCTAATTGTTTATCATAAATATTATTTAAAGTTCGTTTTAAATTACCGTTTTGATATGCTTTATCTTTTATTTTTTCATATTCAACTTCTAACATAGAAAAAAGCTGTTGTAAATAGTTGGCATCAGTTAAAATTAAAGTATAGTCATTAATTTGATCAATCGTTATTATATCGTATTTCGAAGCAACAATTTTGTTTTGCAAGCGTTGTTTACTAAAGGTATTTTTATGAAAAACCTCGCCATTAATTAAGTTTACTTCAGTGATAACGCCATCAACCAAATCTAGATTATCAAGTAAAGGTTTTAAATAAAAATCATATAATAATCGCTTATCAATAATTGCCATTTTATCTAATTGATCTGTTAATAAACCATATCCTGCTAATAAAATTCCTAAATTATATTCTTTTAATCCTTTTATTAAGTGATTTAGTAAAAAGGAAGCTGCTTGAGGATCTTCTGATAATAACTTTTCGTGATAAAAAGGACTGTTGATACTCGCCTTTAATCCTACTAATGTCGTTTTATTTTGTTTTATGACTTCTTGTGCTAGAATACGCCCGTAATCATATAATAAACGCTTATTAAAACTGTTTCCTATACCATCTAATGATGGCATATGCTTAAAAACTAAATCGTATGCAAGTAGTTTAAAATCACCTCTAAGAGTTAACATTTTGATTACTTGCTCATATGGTAAATCATTATACCAATTTCTTCTATCCATATTTATCACCTTCAAACCTTATTGTGATAATTTTATGGAATTTTATACCAATAAAAAAAAGAAAACGGTTGTTTTCTTTTTATTTTAAATGCATTTTAACTAATTTTTTAACATTATTTAACTCTTTTAAAACTTTTATTGCTTCTGATAAATCTGGTAATTCCACATTTTCGATTGTTCCATTATCAATGGCTTTGGTAATATTATTTTCAATTGGTAATTTAGCTAAAACATTTAAATGATATTCCTTTGCAATCTCATCAATTTTAGATTCCCCAAAAACTTGAATTTTTTCATCGCAGCATGGACATTTAATATAACTCATATTTTCTACTAAACCTAAAATTTTAACATCCATCATATTAGCCATTTTAATTGCTTTTTCAACAATCATTTTAACTAAATCTTGCGGTGAGGAAACGATTATAACTCCGTCAATTGGTAGACTTTGATATACTGTTAGAGGTACATCACCAGTTCCAGGTGGCATATCAACGAATAAATAATCAACATCTTCCCAACAAACATCACTATAGAACTGTTTAACAGCACCACTAATCATTGATCCACGCCAACATATTGGTGTTGTAGAACTTTCAATTAAATTGTTAGCAGAAATAATTTTGATATTATTAGCACTAACGTTTGGCAACATTCCATCTTCACAACCCTGAACATGCCCTAAAGTATTAAAAGCCTTAGGAATAGATGGTCCTGTAATATCAGCATCTAAAATCCCAACTTTATAGCCTTCTTTGTTCATGGCAACAGCTAAAAGAGAAGTGACTAATGATTTACCTACTCCACCTTTACCACTAGCAATAGCAATTATTTTTTTAATTCTGCTTCGTTTATTTGGTTGTGCAAGTAAACCTTCTTTACTACATTTTTGTTCGCAATTTTTGCAATCATGATTACAACTACTCATTTTATAATCTCCTATACTTTTTCTTCATTATATCACAACTTTTAAAAATATTCGCCTTATATGCATAAAATGTTGGACAAAGCCCAACATCATACGCATTAAATAAGTTGTTTATTTTCCCAAACTTTTTTTAATTTTTTATTCACTAATTTAATTGCCTCTTGAATATTAGGTTTTCTAATACCCATACTGTGGCAATCAGAAGCGATATAATCTACTCCATCTTTTTTTAATAATTTCCAAACTTTTTTTTGAATTTTTTTCCCAAAGTCACCTAAAATAGACGAAGAATTAACTTGAATTAACGCTCCTGTTTTTTTTATTCTCAAAATATCATCAACACTTAAATGCTCATAACGTTCAGGATGAGCTAAAATAGGTTTAAATCCATTAACAATGAAACTATAGCATATTTCATCAATATCATAAGAAGTATTTAGCATATGAAATTCAATTAAAACATACTTTGTATTATCAATTGTTAAAAATGGATTTTTTTTAATTAAATCAATATCTCCATCTTGATAAAAAATCTCAAAACCTAATTTTAAAGAAACTTTATCATTAATAATACTTTTTAATTGATGAAAACTTTCATAAACTTTTTGAATGTATTCATCATTATTTTTAAGCGAGTTAAAATGTGGTGTTAATACAATTTCGTTAATACCGTTTTTAATTTCCTCATCAATCATTAAAAGTGATAACTCTAAACTATTTGCTCCATCATCGATATTGGGTAAAATATGTGTATGAATATCAATCATTTTTATTCATTTGAGTAATAATAATTTTTGTAACTCTTATCATTTTTTAATTGGATGAAGGAAATTCCTATAATGTTAACTTTACTATGTTTTAAATAATTAATCGCTTTACGTAAATCATTTTTTTGTGTACTACCAGCTTTAACTATGAAAACAAATCCATCAACAATGTCATTAATATATACAACATCAGTCGCAACTAATACTGGTACGGTATCAATAACAATATAATCATATTCATTACGCAATTCTTGTATTAAATCTTTAATTTTTTGTGATTCTAAAATCTTGATAGGGAATGGTGTAATTGAACCACAAGTAATAATATTTAAATTTTCAACGCCTGAACGTTTAATAATATCAGTTTTTGTAACATTTCCATTACAATAATCAGTAATACCATTTCGATTATCAATCATAAAACGACGATGACCAACGGGTCTACGTAAATCTAAATCAATATATAACGTTTTAAATCCTCTTTTGGCATATACTGTAGATAAATCGATAGCGCTTGTTGATTTTCCCTCAGCCTGTCCTGCTGATGTAATAGCGATAACACGATTTTTACTATCAACAGATGAAAAATCGATATTTGATTGTAAGATTTGGTATTGTTGCCAGTCATACGTTCCAACTTCTACAAAGTTTTGTTTTTCTTCAACATTGACATTTTTTTTAGACATTTTTTACACTCCCTTTTTTTTCATAGGAATACTTCCGATTACTTTAATATCTGTTAAACGTTCAATTTCTTTTTCTGACATGATTTTATTTCCAACAATATCTTTAAAAAAACCAATAAATAGACCCATAAGACCACCAATAAAAGCAAAAATAATTATATATAGTACCTTATTAGGTGAAACATATTCCCCTTCCTGAGAATGATTAACTCGTTGAATGGTATTAGCAATTGATGGAAAAATGTAATTTCCTTCATTATTTTTTTGATTAGATATTTCTTGTGCTGAATCAATAATTTGATCAACTACAATTTTTGTAAGTTGAGCATCAGTATGCTCAAATGAAATAATAATATTTAATGAATTACTACTATATTTTACAGTTAAATTTTCTTCTAACTCTTTATATGTTAATTTATCTTTAATATCTTCATTTTCTAAAACTTCATTTAAAACACTGTCATTAACCATAAATTCACCAACAGTATTAATGATTCTTAATGCTTCAGATACATTTGTTGAATTATTTGAGCTATTATTGATAACTTGAACCATACAAGTCGCTTTTGATTGATATACAGGTTTTAAAACCATTGTTGTAACAATAACACCTATTACTGTCATCGCAATAACTGATGAAATAATAATCCAAATACTTCTTTTTACGACATTAAAAAGATCTGCTAATGATAATTCAAACTCCTCATTTTCTTTATTATTCATTTTTAATCCTCCTATATGAATAATATTATATCATATATAAAAAATCATATCAATAAAATATTTGTAATATCGCCTTTAAATATAGGATAATTTGTTTATTTAAACTATTCTTTTTTATTAACTTAAACCAATAAAATTCGCAAAAAAAACTCTTCTTTAATAAAATTTTATTACTAACAAATCAATTTCAAACTACTGTTTAAAAAGAAAACCTACCATAAAATGGTAGGATTACTTTATTCACGATCTTTTAACGATGTCATCATATCAATTTTAGTAATCTTTTTAATTAATAATAAATCTACTACTAAGATAAACACAATAACTAAAACGACTGTTAGAATATAATAGATTATAGTGACATTTTTGATGGAACCAAATTTTAGTAATGAAAAAACAAAATGAAGAAGTGCACACCCAGAGGGAATTCCAACAATAATCCCTAACAATCCCATGATAAGAATCTCACGATAAATATAACTACAAACTTCTAAATCATTATATCCTAAAACACTTAGTGTTGCTATTTCCCTTTTACGTTCACTAATATTCATGTTTGTTAAATTATAAATAACAAAACAACATAATAATAAAGCAAATACGATAACAACAAATGAAATAGGTGCTAAAGCCTCTGTTAAACCTGTTATATCAGCAATTTCAAAATTAATTGAAAAACAGTATAATCCTAAACCAGCAAAAACTAAAGCAGTACATCCCCCAACAGCGACAACTGTCATGATTAAATGATTTTTATATCTAAAAATATTTCTAAATGATGATTTATATTTAAATGATAAATGTTTCCAAATAACTGATATTTTTTCTAAAAAAATAGTTTTTCCTACTTTTGGTGCTTTTGGTAACAACAAAGTAGCTGGATTATCTTTTAATTCTTTTGAAACAACATAATAAGTAACACCTGATGAAACAATAAACATAGATATAATTGATATTAATCCAGGCCAAATTTCTAAATAAGATGATTTAGAAGGCAAGAAATATAGTACTTCAAAAGCAGGATAAATGACATTAGGTAAGATTAAAAAACCTAAAATAAGTCCTAATATTCCCGCAAAAAGACATGCAAATCCGGCATAAAACACATATTTAAAAATGATTTTATAATCATCTATTCCAAGACTTTTATAACATGCAATAGTACTTCGTTCTTCTTCTATCATTCGAGTCATCGTTGTTAAGACAACCAATCCAGTGACTAAAATAAAGAAAATCGGGAAAATCATCGTGATAATCGCAACCTTTTCGATGTAATAATTAATACTTAAGTAACTTTTATTATTTTCTAATGTTAAGTAAATAAAATCGTTATCTATTAAAAAGTTATCTACTTGTTTTTGAACTATATCTTGATAATCATCAGAAAAAAGATTTACATTTTTGGTATTTTTTAACTTTAAATACATATCAGTTTTTGGTAGATTTGATTTTCCATACTGATAAATAATTAAATTTAAATTTTCTAAATCATTATTAGGTTCACCTGTTTTTTCAAAAATTAAAGGATTAGCCACAATTCCTGATACCGTATATTCTTGATTCATAAATACAATTTTATCGTTAAGTTGTATTTTATTAATTGAATATGAAGATCTTTCTACTAAAATCTCATTTTTATCTTGTGGAAATCTTCCTTCTTCTAAAACAATTTTATTGATATTAGGCTGTTTTTCAAAAAAATAAACACGAGCATTTTTTTCTTCTATTTTTAAATCTATTGATGTAAAAACCTCAACTTCAGATACATTATCATGATTAGTAAAATATGTGATATCATCATTACTAAATCCCATGGCATTTGTCGTTTTTACAATAATATCTGATACATTACTATTTTTTAAATAATCGTTAAATGAAGCTTCAATAGTAGGCGATAAGGTTCCAAGTCCACCTACAAACGAAATTCCTAATAAAATAATTATAATAACGGCAATAAGACGAGATAAGTTATTTCTTATACTACGAAAAACAGTTTTATTATATGCTGAATTTACCATTCAATTAAATCAATATCTATAGGATTTTGATTAATACAAACATTTTCAACTGTTCCATTTTTAATGAAAATAACTTTATCTGCCATATCCTTTAAAGCTTGATTATGCGTTACAATAATAACGGTTTTATGCTCTTTTTTACACATATCATGTAAAAGTTTTAAAATATTTTTTCCTGTGATATAATCTAATGCTCCTGTTGGTTCATCACATAGTAGAATAGTTGGATTTTTAGCAACCGCTCTAGCAATAGAAACACGTTGTTGTTCTCCACCTGAAAGTTGTGCCGGAAAATTATTAGCTCGATTTTCAAGTCCAACTAATTTCAATACTTCTTTAGGATCCATTGCTTCTTTGCACATCTCAACGGATAATTCAACATTTTCTAATGCCGTTAGATTAGGCATTAAATTATAAAATTGAAAAACAAATCCTACTGAGTTACGTCTGTAGTTAGTTAACCCTTTCTTATTTAAGTTTTTAAGATTCTCTCCACCAACAATCAAATCACCAGAAGTTAAGAAATCCATTCCACCAATTAAATTTAATAAAGTGGTTTTCCCGGCTCCCGAAGGCCCTAAAATGATAATAAATTGCCCTTCTTCAACATCAAAACTAATATTTTTTAACGCTTGAATTTGTGTTTCACCCATTTGATATGTTTTACACAAATCTTTAATTTCAATTACTTTTTTGTTCATGTCCTAGTCAACTCCTTATTTGAGCATTAGCATTATAAAATGAAAAATAAATAAATGCAATGACCTTTTATTATTTCACATAATATACTTTTTTTATTTTAAAATCTACATTATTTTCAAAATAAAAACCATTAATAGATTAACTAATTAATGGTTTATTCCTATGAATTAAATTTTTTTTACAAAATCACTTTTTAATTTCATTTCTCCAAAGCCATCAATTTTACAGTGAATATTATGCCCATCATTTGCATCTAAAACCACACGAATATTTTTTACTTTTGTTCCTTGCTTAATTGATGAGCTTGATCCTTTAACTTTCAAATCTTTAATCACGCTAACAGTGTCACCATTTTGTAAGATATTTCCATTAACGTCTTTTACAACTTCTAACACTTCTTCTATTTTAGTCCATTCATGTCCACACATCGGACAAATAAATTTTCCATCCATCTCATATGTATAATTTTCATTACATTCAGGACAAATTGGTAAATTTTCCATTATATCACTCCTATATGTATATTTTAGCATAATTTAGCGTTTTTTGCACGATAATTTTTTAGTGTAAATAAAAACACAAGGTGTATTACCTTGCGTTATTATTGTTTTTTAATGTATTTATTGTTGATTCAATATAAATCGAAATGATATTTTCTAAATCTCCATAATGTAATTCCAGATATTGCTTTAATTCATCATTCATTTGACTATATACAAGTTTTTTAGCACGGATGAATGCTTCTTTTTGTGCTTTTTCATCGAAAAAGTCATTTTTCTTCATATTATCGACATATGTCTGGAAAATTGTTTTCACCGCATCTAACACGATTTTTGATAATTTATTTAAAAACAATCGAGCTTTTTCTCTTTTTAGTTTCGTAGTAATAAATGATACAGCAAGACCACCTATAAGCGAAGTAAGTGGCAATATAACAACGGTAATCATTAACATTGCAACATCAAACAAAAACTCATTCATATAACTTCACCATTATATAATATGTATTTTTATATATAATGTTTAATAAAAGCTCTAAATATTTATTTTTCTAAAACAATTTTATTTTTCCCCTAAATTAATTCTTTTTCCTCGCATATAAAAACATTTAAAATGAATCACATGAACTAATTTTTCAATTATATCACCTAAAGAATCAAAGCTCCCTTTGAGATTTTTTAGCTTAATAACATCTTCTTTTTTAAAAATATAAAACGGTGGTACCGCATAATTACTAATAACTTTATATGATTTTTCTTTAAAATCTAAAACATCTTCATTTGATATAATAGCTTGTCCTGTTTTTCTTAAATTCTCTATATCAAATTCTTCATATGCCATAATAGAGGAATGATTTATTATCTTAAAATAGTTAATAAATTCTGCAATTGAAAAATCTAAAAGATTATCACTTGCCATAATTAAAATATCATCATCTATTTTTAATTGATCTAATGCATAAAGTACATCGCATAAAGCACCTAATCGATTATTTGGATTGGTACTTCCATCATCTAAAAGAGTAATTTCTAACTTTTTAGATAAAATATAATCCTTAAATTGCTCGAAAAATTTATGATTTGATACTATAATTATTTCTTTTAAATGAATATTTTGTAGGTCTTCGATGATGTAATCGATTATATGACGTCCCTTATATTCTAGTAAAGCCTTCGGCTTATTTATTGTTTGAGGATATAATCTTGTAGCATAACCTGCCGCTAAAATAATGTCTTTCATCAATAACTCCCCTCCACAAGCTCAATAGAAATAATCTTAAAATCTAGTAAATCTGGATATTTATTACAAAATTTACTTGAAATTTCATTAATAATTTCTTTTTTCTTTTTTTTATTAATTATGGCTAAACTGCTTCCATTAAAACCAGCCCCTAAAAATCTACAACCTAAAACACCTTTTACACTTTTTGTAATATAATATAAATCAATTAAGTATATCGATCCACTTTCATAGTTTTCTATCGAACTTTCGCATGATTCATTCATTAG
>CALVBA010000004.1 GCA_944325695.1 uncultured Anaeroplasmataceae bacterium
TATAAAAAAAGACCTAGAAATTAATCTAAGTCTTGTTTTACAGGTTCTTCGCTTATTAACTCATACATTTCTTTGGCATCATTTTTTTTCGTTGATTCAATAATTTCTACGATCTTGATAGTTACAATTTTATTTCCAAAAATAATTGATACAATATCGCCTACTTTAACATTGTAACTTGGTTTAACAACTTTATTATTAACCATAATTCGAGAAGCATCAACGACATCTTTAGCTAAGCTGCGGCGTTTAATGATTCGACTAACTTTTAAAAATTTATCAATACGCATGAATTATTCCTGATTTACATCTTGATTTTCTTCGATGTTATTATCTGACAGATTTTGTGCTTTTTTAGCTTTTTCTTCCTCATACCAAGAAAGTTTTCCTGTTTTTTCGATTTCATCGATATCTGATTTTGTTAAAGTTTCGATTTCTAATAAGTAGTGCGCAATAACTTTTAATAAATCCATATTTTCTGTTAAAACTCTTTTAGCTCGATCATAACAATCTTCAATAATAGAACGTACTTCTTTATCAATATCATGAGCTAATGCATCTGAGAAGTTTTTATCTTTTAAGTAATCTCTTCCTAAGAAGACACTACCACTATTTTGTTCATATTGGACAGGTCCTAAACTTGACATCCCATATTCAGTAACCATTGCACGTGCAATACGTGTAGCTTGTTGGAAGTCATTATGTGCACCAGTTGACACTTCATTGAAGTTTAATTCTTCACTTGCACGACCACCTAAATATCCAGTAATGCGATCTAATAAAGATTGTTTTGTTTCTAAATAAGTTTCTTCTTCCGGAAGCATTAAAGCATATCCACCAGCTTGACCACGAGGAACGATAGTAACTTTTTGGACAATATTAGAGTTTTCTAATTTTAATCCAATAACAGCATGACCTGCTTCATGGTGAGCAATAGTGTTACGCTCTTTATCAGTCATTTTGCGTGATTTTTTAGCTGGTCCCATCATAACACGGTCAGTAGCTTCATCAATATCGTGAATGTTGATGACTTTACGATTATCACGGGCCGCTAATAAAGCCGCTTCATTTAATAAGTTTTCAATTTCTGCTCCACTAAATCCTGGTGTACGGTGAGCTACTTCATCAAATTTAACTGATGAGTCAAATTTTTTGTTGCGAGCATGTACTCGTAAAATAGCTTCACGTCCTTTAACATCTGGATTAGCAATAGTAATTTGACGATCAAAACGTCCTGGACGTAATAATGCAGGGTCTAAGACATCTGGACGGTTAGTTGCTGCCATGATGATAATTCCTGAATTTGGTTTAAATCCATCCATTTCAACTAATAATTGGTTAAGTGTTTGTTCGCGTTCATCGTGACCTCCACCCATACCTGCTCCACGTTGACGACCTACAGCGTCAATTTCATCGATGAAGATGATACATGGCGAATTTTCTTTGGCAGTTTTGAATAAATCACGAACACGACTTGCTCCTAATCCAACAAACATTTCTACGAAATCAGATCCACTAATTGAATAAAACGGAACTGAAGCTTCTCCGGCTACCGCACGAGCGATTAATGTTTTACCAGTTCCTGGAGGCCCAGCAAGTAAAATTCCTTTTGGAATGCGAGCTCCTATTTCAACATATTTCACTGGATTTTTTAAGAAGTCAATAATTTCTTCTAATTCTTGTTTTTCTTCATCACATCCAGCTACATCTTTGAAAGTAACTGTTTTATCACGTGATAATTGGGCACGACTCTTTGTAAATTCAAAAGTTTTATTATTACCACCTAAATTAGCTCTAAACATGAAATAGAATCCAACAGCGATAATGACAAATGGTAAAAGTGACACCAAAATTTCTAAGAATAAATTCGAAGAAACAGGGTTGTATAAAATATTAACATTAGGTTGGTTTTCAATAACGGAAATTTTAATTGAATCCAATGTCGTTTCATCTATGATAACTTTGTATTGACGAATCTCATTATTATCAACGTTAAAAATATATGATCCTTCAACTACATATAATCCGTCGTTAGAACTTACTCCACCAACGGGAGAAATATTCATCGATTTAAGACGTTTTTCATTTACAATCGTTGTAAATTCTTGCACTTGTAATTCATCTTGTCTTATTCCACTTAGATTTCTAAAAGTGAAAAACATCCCAATAATAAGAAGAACTAATACAAGAATAATACCCCAATCATTTCTTCTTGTCGGCGCTTTTTTATTTTGATTCATAATAACCTCCTTATTTGTTATAAATTTCTTCTTTTAACACACCAATATATGGTAGGTTACGATACAATTCATTGTAATCTAGCCCATATCCAACAACGAATTCTTTAGGAATTGTTGTTCCAACGTATTTAGGTTTAAAATCAACAACACGTCCCTCAGGTTTGTCAATTAAAGTAGCTACTTCAACACTGCGAGCTCCGCGATATTTTAGTAGTTCAGTGATTGTCTTTAAAGTTTGTCCTGTATCAACGATATCTTCAACAATTAAAATATCTCGATCTTTAACCGAAATGTCTAAATCTTTTTTGATTTTTACATCACCGCTAGATGAGATATTACCGTGATAAGAAGAAACGCTCATATATTCAACTTCCATGGGAATAGTAATTTTTTTACATAAATCACTCATAAATGGAACACAACCTTTTAAAAGCCCTACAACTAATAGCTGTTTTCCTTGATAGTCTTTAGAAATTAATGCTCCCAATCGATTGTTAATTTCGTCGATTTTTTCTTCTGATACTAATACATATTTGATGTCGTTTTGCATTTTAAATCTCCTCAATTATTAATACTGTGTCATAGGTATCGCTTAAATTACGATATTCATAAACTCCCTCAACATAGATAATTTTATCATTTTTGTCAGCAATTAAAATTAATTCGTCACGTCTATTTTGAGGTATTTTTTTGTCAATTAATAAGTCTTTAAGTTTTTTTGTACCATATGACATATTAAGAACGTCACCATTTTTTCGTTTACGAACGGTAAATGGGAACGTAAATATATTATAGCATATTTTAATATTTTTTAAAGCGTTATAATTAACAATATTGTCAAAATAAATGTGTAAATTACGGTAAAAAATGTTATTTTTATCACAATCTAGTTGTAAAGATAATTCTTCATTAGCTTTTTTCTTTTCGATAATTATTTTTTCATAACTTTTTACTAACTGATATTCATTATTAATATTATGTGTGACATTAGGTTTAGAAGTTTGAATAATTTTTAAAAGTTCATTAATTTTATTTTTCGATAAACGAATCTTTTTTTCTTCTAAAAGACAAGCAACAATGTCTTTTTGATATATTTTATCAAGTTTTATAAACGAAGTAGTATCTATTATATTATGGTTTGAAGTTAAATAATTAATACTTTTGTGCCGTATATAATCAAAATATTCAAGTAATGTATCGCGATATTGTGTGGACTTTTCATAAATATGTGGATATTTTTTTAATTCAGGAATGACATGATGACGGATTTTATTTCGCAAATAAACATCTTCATCATTTGAGCTATCATTAAAATAGATGAATTGTTCTTGTTTATGATATGCTATGATATCATCTTTAGAAAATTCCATCAATGGACGATAGATTATGGTATCTAAATAAGGAGTGATTTCTTTTATTCCGGAATATCCTGATAAATTAGAACCAGTAATTAATTTCATAATAATAGATTCTAGATGATCATCTAAGTGATGGGCTACGAAAATTCCTTGGGCTTGATATTTTACGACGACACTATATAAAAATTCATATCTTTTATGATGTGCATAATCGTGAAAATTATGTTTATCACCCTCGTTTTTTAAATGAAAAATTTCTAAATTAATTTTTTTTTCTAAAGCCAAATTTTTTAAAAAATTTTCTTCTACAATTGATTGTTCACGTTTTCCATGGTTTATATGGGCTAACACAAATGAATATTTTAGTTTTTCTAAAATATGCATTAAGCAACTAGAATCAATTCCCGTACTTATGGCTAAAATAATTGGTTTTTTAGGATCTATTTTGTATTCTTGTAGTTTTCTTTTAATAATACTTTCCATACTATCACCTTTCTATTAAGTATATCATAAAAGTAAATAAGATACAAAAAAAGTTACTTGTGTAACTTTTTTAAAAACTATTTTGCATAATATTTTTTGACCTCTCCATAAACTAGGATAAATAAAGCACAAGATAAACTTATAAGAAACGGAATTAATGATAAAGTGGTTGTTTTGAAAATTTTAGCTAAGAAGGGATTATAAATAATGATGAAAAGTAGAAAATTTCCGATAATAAATGAAAGATTTAAAGATTTATTGTTTAAAGTTGTATTAGAAAAAATACTATCTTCAGATTTGACATTATAAGCGTGAATTAATTGTTGCATAGATAAAGTAACAAAGGCCATTGTTTGTCTTAAAGATAAATTTAAAGGATCAATTATATAACCGATTAAAAAAGAAACTAATGTCAAACATCCGATTAATAATCCTTCAAAAATAATTTTTTTCATTAAGTTGTTGCTGAAGAAGGAATCTGTTTTATTTCTAGGGTGTTGTTCCATAATCTTTTTTTCACACGGTTCTAAGCCAAGGCTAAATGCTGGAAGTGAGTCAGTAATTAAATTAACCCATAGTAAATGGAGCGAAAGAAGAGGAACACCCAAATTAATTTTAAAAATAATGCTTAATAAAGATGCTAAGAAGATAATTAATACTTCTCCAATATTGCTACTTAATAAATATCTAACACATTTTTGAATATTGGCATAAATATTTCTTCCTACTTTAATTGCTTCTAAAATTGTCTCAAAATTATCATCTAATAAAATGACATCAGAAACACTTTTTGCTACTTCGCATCCACTTCCCATTGCACAACCAATATCTGCTTTTTTTAGGCTTAACGAATCATTAACACCATCACCAGTCATAGCGATAATATGATTTTTACGTTTTAATGTTTCAACAATTCTTAATTTATCCAGTGGTTCACAACGAGCATAAACGCTGATATTATCAACAATTTTTAAAAATTCTTCATCAGGTAATTTTTTTAAATCATAGGCCGATATTGCTTCATTATCATCTTTTAAGATATCTAGTCTTTTAGCTATAGCACAGGCTGTTTTTAGACTATCACCAGTAATCATAATTGTTTTAATATGAGCTTTTTTAGCCTCTAAAACGGCTTTTTTTGCTTCCAATCGTTCTTTATCTAAAAGACCCAAAATCATTCCAAACTCTAAATAATCATTAGTTTCGTCATTTGTGATAAATTTATATCCCATTGCAATTACTCTAAGCGATTCATCCGCCATTAAACCGACTTCTAATTCTAATTCGTTCATTCTTTTTTTGTTCAGGCATTTTGTTTTTAAAACTTCAAATGCTCCTTTAACAATTAATATTTTTTTATTATTCCATTTGATAATTACTTGCATATATTTTTTAGAAGAATCAAAAGGGGTTATTTTAAGAACTTCAAATTCCGCTTTTTCTCCGTATTTATCTTGTATTTTTTTAATTGCCAAATCGGTTTTATCACCAGTTAATTCTCCATTAACAATCATTGTGTCAGTTGCCATATCTAAAAACATCAGCATTTTTTTCTCGTGAGAATTAAGTTTATTAAAATCAGTTATTTTCCGATCAACAAATATTTTTTCAACATTTAACATGTTATATGTTAAAGTTCCTGTTTTATCACTACAAATAATATCACAACAACCCAATGTTTCTACAGATGTTAATTTTTTGATAATGGCTTTTTTCTTACTCATTTTAGCTACACCAATTGATAAAACCACAGCTACAACAGTCGATAAACCTTCAGGTATAGCGGCTACAGCCAAGGAAATAGCAATTTTGAAGGATTGTGTAATCGACAAATTGGCATAAAGCTCTATAATAAAAATAATCAAGCATGCTAAAATACACATAATACTAATTGTTTTAGATATTTGTTTTAATTTGATTTCTAATGGTGTTTTTTCGTTTTCATCTTTTAATAAAACATTGGCAATTCCTCCAATAACGGTGTTCATTCCTGTATTACAAATCAATGCAGTTCCATTGCCGGTTGTTACATAAGTTGAAGAAAAAACCATGTTAGATAATTCTCCTAGAGGTAGATTTTCATCAATTTTTTGTATTTGCTTAAAAACATTAATAGACTCTCCAGTTAAAGTTGATTCATCAGTTGATAAATTATTTGCTTCAATTAAGCGACTATCAGCGGGAATAAAGTCGCCTTTTTCTAAAAGAATAAGATCACCTTTTACTAAATCTTTAGTTGGAATAGATAATATTTTTTCATCTCTTTTAACTTTAGCATATTGTTCAGTTAATTTTTTAATTTCATTTAAAGCTTTGTCGGCTTTGAAAGATTCATAAACTTCAAAAGTAATGTTGATCATAATAACAACACTAATCACAACGGTTTCAATGATACTTTCGTCATCAAAAATGGCACTAATGATGGAAGCAATGATTAAAATTAAGATTAATGGTTCACCCATAGTGTGGATTATTTTGCTAATTATAGAAGCTTTTTTTGGTTCTTTTAAAATGTTTTCGCCATCATTTTTTAAACGTTTTAAAGCTTCACTACTGGATAAACCGTCAATTGAAGTTTCTAATATTTTGAAACATTCTGTAATTTCTTTATTATGCATTTCTTCCTCCTATTTTAATACATAGTAACGAAATATCATCATCAAATTTGTTGTTGTTTTCCTTTAATAAGACTTTTAAAGTATTAAAAATTAGTTTATTTAAGGTGCTTTCTTTATTTTCTAATAATGTTTTTTCTAGAAGACTTGAACTTAGATGTTCAGTTAGTCCGTCACTAGATAAAACGATTAAATCATCTTCGTGTAGATCAATTAAATAGTAACTTATATCATCATTTAATCCTACTGCTAAATATTTATTCTCATATGCTTTTAAATTATTATTTATAACATAACTTGTAGCACTACCTAATTTATATAAATATCCCTTATGTTTTTCTTTATCGATAATTAGAAAATCTAAAGTTGAATAACTGTCAAAATTTTTATTGATACTTAACATATTATTGATAAGAGGAATGATTTTTAAATGATCTATTTCTAGTTCAATTAAATTCGCAATCGTTTTTATTAATTGATAAGACTCATTATAGGCTTTAATACCACTACCCATTCCATCAGCCAAAGCGATATATGTAAAACGACCTTTGTCAAAAACTTTGTAGTTATCACCTTTAATTAGATTATTTTCTTTAGCTAAGGATGATGATTCATAACTAATTTTTAATGAGAAATTTTTAATTACTTCGATTTCATATTGTGTTTTATTTTTATTAATTTTAAGTAAGATATCATATTTCAAATAAGTTTTTAAAATAGTTTCTAATTTTATTTTATCAATGGGTAAAAAACTTTTAAGAAACAATGTTAAGTGAAGATAATCGTAGTTATGGATAATGTATTTCTCTATATTATAATGATTAGTCACTAGATATATGATTAACTTTGAATAATTAATCAATCCTTTATCTTGTGAATAGGTTAATGTACTTAAATATAAGAGGTTTTTTTTGAAACTAACGGTTTGATTGTCATAATGTAGGGTATATTGTTTTAATTCTGTAAAATGAATACACTTGTTATTAGCTTTATTCTCTAAGATTGATGTTAGATATTGCAAGTAGTGATGTTTAGTATTTAAACACGTTTGATATTTAGAACAATTACTACAAACATCTTTTGTCATTAAGTTAATCATATCGCTAAAATTAGTACTACTACTAATGTTAAGCGCATATGTTTTAAGAGCTTGTTGAATATTTTTATCAGGATTATGAATTTTATATATATCAACTTTGTATAAAAAGGTAATGGTTACAAAAAGGATATAAATGAGGTATTTTATTAAATCATAATCTATGAAAAAATGATTAAAGCTAATTATAATTAGTGTTGTGATATAGGTTTTTTTATTTAAAGGGTTTAAAAAAAGTAGGATGAGGTAATATGAAGGTGTTTTAAAGTAAAACATGGTAATACTGGCTAAAATAGTGAAAATAAGTTTTAAATTGTCGTCGGTTTTGTGATAATAGTAAATTACTATTACTGCATAAATTAAAAAAATATGCTCATTATAACTTATTATCGCTCCTAAATAGGCATAGAATATGAAACTAGTCATATAAAATTGACTACTAAAATGCCATTTAAAAAAAACAAGCGATAAAATAAGGAAAATAGATGATGTGATTAATAAAATAATTAGATTAGTTTCTTGTTCTAAGTTTAAATAAATGAAATTTGCAAAAAAAGTGATAAAGTTATATATAATAATTTTATTTTCAAAATTAAAACGTCTTATTATTAGATGCAATATAGAAAAAAATAGACTTATTATGAAGATATGATTGACATGTTGATTTAATAAAAAACTAATAATTAACACAAATAGATAGAAGTATTTTTCTTTTTCAAATAAAAAGAAGGTAATAATACCATAAAGAGTTAAATAAATTTTAGGTATAGTTAGGCATGTTAAAATAAACAATATGATGTATGTTAATATAGTCATTTTATCACCCCTTATTATGATATAAAAAAGTCTTCTAATAATTTGTTATAAATTGTATTATCTTTTTTTTTATGTTAAAATTTTCTAGGGTGATATATATGAAATTAATTTTAGCATCTAAATCTCCTCGACGTATTGAAATATTAAAACGTTGTGGTTATGATTTTGACATAATTCCATCAAATTATGAAGAAGTTATTGATGATAGTTTATCAATTGAAGAAAATGTGCTTAATTTAGCTTATCATAAAGGAGAAAGTGTTTTTAAAGACCATCGTGATGCAGTTGTTTTAGCTAGTGATACTGTTGTATGCTTTAACAATATTATTATTGGGAAACCCAAAAATGACGATGATGCTTTTAAAACGTTACGTATGTTAAGTGGACAAACCCATTATGTAAAAACAGGAGTAGTCCTTTTAAAAAAAGACGAGATTTACAAAACGATTGTTACAAGTGAAGTGACATTTAAAGAATTAACCGATCAAGATATTTTAGATTATCTAGCAACAAACGAGCATCAAGATAAAGCCGGTAGCTACGCTATTCAAGGTATCGGTAAACGTTTAGTTAAATCATTTAAAGGTGATTTTGATAATATCGTTGGATTACCGATTAATAATTTTAAAGATAAACTTAATATGTTATTAAATAAATAATAGAAAAAAAGTGTAACCAAAAAAATGGTTACACTCTTTTTATTCTGTTAAATATGAATAAATTAATTTCATTGTATTATTTAAAGCATCAAAATGTGTTCTTTCCATTCCATGACTAGCATCAACACCAGGACCAATTAAAGCTCCTTTTAAATCTTTACCAGAGCGATAAGCAGCCCCGATATCAGAACCATACATTGGAAAAATATCCACACAATAATTAACATTATTTTTCTTAGCTAGATTTATTAAACGCGTTGTTAGTTCATAATCGTATGGCCCAGATGAATCTTTAGCACAAATTGATGCTTCATATTCATTTCCTGCTAAATCTAATCCGATACATCCCATATCAATTGTCACAAATTCATCAATCTTATTATTGACAGTAGAAGCTCCATGTCCAACTTCTTCATAATTAACAAAATAAACAAAAGTATCATAAGATGGTTGAATATTGTTTTTTGACATGTATTCTAAGACAGTTAGTAATACGCATACAGAACCTTTATCATCGATGAAACGAGATTTTAAAAATCCTGATTCTGTAATTGTTGTTTTTGGATCGATGAAGATGTAATCACCGTTATTGATTCCAAGTTTTAAGACATCATTTTTAGAACTTACTACCTCATCGATACGGACGATCATATTGTCTATTTTTCTTTCTTTGGAACCAGCATCAGGGAAAACGTGAGCTGATGGCGAATTAGCTAATATTGTTCCGTGATAAACACGATTATCTCGTGTTATGATTTTGCAATATTCTCCGTCTAAAGTAGGAATTAATGGACCACCGACTGTAGTTACTTTTAATGTTCCATCGTTATTAATTGAGCGAATCATTAATCCTAAAGTATCCACATGCGCACTTGTAGCAACAGTTTTATTAGATGATTTTCCTTTGATAAAAACTTCAACATTCCCTTTGTTTGTAACAGTTGATTGATATCCTAGTTCTTTTAAATAAGATTGTAGTAATTGATTGATATTTTTATGATATCCACTAGGCGAATCACAATTAAAAACACCATTTATGACGTATTTTAAATATTCTTGATTAAACATTTTTTTCATCCTCGATTTCTGTAATGATTTCTTTTAAATCATTTTCACTAAAATCATAAACTTTATGACAAAAGTGACATTGAGTTTCACATCCGTGATCCTCTTTAATAATTTTTTCGATTTCATTTATACCTAAAGTCTTAATTCCACGTCTAAAACGATCATAACTACAGTCGCAGAAGTAGTTAATTTCTTTTGTTTCTAATATTTCATAATCCCCAAGGGTAATTTCACGAATCATATCTTCTGGAGTGTATCCTTCTTCAATCATTTGACTTGCCGGTTTTAAAGATCCTAATATAGTTTCTAACCTTGTTATTACTTCATCAGGACATCCAGGCATAATTTGTAAAATGAATCCTCCTGCTGCGATAACACTATTGTCAGTATCAACTTTTACTCCTAGTCCAACACTTGAAGGAACTTGTTCCGAAATAGCAAAGTAATAAGTAAAGTCTTCGGCAATTTCTCCAGTTACTAAATTTGAGGAAGAAGTAAATGGTTCTTTTAAGTTTAAATCTTTTGTAACATGAATAAAACCATTTGACCCTACAGCATATCCTACATTTAATTTTCCGTTGTTGTATTGCATAAATACTTCAGGGTTTTTAACAAATCCACGTACATCGCCATTTCCATTAACTTCAACAATGATTGGCGAAGCTGGTCCATCACCTTCAACGCGAATAGATAGACGTTCATTTGATTTATACATCGCTCCCATTAAAGCTCCAACAGTTAAAGTACGTCCTAATGCTGCGGCACTAGTAGGCCATAGTCCATGAATTTTTCTTGCATGTTCGCATGCTTCTGTTGTACGAGCTGCATAAACGCGTACCATTTTATTAAAACAATAAGCTTTTTGTAAATAATCCTTCATAATATCACCACGGTTATTATATCAAAAAAAAAGCAAATAAGCTATAAAAAAACTACCGACGATTAGTCAGTAGTTTCATTATTATTCAGATTTAACTATTTCAGCAATATTCGTAATAGTTGAAGCTAGATTTTGCATATCTGATGGTACAATAATTTTTGTTGCTTTACCATTAGCTACTTTTTCCATAGTTTCATAACTCATCATTGCTAAAACTTCTTTTGAAGCTTCCACACTCTTTAATAGACTAAGACCTTCAGCTTCAGCTTGACGTAGTAATTTAATACCTTCAGCTTCAGCTTCTTTTACGCGAAGAATTGATTCAGCTTCCCCTTCAGCTTTTTTAATCATAGCTAATTTTTCTGCTTCAGCACGTAGAATTTGTGATTCTTTTTCTCCTTCAGCTTGTAGGATTTGACTTTTCTTATCTCCTTCAGCTAATAAAATTTTTTCACGTCTTTCGCGTTCAGCACGCATTTGGCGTTCCATTGAATCACGGATATCTTGTGGTGGCAATATATTTTTAACTTCAACTCGGTTAACTTTAATTCCCCATGGATCTGTTGCTTCATCTAAGATTGAACGCATTTTACTATTAATAATATCGCGACTTGTTAAAGTAGCATCTAATTCTAGTTCCCCAATAATATTACGTAAAGTTGTAGCTGATAACTTTTCAATCGCATATTCAGGATTTTCCACACCATAAGCATATAGTTTTGGATCTAAAATCGTATAGAATACCACTGTATCAATTTGCATTGTTACATTATCTTTAGTAATAACAGGCTGTGGATCGAAATCACGTACTTGTTCCTTCATTGAAATAACTTTTACAATTCGATCGATAAATGGGCATAAGAAGTGAATTCCAACTGACCATGTAGCATGATAAGCACCTAAACGTTCAATGACATATTTATTTGTTTGAGTAACAATTCGTATGCGTGAAACTAAATAAATTAAAATAAAAAATAAAATTAACGAAAAAACTACAATTCCTACAGCTCCTCCGACTGAAAAAATTAAATTCATATTTAATAATCCTCCCTAATTATAGTTATTTTTTAACAACAACCTTATTTCCTTTCAATGCAATAATTTTTACTAAATCACCTTTTTTCAAATCACTTTCACCATTGGCAGAAACAGCAGTATATGTAATACCATTTATTTTAACTGCTCCAGCACTATCTAATGAAACGTCTTCAATTAATCGAACGGTAATTCCAATTAGACTATCGGCATTAGTTTTACGCTCTTGGTTTTTCATCAATTTTCTTACTAATGGTCTTGTAGCAATTAATAATATCACTGCAAAAAGTAAAACAATTATAATTTCAATGTAAAATGGAATACCATCGAATATTGACAATAATAGTCCTAATAAAGATGATAAAGCAAACCAAATCGAAACTAAATCTAACGAAAAAATTTCGATTAAAAATGTAACTACGAATAACGCCAGCCAAATCCATATCATGTAATCTTCAATCATTTTAACACCCCACTTTTCATATCGATGCTTAAAGCATCCTTTTCCTCATCAAAATTAGCGTCATAACGAATAAAACCTTTTTCAGGGGTATCGAAATTAAATTGTCGTTCTAAAAAACGAATTAAAGAACTATTGCAGATTCGTGCATATGTCTTAGTAACTGTTACTTTTAATAACGATTCAGGATTAATTTCGCCACTTTCAGCTAAATCCTTATCAACTTTAAAAATGTAGATTTTGTTATCATCTTTTGATGAAGCTATTCGAACGCGATAACAATCATTTAAAAATGGCAACAATGTTTTATTAAAAGTAATGTATGATTTATACAAATTGGCGTTTCCAGACATTTTTAATTCTTCAAAAAACTCCATTTCATCACCTCAATATTATTATACAAAAAAATACAATAAAATACAATGCGTTTTATTAAAAATTCAAATAAAACAAAAAACATTTAAAAAAACCTCACTTAACAAATAATTTGAATTATTGTTTATAATAATATATAATAGGAAAAGGTGATTTTATGAAATGGAAAATTGGCGATATAGAAATTCCTAACCAAGTTATTTTAGCTCCAATGGCAGGAGTTACAAATGAAGCTTTCAGATTAATTTGTAAAGAATTTAATGCAGGGTTAATATATGCAGAAATGGTTAGCGATAAAGCGTTAAATTATCAGAATGAAAAAACAAAAAAGATGATTAAAGTAAATCCTAAAGAACGACCTCTTTCAATGCAAGTTTTTGGTTCTGATGTTGATTCAATTACAAAAGCAGCTATTTATATTGATCAAAATAGTGATTGCGATATTATTGATATTAATATGGGATGTCCAGTTAACAAAGTAGCTAAGAAAGCACAAGCTGGAGCAGCATTGATGCGTGATTTAGATAAATTATATGCCATAGTTAAAAGTGTATGCGAAAATGTATCTAAACCGGTTACTGTAAAAATCCGTGCTGGTTGGGATGACTCATCGATTAATGCAGTAGAAGCAGCTATTTTAGCTGAAAAAGCAGGAGCAAAGGCGATTGCTGTCCATGGTAGAACAAGAGCGCAAATGTACTCAGGAAATGCTTGTTGGGATATTATTAAAAAGGTTAAAGAAAATGTATCTATTCCTGTTATTGGTAATGGTGATGTTAGAAGTAAAGAAGATTTCATTAAAATGCTTGAATATACTAAATGTGATGCGGTGATGATTGGACGAGCATCGCTAGGTAATCCTTGGTTATTCGATGAATGTATTAAATATCAAGAAGGTATTAAAGATATTTCTAGGCCTACTTATAAAGAGATATATGAAGTTATTTTACGTCATCTACAATATTTATCAGAGTTAAAAAATGAACATATTGCTGTTTTAGAAATGCGAAGTCATATTGCATGGTATTTAAAGGGATTACCAAAAGCTAAAGAAATTAAAAATGAATTATATACTTGTAAAACAATAGTTGATTTAAAAAAATTATTGGAAGAATATTTTAATTCAATTATTTTTTAATAAAAACGATTATTTTAAACAAACTATTAATGGTGATATATTGTTTAAAAAAATAATCGTTTTTTTATTTATTATTATTTTTTTATTTTATAATGCATTGTATTTTCAAAAAAAAGATTCTAATGTCTTTTATATGCATCAAAGTATTCATTATTCAAAAGAGACTGATGAAAAAGTTTGTTATTTGACATTTGATGACGGATATCCTTATTATAATACAAATAAAATGTGTGATATATTAGTAGAAAATAGCGTAACTGCGACATTTTTTTTAACAGGAGATTTTATTGATGAAGCTAGTTCAACAACAAAAAAGCTAGTTGATAGTAATATGATTGTCGCTAATCACACGTGGAGTCATAAACAATTAAAGAAATTATCGAAAAAAGATATTTTAAATGAATTTACTGCTTTTGAACAAAAGTATGAAAAAATAACAAATAAAAAGTTAGTTAAGTATTTCCGTCCACCTGGAGGAATTTATACAAAAGATAAACTAGATTATATTATTAGTTTAGGTTATGAAGTATTTTTTTGGACTATTGATTATTATGATTATGATCGACAAAATGATATGGGAGTAACCTATGCTTATGATAGTATTATGGATAATATAAAAAATGGAGATATTATCTTAATGCACACTTTAACAGAATCAAATGTTTTAGTTTTACCTAGAATTATTAACGATTTACAAGCTAAAGGTTTTCGATTTGGAAGCTTAGAAGAATTTACTAAAAATAATGTATAAAGTAAAATCATTTTAAATATTATTATGTTATAATACTCTTCAAAGGAAAGGAAGTTATTATGACAAATAATTCGAAAAAAATTTACTATATGGTAATTACTGCTTTATTCACAGCATTATCTTTTGCTGGAACACATATTAAAATAAACTTACCGACAGGAGATTTTATTCATTTAGGAAACTTTGTTTGTATTTTATCATCTTTTTTATTTGGTCCGACAATTGGAGCTATAACTGGTGGTTTAGGAATGGGGCTTGCTGATATAAGCATGGGATTTATGCCATCTATTATAATACGTACATTTATAGTAAAATCGCTTATGGGAGCGATGACTGGTTTTCTATTTAGTTGGTTAGTTAAAAAAGAAAAAAACATTAAATTATTAATGATTATTCAAGGGAGTTTTTTCATTTTATTAGGAATTATTTTTACAATTCCGTATTTTCTAGAAAATAATGGATTTAATATTAGCATTGATGGACTAGAAAAGTTTATACCAATTAATGCAGTTTTACCGATTTTATTATTCATATCTGGAATATCACTTTTTTTAATAGCTGTTATTTTTAAAGGATTAAAGTATTTGGATAAAGTGGTATTATATACAGCATCAGTAGCCATATTTATAAATATTAGTTTAGAATTTATTGGTAAAGTATTCTTACCTTACTTTTTAGAACGAATTCCTATTACTACTAATTTGGTTAGTGCTATTTCTAAGATTCCTGGTTCAATTGTAACAGGATTTATAACAATTACATTAGTCGTTTTAGTATATGAGCCTGTTATTAAGGCTCTTAATAAAGAAAAAGTTTAATGAATTTATAAGTAACTTTTTCAAAGATAAATCATATAATTAATTTTTATAACAACAAATTTTAATAAATAAAAAGGCACTTTTAAAAGTGCCTTTTTTATTAGATTTGATATAAATTATAGTTATGATTTTTCAATGTATTGATTGATATGATGGAAATATCGCTTTTCAATTTCAATTTTATAATAAGTTCCTGTACTGTGGAAAAGTTTTTGCATAATAATTGCTTTTTCTTCAACGAAATTAGCGCTTTTTCCATCAGTGTAAGGAATATTTAATTCACAAATAATTGTTTTATTTTTTATGGATTTTTTTATGAAGTTAATTAATTCATCAAAGTTATGTCCAGTTTTATTAGAATAAAAAAGGCTGTTGTGCTCTTTAAAATAAACTGTTTCTGTGATCATATCGCATTTGTTTAATAAATATAGTGTTTTTTTAGGCATGATATCTAAGCTCTTTAAGACAGTGTTTGTGACAAGCATTTGTCTTTCTAAGTAAGGACTGCTTGCATCAAGAACGTGAATTAAGATATCAGCATATTTTACAGTTGCTAAAGTTTGATAAAATGATCCAACTAAATGATGTGGTAATTTAGAAACAAAACCAACAGTATCCATTAAAATAAATTCTTGATTATTATCTAATTTAATATAACGTGAGCTTGCTTCTAAAGTAGCGAAAAGCATATCTTTAGCGTAAACATTTTTATCATTTGAAAATCCATATTCGCTAATAATTTTATTCATTGTTGATGATTTACCGGCATTTGTATAACCAACTAAAGCTACAATAGGGATATTTGAATTAAGTCGTTTCTTATTTTCGATTTCTTTTTGACTGTTTTGTTTTAAGGATTCTTTTTTTAATAGTTCAAGTTGTTTTAAAATTCTTCTACGATCTAAATCAATTTGTTTTTCCCCGGGCCCCTTTGCGTTAAAAGATGATCCACCTTGTCTAGAAAGACTTTGCGTAACTTCATTTAGACGTGGTAATAAATAGCGTAATTGAGCCATTTTAACTTCAATAACAGCTTGTTTTGTTTTAGCTCTTTTGGCAAAGATATCTAAAATTAGCATTGAACGATCAATGATTTTACATTCTAAAATATCTTCAATATTACGCATTTGTGAAGGTGTTAACTCGTCATCAAAAATAACTAATGTAATATCCATACTTTGAATAATAATTTTAATTTCTTCAAGTTTTCCCTGGCCAACATAAGTTTTATTATTTGGTTTTTCTAAAGTTTGATAAATTCTTTCACATACTTCAATATCATTGGCTTGAGCTAGACTTTTTAATTCATCTAAGTAGTAATCGATATCATAATCACTATTTTTAAGATTAAGTCCAACAAGTAGTGCTTTTTCTTTCATATAATCACCTTAAATTGATTATATCATAAAATACATTTAATAGTTATACGATTTAATCATATACTTAATTAGTTCGATGGATAGGGGGATTAAGTATGTATGATTTAGAATTTATTTTAAATAAAATTGATGAAAACTCAGTTGATAAAAAAGTTTTGGGTTCGGAAGATTTATTTTTAGTTATGTATGAACTAGAAGATAGTATTTTAAAAGAAGTATTAGATATTTATGATATTGATGAGGATTTTGTTTATGCGATGTATAACGATTTATTAATCTTTCGAAAATTTTATGCCAAATATACAAAAGAGTTATTATATATAATTGATGATGCGAAAAAGATTGCAAAATCTAAAGGTGAAGAGGTTTTAGAAATTCATTTGATTTATAGTATTATTCAATCACCTGATACTATTGCTTGTCATTTTTTAAAGAGAATGTATCTTGACTTAGAAGACTTATTAGATGTTTTATATGAAATTAAATTTGATGAAAATAATGATTTAGTTAATTTAACAAAATTAGCAAAGAAAAATGAGTTAGCTAAATACATTGATTTTAATAATTATTTAGAGCGAATTAAAGTAACATTAAATAAGAAGATAAAAAATAATCCCCTTTTAATTGGGGATGCTGGGGTTGGGAAAACGGCTATAGTTGAAGGTTTAGCAATGCTTTTTAGTTTAGAAGATGATAAAGAAGAAATCTATGCTTTGGAATTAGCTAAATTAGTTGCTAATACAAAATATCGTGGTGATTTTGAAGCTAAAGTGTTAGATATTGTCGAATTTATCAAAAATGATCGAAATAGGATATTATTTATTGATGAAATCCATAATCTTTTAGGTTGCGGAAAAACAGATGGGTCACTTGATGCGGCTAATATTTTAAAGCCAATGCTAGCACGCGATGGTTTTAAATGTATTGGAGCCACTACAATTGAAGAATACTTAACATATATTAAAAAAGATAAAGCACTCATGCGACGGTTTGAAGTTATTTATATTATTGAACCAACAGAAACGCAAACATTACAAATTCTAACGGGAATTAAAGATGATTTTGAAACTTTCTATAATATCTCAATTAATGATGAGATTTTAGAATATATTGTTAGTCAAGCAACCTTTTTAAACCATGATTTACGTTTTCCAGATAAGGCAATAGATTTATTAGATGAGAGTTTAAGTTTAGCCAAAAGAAATGGATATTTAGCTAAAAATCATGTTGATTTAGCAATAGACTATATTCAAGGTACTAAAAAGGGGTTAGTTTTTAATGATCTTTTTTATAAATATGTATTGAATTATGAATTTCAAATTAAGCGAAAAACACTTTTAAATATTTTATATCAAGGTGATAAACCTAATAATTTAATTGTTGATTTAGAACATAGTTTTGGAATTAATCACTCACATGTTTTGGTAATTGATTTAAATGATTATACTAATCAAGATTTATCCAGTTTAATTGGAAGTGCTAAGGGATATGTCGGATATGATGATGGTGGTTTAGTTACGAAACATTTAGCAAAATATAATAAAGGAATTATATGTTTTCGTAATTATGATTTGGCTTGTTTTACAATTAAAAATTTTGTTGATAAATTATTAAGCGGAATATCTTTTTATGATAACTTAGGAAATTATATTAATCCAGAAAATTACATTTTTATCTGTGGCATAAAAAATAGTTATGAAACTAGTAGTGTTGGATTTGTAAATAAGTTAAAAAAGGTAGAAAAAACAATTTTTGATGAGATTATAACAGACTACAACGAAGAACTTGAAAATCCTTATTTAAAGCGATTAAAAGACTTAGGTTTTGAAATTATTACAACGCTAACAGATGAAATTATAGAAAAATATAGTGTCGAAATTCTATCCTATTTTAAAACATCTTGTAAAGGCAAATATGAAATTAGATTAGACGAGTTAGAAAATGTAGTGGTTATTAATTTAAAAAGCTATTAATTTATGTTTTTTTGTTATATAATAAAGTATGACAATAATTAACATAGGAGTGATGGTATGTTCGAACAAATCGTGAATTTTTTAGAGCAAAACGAAATTGTCAAAATGCTTTTAGACGGGTATTTTGTCTTATTAATCGTTATTGTATTCTTAAGATTTGTCTTCAAAAATAAAAAAATTGTTACAATATCTTTATCAGTGATTATTTTTCTTTTACTAACTTTTTTTGTTAATAAAATTGGATTAGTTGCCTCTAGTTTTCTTTATAATGTGGTTATTAGATATCTACCAATTACTTTAATTATTATTTTTGCTCCAGAAATGCGTGATTCGATTATGAGTATTTATCGTCATGAGTCACAGACTAAAGCTAAAAATTTAAACCCATCTCAAGCAGCTAAAAATGCTATTGCTGATGCTTGTTTTGAATTATCAATGAAACGTGAAGGGGCATTGATTACTATTGAATATCACAACTCTTTAGATCAATATGCAGAACATGCGGTTATTTTAAATAGTGAAATTACGAAAGAACTTTTAATGACTATTTTCTTTCCACCTTCACCATTACATGATGGGGCAGTTATTATTAAAGGTAATAAAATTCGTTGTGCCGGAGCTTATTACCGTTTATCAAGTAGTATTGCTGAAAAAGATAAAACGATGGGGTCACGTCATCGCGCTGCGAAAGGAATTAGTGAAATTACCGACTCAGTAACAATTGTAGTAAGTGAAGAGACGGGAAATATTAATATTGCCGAAGGTGGCGGATTAATCCCGATTGCCGATAAGCAACATTTATTAGATTATTTAGATATTTTAATAAAATAGGAGTGATACTATGAAGATACTTAAAGGAATAATTAGTTTTTTATTTGATCCATTTCGTTTTTTTTGCGTTAATACACAATCGAAATCAGTATCCCAAATTTGTAGGCCTCTTTTTTATTATTTACTAAGTTTAGTAGTTGCCTGTTTGATTATTTATTTTTTCTATCATATAAGGGTTGCTTAATATGAATTATTTATTTTTTATCTGGACGATTATCGTTTTATTAAACATTTTTAATATTAGGAAAGATCATTTTATTTTTAAAATGATTTTTTCCATTTTTAATTTATTACTTGCATTTATCTTTTATCTTTTGCAATATAATTTTCATATTTTATTAGTTTATTTAATTGTCACAGCTTGCTTATTTTGCTTATCTTTTGTGAAATCATATTTTTTATTTCATAAAATTATTCATTCACAGTCGTATCAAAAAAATCAATGTGTTTATATTGTAAATCATTTTAAAAAAATCGTGATGTATCAAGATAATGGTATTTTTAAACATCAGAAAAATAATAAATCGTTTTGGGATTTATTTCACCAAAACTATAAAATTTTAAGTTTAGATAATAATAGTTGTGAAATGACACATTTTAAACGTTTAATTACTAATTTATTTAGCGTTGATTATAGTAAGGAGCATCTTATTGTTGTCGAAGATAGTCGCCTAAATATAAAAACTTTAGTCTTAAATATTACTCCTATTAAAATATTTAATAAAAATGTATATCAAATGTTAATATTAAGAGAAATGAATAAAAAAAATACTAATGATTTTAGTAATGAGTTTTTTTATCTTTTAAATAATAATAAACAAGGTATTTTTGTTATGAATTTAGAAGAAAAAGAAGTTTTTTTAAATCCTGCTTTAAAAACTATATTACATGAATATAAGGATACAATTAGTTTAGATGATTTTTATTACAAATTTGAAAGTAATGATAGTTTAGTTTTAAAGAAACAAATTAATTTATTAAATGTTAAAAATCCAAATTTTAATATGACATGTCGAATTAAGGTATTAGAAAATTATTCTTTTTTTGATATAACAGGAACTCGTCTTTTTAATGATGAATATAATTTTAATGTTATATGTTATATAGATTATAAAGATGGTTTTTTCTATCCTAAAACAACATATCAAATATTAAATAATTTGCAAGGGTTAGATGCTTTTATTAATTATGTTGAATATTTAAAAGTTAAGAAGTCCTTTTTTATGGTATGTCTATTCAGACTTCATAAAATTGATCAAATTAATGAAACATATTCATATGAAGTAGGAAATATGGTTATCGCTGATTTCCTAAAGCGAATGAATGATAATTTAGAAAGTCAAAATTCTAAGATGTTTCGTCTTCGCGGACTTGATTTTATTTATGTTGTTACAGATTTGCGTAAAACAGAAGTTTTAAAACAAATGTTATTGCAACAAATTATCAATAAAGATATTGTTTATGCGAGTATGAAATTAAATGTTTATCCACGATTTGCGATTACAGATGGAATTTATAAGAATGCTCAAACAATTTTAGAAGAATGTTATGAGGCTTTAAATCAAGCTCTTTTTAAAGGTATATTATATCAATATTATAATGATTGTAGGTGAAAAGATGGTTAGTGCGGTTATTGTTGCTGCAGGAAAAGGAAGTCGTATGCAACTTTCTTATAATAAAATGTTTATTAAATTAGAGGAAAAAGCAATTTTATTACATACAATTGAAAAATTTCAAGGATTAGTTGACGAAATTATCGTCGTATGTCATAAAGATGAGATGAATGATGTTAAAAAATTAGTTTCTAATGATATTGTTTTAGTATCTGGTGGAGATACTCGCATGGAAAGTGTTTATAATGGTCTACAAAAAGCTCGTTATAATGATGTTTTAGTTCATGACGGAGCTAGATGTAACATTAAACAAGAAGATATAAATAAAGTAATTAATGGCATTAAAACGTCGGAAGCATGTGTTTTGGCGACAAAAGTTAAAGATACCATTAAAATATATGAAAATGGCTTTTTAAAGACTTTACCTCGTGATAATTTAATTGCTGTACAAACGCCACAAGCAGTTAAAAAGAATCTTTTTATCCCGCTTATTAAAAAAGCCATCTTAGATAAATTAAATGCATTTGATGAGATGCAGATTATTGAAAAATACAGCAATTTAAAAATTGAAGTTATTCTTGGTAGTGACACTAATATAAAAGTAACAACATTAGAAGATTTAGACTATTTATCTTTTTTAAGGAGGAAATAAAATGCGAATTGGACATTCATGGGATATTCATCGTTTAGTAGAAGGACGAAAACTTATTTTGGGTGGGGTAGAGATTCCACATGAAGTTGGTCTTTTGGGTCATAGTGATGCAGATTGTTTGTTACATTCGATTGCTGAAGCATTGTTGGGGAGCTTAGCATTGGGTGATTTAGGCGCAATTTTTCCTGATACAGATATGGCAAATAAAGATTTAGATTCAAGCTTTATTTTAAGAAAATGCTATCAAATGGTTTTGGAAAAAGGATATTATATTTGTAATATTGATTCAACTATTTACGCTGAAAAACCTAAAATGCGTCCTTTTGTTGATTATATTAGAAAAAGCATTAGTGAAATTTTACAACTAGATATTGACAAGATTTCAGTTAAAGCGACAACGCATGAGAAATTAGGCCCTATCGGCGAAAAAAAGGCTATTGCTTGTGAAACGGTCGTTTTAGTTGATAAAAAGTCAAATTTGGTTCTTTTATAGCTTAAACATATTCATAAAAACTGATTTACTATTTTTGATTAATCATATTCAAAAAAATAAAAAGCATATCTTTATTTGAATATTATAAAAAAAATAAGGCTTAAAATAGCCTTATTTCTTTTTTTGCAATCTTTTTTACTTTTTTTGACAAAACCTAATTTATTTCTTAGTTTAGTATAAATGTCGAATTATACAAAATGGTAGCTTATCTCCATTAAAGCTTCTAAAGCATTTTCCTCAGTTTCATAATTTCTCGAAATATCCGATAATGATAGAATTCCACTTACCTCATCTTTATCATTTAGAATTACAATTCTTTTAATTTGATAATTTCCCATTTTATCACTTGCATCACTAACATCGTCTGTTTCATAACAAGTAATAATGTGCTTTTTGAGATTGTATTTGACGCTGTCATTAACATCATTTCCATTCGCAATTCCTAATACGATATCACGATCGGTAATAACTCCTTCTAATTTCTCATCATGAACAACTAAAAATCCGATATCATATTTTTTCATCACTTTTGCAGCTTCTTTTAATGTGGCACTACTTGGAATACTCACAACATTACGACTCATAATTTCATTGATAATCATTTTATCTCAGCTCCTTTTTTGTATTATGTGTTTTTCTCATAATAATATGCAATACATCATATAATTATTTGAGGTGAGAAGATGATTATTCAAGATGAGATAATAATTAAAGATAAAGCATTTTATACGATCACAGTAAAATTACCTAAAACTACCTTTTTAATTGTTGGCAACGATATTGGTTTTTTTATGTGCGGAGCTTTAGATGTTGCAGTCTATGACACACCTAAATTAAAAGAGCGTAAGGTTATATGTGGAAAAACATTAGGGGTTAAAACAATTGATGATTTATTAAATGCTAAACTTGTCGAAGTATCTAATGAATGTTTGTGTTATCATATTAGTGAAGGAATGCTTGTAAAAGATGCATTATTACTTATTTCCTAAGAGAAAAATGCTTATTTTAGCGTTTTTTTCTTTATTACTTAGTTTATTAGTTGGAAGTAATTATTATGGAGAAGCAGTTAATATTTATGTTGAAAATGAGGTTAAAAGTTATGCCAATAATCTTATTTTAGAAATTATTACCACTAGTATTAAGGATATGCAATACGATAATCTTTTTATCGTGGAATTTAAAGAAAACAATGATTTATCATATGCTTATTTAGATACAACGAAGGTAAACTCATTACTTTTAAAAGTGAAATCTAGCCTACCCGAAATAAAAAAGAAATTAAACAATCATGAAAAATTTAATACTTTAATGATTCCTTTAGGCTATTTTTTTACGAAGAATTTAGTGTTATCAAATGGAATTAAAATTCCAATTAAGATTAATACAGCATCTAGTATAGAAGCGCAATTAGATTCAAATGTGACAAGCTATGGAATTAATTCTTCACTTTTAAAGCTTTTTTTAAATATTACTGTTAATTTAGATGTGATTTTACCTTTACAAAATAAAAAAATAAACTATCAATCTCATGTTCCGTTATCTTTACAAATTATTAATGGTGAAGTTCCAGAGTTTTATTTTCCAGCATTAAGTGATGGAAATGTTATCATTCCTAATTGATTTACTTTTCATTTTATTAATAATATTGTATAATTAATTTGGTGAGAATATGATTGAAACAAAATTTGGAAATTATGAAATCGTTAAAGATTATCGCAACGCCTTTGATTTAGAGAAGTTTGAAGCTCGCTATATAGAGGAATGCTTTGATAAATATACTTATTTAGTTGGCGATATTTCATCTGATGTATTACGAATTAAGGGGTTTTCTTTAGAACCAAAAAGTAAAAATTTTTATAAATTTATTCCTGATTATATTACGGAATCTTGTTTATATAATGCCCCTTATTTTATTCTTAAAAAGATTAGAAGGTAGATGTATTTATGGAGAAAATAGTTAAAGAAATTAAAGATTTATTACAAAAAGTTCGTCCTTATTTAAATCGTGATGGTGGCGATGTGGAATTTGTTCGTTTTGAAGATGGGATTGTTTATGTAAGAATGCTTGGAGCATGTGCTGGTTGTATGGGATTAGATTCAACTTTGAAAGATGGAATTGAAATGATGTTAATTGATAATGTCGATGGGGTTTTAGAAGTTCGTAATGTTGATGGTGATGATGCAGATGATGATTTTTAGTAACTATGTTAATACCACAACATTTAAAATAGTTATTATATCGTTAATTTCAATGATCATAGCACAAGTTTTAAAGTTTTTAATCAATTTCGTTATCACGAAGGAAGTTAATGTTGAAAAGTTAATTTCAACTGGAGGAATGCCTTCAAGCCATTCTAGTTTTGTTGCTGCATTGGTATGTTCAATTTTATTTTATGAGGGTGCTGATTCAGTAGCATTTGCAGTTGCTTTAGTATTTGCTTTAGTAACTATTCATGATGCGATGGGAGTACGTTTAGAAGCTTCTAAACATGCTAAAATTTTAAACAAAATTATTAATGATTTACCAGCTGATAAAAAAGCTCATTATGGGATTGTCAAAGATTTAAAAGAACCTTTAGGCCATGTTCCTGCTGAAGTATTTGCAGGAGTTATACTAGGGATTATAATTGCATTAATTAGTTTTTATATATGGTAAACGCAGAACTTTTTTAGTTCTGCTTTTTCTTTTTAAAAAAATAAATTGAGAAATGTTAGATGTTTTGATATAATAATCGTGATAGAAGGTGTTTTTAATGCAAAAAGGAGATATCGTATATGGTATCGTTACTGGTATTAAAGACTATGGTGCATTTATAAAGATCGATGACTATAATGGGTTAATTCATATTTCTGAGTTTTCCGATGGCTTTGTCAAAGATATTAAAAAAATTGTAGAATTAGGTGATATTGTCTGTTGCAAAGTTTTAGAAATTGACGATAAAACGAAGCATGTCAAATTAAGCTATAAGGACGTTAATCTTTTAGCATCAAAAGTTTACCGGTACGTCAAAATTAAAAAAGGCTTTAATAGTTTAGCGATTAATTTAGATAAATGGATTGATTGTCGGTACAATGAATTAAAGTTGAAATGAGGCATTTTTGATGCCTTTTTTTCATAAATTAATGCAACAATTTCAATATCAATTGAAAATGCTTTCTAAAGATGATATAATTAATTAAAAAAGGAGGTATGAGTGTGGAAAAATATTTAAATTTAGATCTAACGCATTCAAAAAAATTTTATACTGAAGAAGAGTATAATAAAATTGCTTTAGAAATATTAGAAAGTTATGATAAATTAGTATCAAAAAGCGGATTAGGTAATGATTTTTTAGGTTGGTATGATTTACCTTTAACATACGATAAAGAAGAATTTTTACGTATTAAAAAAGCTGCTTTAAAAATTAGAGAAGACTCAGATGTTTTATTAGTAATTGGTATTGGTGGATCATATCTTGGATCTAAAAGTGCGATTGAAATGTTAAAAAAATATTTCCATAAGGATCGGTTAGAAATTATTTTCGTAGGAAATCACATTAGTGGAAGTTATGTAGCAGAATTAACTAGTTACTTACAAGATAAAAAATTCTCAATTAATGTTATTTCTAAATCTGGAACGACGACTGAACCGGCAATTGCCTTCCGTATTTTTAAAGATTTATTAATTCAAAAAGTAGGTAAACAAGAGGCTAAAAAACGTATTTATGCGACAACGGATAAGAAAAAAGGAGCGTTAAAAACGTTATCTCTTGAGGAAGGATACGAAACGTTTGTCGTACCTGATTCTGTTGGTGGAAGATTTAGCGTTTTAACAGCTGTAGGTTTACTTCCAATAGCGTGCAGCGGAGTTGACATAGATGAGATGATGAATGGCGCTTTAGCTGCGTATAAAATGTATGATAACCGTAATATTGAAGAAAATGATGCTTTAAAATATGCTTTAGTTCGTAATTTATTATATCGTAATGGTAAAGATATTGAGATTTTAGTTAATTATGAACCTTGTTTACAATATTTTTCTGAGTGGTGGAAGCAATTATTTGGAGAATCAGAAGGAAAAGACCATAAAGGATTATATGTAGCAAGTGCAAGTTTCTCAACTGACTTACACTCATTAGGACAAATGATTCAAGATGGAAAAAGAAATATTATCGAGACGGTTATTAAAGTTGAACAATTAAAAGAAGATACTGTTATTCCATATGATAAAGATAATTTAGATGGACTTAATTTTTTAAGTGGTAAAACAATGTCATATGTTAATAATAAAGCTTTTTTAGGGACATTATTAGCTCATGAAGATGGTGGTGTGCCAAATATTGTGATTAGTATTCCTAACATTAGTGCTTATACATATGGTTATTTAGTTTATTTCTTTGAATTAGCATGTGGGGTTAGTGCTTATACTTTAGGTGTTAATCCATTTGATCAACCTGGTGTTGAAGCATATAAGAAAAATATGTTTGCTTTATTAGGAAAACCAGGATATGAAGATTTAGCACTAGAGTTAGAAAAGAAATTAAAATAGGTGAGTAATGTGAATGATTTAATATATAACACTATTTCCAGTAATCTTAAATTAGGGGAAATGATTTTTAGTATCCAAGTACGAGCAGATCAAAAAGCTTTACCAGATGATATTTTGTGTAAATATAGTCCAGAGGATAATTTAATATGGATTAATAACTCTAAAACATGTCGTCAAGCTGAAGCTTTAGAATATGCTAGTTGGATTTTACGTGAATTACGTTATGCATATCAATATGCAGCAATCCGTCATGATAAAGATTTAATTTATAAAGAAAAAGAAGAAGTCTTAACAAAATGGCAACAGGAACTAGTCGCAAAAAAAGAGCTTGAAGAATCCGGTTTGTATGCAACATCGATTCAAACTTCTAGTGAAATTGATGCGATTAGTTTTGCGACATACGCGATGTATGTTTTTTATAAAATTAAAATGAATGTTCCATTTATTATTGCACCTCAAATTGATAAACGCATGCAAGAATTACATCAACAATTAAACCTACATAAGTTAAAATTACAAATGGAACAACATTATTCTAAAAAGTAATGTAAAATAATAAACCAGTTAAAATATTTCTAGTGAAATCTATTTTTAAACTGGTTTTTATAATATATATCTTTATTTGTGTAAAATATGTTGTATTTTTTGATGCAACAATAAGAAAGGTTGTGTTTTAATGTTACAAGAAGGACAAAAAGCTCCTGATTTTAGTTTGTATGATCAAAATGGAGTGATGCATCATTTAAGTGATTATTTAGGAAAGAAAGTAGTACTATATTTTTATCCGAAAGACAATACTCCAGGTTGTAGCTTACAAGCTCGTGGTTTTAATGAATTACTATTAGAATTTAAAAAAGCGAATGCTGTTGTATTAGGAGTTAGTAAAGATTCTTTAAAATCGCATGAGAAATTTTCATCAAAATATGATTTACAATTTCCTATTTTATCAGATGAAACATTAGAAGTGTGTAATTTATATGATGTTTATAAAGAAAAGAAAAACTATGGAAAAGTATATATGGGGGTTGTACGAACAACTTATATTATCGACGAAAATGGTATTATTGTAAAAGTATATGAAAAAGTAAGTACCAAAACCAATCCACAAGATGCTTTAAACGATTTAAAATAAGAATTATTGTGGTCTAATTTACTTGTTTTAACATACAATTAATTGGTGATTTTATCAAAAAATTAACGATTTATATTAGTTTATTAATTATATTTTTAATTTGTTTTACCCCGCAAGTTAAAACACATAACCAAAATCCGATTATTGTGATTGATCCAGGTCATGGTGGTATTGATGGTGGGGCGTATTTTAATAATGTCAAAGAAAGTACGATAAATCTACAACTTAGCATGTTTTTAAAAGCTGATTTGGAAAAAAAAGGATATACGGTAATTTTAACTCGTGATGGGGACTATGATTTATCAAGTGACAATTCTAATCGAAAACGAACGGATGCTTTAAAAAGAATTGAGATTATTGAAAAAAGTAATTGTGATTTATTTGTTTCAATTCATCAAAATTCATTTCAAAATAAAATTTATCGGGGGAGTCAAACTTTTTATTCATCTAATAATATACACAATGAACGCTTAGCTAAAACAGTTTTAGAAAGCATCAAATCTACTTTAAATAATACTACGAGAAAAGCAAAGAAAATTGATAATATTTTTATTTTAGATAATGTTAAGACTTGTGGTATTTTAATTGAAGGTGGTTTTTTATCTAATCCAATTGATTTTCATAATTTATTAGATGATGCTTATTTAGAAAAATTAGCTTTTGCTATTTCTTATGGAATAACCAGCTTTTTAACCTAGTAATTACATATTACATAGTGTATAATAAGATAAAATATATTTTTGTGAGGTTATTATGAAAGATTTTACAGTTTTAGTTCCCAAATTTTTGGATGTTAATTATAATATTTTAGATTTTGATGCTAAAGAAGGTGGATTAGAATCTAATACTAAAGCCATTCAAAATGCTATTGATAAAGCTCATTTAAATGGTGGTGGAAAAGTTATTATTCCTAAAGGATTATGGCTTACTGGACCAATTAAATTGAAATCTAATGTCAATTTACACTTAGAAAAAAGTGCTTTTTTATTGTTTGATAAAAATGAAGAAGAATATCCACTTATTATTACTGAATGGGAAGGAGAAAAACGAGTTCGTACTGTTTCTCCGATTAGCGCATTTGATGCCGAAAATATCGCTATTACTGGTTTAGGAACGATTGATGGTAATGGTGATTTATGGCGTCCAATTAAAAAATGGAAATTAACAGATAAACATTTTGAGGAAAAATTGCGTATAAGCAGTTATACAACAGGTAGTGGTGATAAAACAATTTGGTATCCTAATAAATCTATTTATGAAGGATATTTAGAAGGAGAAGTTTTGGCAAATGAGGATAATGCTTTAGCTAAAGCTCAAAAACATTACGATTTGTATCGTCCTTCTTTGGTAAATATTGTAAGATGTGATAAAGTATTAATTGAAGGAGTAATTATTCAAAATAGCCCTGCTTGGAATGTTCATCCTTTATATACTACTAATCTAACACTTCGAAACGTTTCTATTAAAAATGATTATTCTGCCCAAAATGGTGATGGATTAGATATTGAATCATGTAAAAATGTTGAGATTGATAATTGTATTTTTAATGTTGGTGATGATGGAATTTGTGTTAAAGCTGGAAAAGGACGTGAAGCACGTCAATTAATTTTCCCAACAGAAAATGTTTATATTCACGATTGCATTGTTCATCAAGCCCATGGTGGATTTGTTGTTGGTAGTGAAACATCACGAGGAATTAAAAATGTTTATGTTAAAGATTGTAATTTTATTGGAACAGACATTGGAATTCGATTTAAAAGTGCATTAGGACGTGGTGGAGTAATTGAGGATATTACGTTAGAAAATATTAAGATGTTTAATATTAAAGAAGAAGCAATTATTTTTACAATGGGGTATGTTTTATTTAATTATGATAAGAAAAGTGAAGCTGATTTAAAAGAAGTTTTACAAGATGATATCCCTGAATTTAAAAATATTAAGATTTTAAATTCTACATGCATTAATGCTAAAAAGGCTTTAGAAGTTAATGGATTAGATGTCTTACCAATTAATAATATTACATTAGAAAATGTAACGATTGTATCTGAGGAAAAAACTAGTGTTAAAAATGGACATAATATTATCATGAAAAATGTTCGTTTAATTAATCAAAACGATCGTTGTGATGAATTTTATTATGCTTTAGAAAACATTGGTGATGTTAAATAAAAATCCTGATTTTCAGGATTTTTTATGCTATTATTTTCGCAAAATTAAAAATTATGATATAATGGAATTGGTGATTTTATGAAAGAATTTATAGCAAGTAATGCAAATGAAACAGTAGAAATCGGTTATCAACTAGGACTTCTTTTAAAACCAGGTGATACCATTTTATTAGAAGGAAATTTAAGTGGTGGTAAGACGACTTTTACTAAAGGGATTGGAAAAGCATTAAATATTAAACGAATAATCAATAGCCCAACTTTTACCATTTTAAAAGAATATCAAGGAAAATATCCACTTTATCATATGGATTTATATCGACTTGATGAAAACTCACATGATTATGATTTAGAAAATTATATTAATGGTGATGGAATTGCGGTTATTGAATGGCCTTTTCAAGCGCCTATGTTATTACCTGATGAATATTTGTTGATTTCTTTTTCTATTTTAGAAAATGGATCGCGTAAGATAACATTAGAAGCTAAAGGAAATCATTATGAAGAATTGTTAGGTGAGTTAAAATGAATTATTTAATAATTGATACAGCGACTAAAAATTTATATATCGCTTTAGTAAAAGATAAAGAAGTGGTTGAAGAGCTATTATTAGAAGGAAAAAATATGCATTCTAAAAATGCTTTGTATTATATCGATCAATTAACAAAGAAACACGCATTTGATGTTGAAGCGGTTGTTTGTGGAAAAGGTCCTGGAAGTTATACTGGGGTTCGTATCGCAGTAACAATTGCGAAAATGCTTGCCGTTTTTAAAAATATTCCTCTTTACTCTACATCGACGCTTTATTTAATGTCAAGTGGCTATGATGGTAAAAAACTTGCTTATATTGATGCTCGTCGAGGAAATAGTTTTTTAGCTGTTTATGAAGATGATATAAATATTTTAGAAGAAGGATTATATAATACAACAGAAAAGATAAGTTTATATCAAAACTATTTAATAATAGATGAGGATAATATGAAAATAAATCCTCTAAAGGTTATTTGTAATGCATTATTAGAACATGAGCCACATGCATTTACTCCAAATTATTTACGTGATACGGAAGCAGAACGAAATTTACGATAATATGAAGATAAGAAAAATGACTGTAACCGACATTGAGCAGGTTGTTGCATTAGAATTAATAACTTTTGGACATAGTTTAGGAAAAGCGATGTTTGAACAGGAAATAAAAAATAACGATGCTGCTTATTATTATGTTTTAGAAGATCAAGAAATTATTGGATATCTTTCGTCATGGATTTATGAGCCACGAGCTGAGATTATTAATTTTTTAATTAAAAAAGAATATCGTGGGCAGGGGTTAGGCAAAAAATTATTTGAATATATGATCAATTTATTTCAAAGTAAAGGTGTTTTAGAAGTATCATTAGATGTTCGTAGCACTAATAATGCGGTATATTTTTATGAAAGATTTGGTTTTAAAACGGTGTACGTTCGGAAAAATTATTATCAAAATGATGATGCTTATTTAATGATAAAGAAGATAGGTGATTAAATGTTAGTATTAGGTGTTGAATCAAGTTGTGATGAGACAAGTGTAGCGATTGTAAGAGACGGAAAAGAAGTCCTATCAAACGTTATTTTGACACAAATTGATATTCATAAAAAGTTTGGTGGCGTTGTACCTGAGGTTGCAAGTCGTCATCACGTTTATAATGTTTCAATGGTTTTTAAAGAGGCTTTTGCTAAGGCTAATGTCAAAGAAGAAGATATTGATTTAGTTGCGGTAACGGAAGGTCCGGGATTAATTGGAAGTTTATTAGTAGGGATTAATGCAGCAAAGACTTTTGCATATATATATAATAAACCAATTATTGGGGTAAATCATTTAGCTGGACATATTTATGCTAACCAGATTGAACATGAAATGGAATTTCCTTTAATTGCATTATTAGTCAGCGGTGGTAATACGGAATTAGTATATATGAAAGACCATTTTGATTTTGAAATTATTGGTGAAACGCTAGATGATGCAGTTGGTGAAGCTTATGATAAAGTAGCCCGCGTTTTAAATTTATCATATCCTGGAGGACCAGAAGTTGATAAACGTGCAGCGCTTGGGAAAGATACTTATAAATTACCGCGCGTTATGTTAAATCACGATGATTATAATTTTTCTTTCTCGGGTTTAAAAAGTGCAGTTATCAATTTGGTTCACAATCTTCATCAACGTAATGAAGAAGTTGATGTCAATAATATGTGCGCTAGTTTTCAAAGTAGTGTTATTGATGTTTTAGTTAATAAAACACTAAAAGCTGTCAACGAATATAATGCGAAAATGTTAGTTGTAGCTGGTGGAGTTAGTGCTAATAAGGGTTTAAAAAATGCATTAGAAAAGGTAGTACCATGTAAATTATCGATTCCATCAATTAAGTATTGTACAGATAATGCGGCGATGATTGCGGCATGTGGATATTACCAGTATAAAAAAACGCATCAAACACGTGCGTTAGATATTAATGGAAGTTCGACGATGGAATTAAAATCTTTATAAAAAGGAGAATACTATGAAAGAAATTTCAAACTTTATTAAAACGATAATGGAAAAAGATTTAAAAGATGGAAAAGTAAACGAAATTATTACACGTTTTCCACCAGAACCAAATGCATATTTACATATTGGTCATGCAAGAGCGATTATTACGAATTTTGAACTAGCTAAATGTTTCAATGGGAAAACAAATTTACGTTTCGATGATACAAATCCAGTAAAAGAAGACCAAGAATTTGTTGATGCAATTGTTGAAGATTTAAAGTGGCTTGGATATACACCAAATAATGTTTTTTATGGTTCAGATTACTTTGAAGAAACATATGAAAAAGCTGTTTTATTGATTAAAAAAGGGTTAGCGTTTGTTTGTGATTTATCACAAGAAGAAATGACAAAATATCGTGGAACATTAACTGAACCTGGAACACCTTCACCTTACCGTAATCGTAGTATTGAAGAAAATTTACAATTATTTGCTGAAATGCGTGCTGGAAAATATAAAGATGGTGAAAAAGTTTTACGCGCTAAGATTGATATGGCAAGTCCAAATATTAACATGCGTGATCCTGTTTTATATCGTATTATTCACACTCATCACCACCGTCAAGGTGATAAATGGTGTATTTTCCCAATGTATGATTTTGCTCACCCACTACAAGATGCTTTTGAAGGTATTACGCATTCTTTATGTTCGATTGAATATGATAATCACCGTCCACTTTATGATTGGGTAGTTGATAATACTGAGTGTGAACATATTCCACATCAATATGAATTTGGTCGCTTGAATATTACAAATACTATTATGTCAAAACGATATTTAAAACAGTTAGTAGACACTAAAAGTGTTATCGGATATGATGATCCACGTATGCCAACTTTAGTTGGATTAAAACGTCGCGGATTTACTCCTGAAGCTATTAAGAATTTTATTTTAGAAACGGGGTTATCTCGCGTTAATTCTACGACAAATAGCGAAATGTTAGAACATTTTTTAAGAGAAGATTTAAAACTTAAGACAGTGCGTCCACATGCTATTTTAGATCCATTAAAGGTTGTTGTTACAAATTATCCAGAAGGGCAAATTGAATATTTGCCATGTATCAATAACAGTGAAAATGAAGAGTTAGGGACACGTCAAATTGCATTTTCTAAATACTTATATATTGAACGTGAAGATTTCTTAGAAGAAAAACCGAATAAAAAATGGAAACGTTTATCAAAAGATTTAGAAGTTCGTTTAATGCATGCATACTTTGTAAAATGTAATGAAGTTATCAAAGATGAAAATGGTAATATTATTGAAATTCATGTTACATATGATCCGAATACTAAAAGTGGTAGTGGATTTAATGAAAGAAAACCAAATGGAAATATTCACTTTGTGGAAGCAACAACAGCTAAAAAAGCGACATTTAATGTTTTTGAGCCGTTAATTTTAGATGAAACTGAAGAAACAAAGGAATTATCTTTTATGGAACGATTAAATAAAGATTCATGGAAGGTATTTGAAGGATATGTTGAATCATTTTTACAAGATACTAAACCTTTTGATAAATATCAATTTGTTCGTAATGGGTATTATCAAACAGATAAAGATTCAACACCTGAACATTTAATTTTCAACAAAACATGTGGTTTAAAATCATCATTTTAATTTATAAGACCAAGGTCAATTATGATCTTGGTTTTTTTATTTTTTACAGGATATTTAAAATATATATTTTTTTTTTTAAAATTAACTTATTAATCATTATAAATATAATAAAAAAAATAAAAATTTATAAAATATATTGAAAACGCATTCATATAATGGTATTATAAAAGTAATTTAAGAATGAAAGCGAGGCAATATAATGAGTTTATTTAAAAAAGTTATGTATTTAATAGGAGCAGGGATGGTTTGCATTGGTCTTGCAGCTTGTGAACAAACACAACAATCATCATCAACACCTTCAAATAGCTCTAGTAATTTAACTTCTTCAAGTACATCAAGTAGTTCTTCTTCATCAAGTAGTTCAAGCTCTTCAAGCAGTTCTTCTTCAAGTAGTTCAACACTTCCAGATATAACTAGTTCTACTGAAGATAATTCAAGTACTACAGATAGTAATCCAGGGGAAGTAACTGAAGAGGCTACAGTAATCGAATATACATTTACAGAAACTGATGTTGCATCAATTGAAGCAACTACACAATTTGGAGAATTTACAGTTTATGCGGCATCATCAGGAACAGCTGTTACTATTGATTTAAATAAGAAAACACTAGATGATCTTTCTTTTACCACAAGATGTAAATTAGGTGGAGCTGCCAAAGTCGGTGAAACTAAAGAACGCGTTATATCATTTACCGCAACAGGTGCCGGTCAAATTACTGTTTATTGTATGGCATCAAGCAGTACTGCAACTAGAATTTTAAATTTATATAACGAACAAGGGGAAGTAATTTCATTTAATGATCAAGTTTTAGGAGATCGTTTATATGCGATAACACTAACATTTGATACAGCTGGTACTTATTATTTTGGTTGTCAGGAAAGTGGACTTAATGTTTATGGAATGACGGCTAGTTTTAAAGCATAAAACTAATTTTAAATTAAAGAAAATAGAGGTAGAAAATAAAAATGGGAAAATTTAAAAAAATTATTTATTCATTAGGGTTAGCAATAACTTGTGTTTCTTTAGTAGGATGTGAAGAAAAACAACCATCATCTAGTGAAACACCATCAAGCGAAATTTCAAGCAGTTCTAATAGTTCAAGTAGTTCAAGCTCTTCAAGCAGTACAGATGTGGAAAATCCAGATGTAGAACTTGAAGAAGTAACAGTAAAAGCTGATTTACTTGGTTGTGCAGAACAATTAGGAGAAAAAGTTAAACCGACAGAAGATTTTGTATGGGGAAGATTCACTTTCTCTCCAGGAGTTTATTTTGAAAGTAACAGTTCTAGCAATGGACCATGTATTAATACGCAAAATAAAGAACATGCGATTAAATTTACTTTAGCTGGTCCTGGTAGTGTTAGTTTCGACTTTAAAAATGCGGGAGCTAAAAACTTTAAATTAGTCTTAACAAAAGACGGAGAAATTTGTCAAGAAACAGAAGAATTTACAAAAGAAGAAACAACAGCTATCGCTCCTTTTGAATTTAAAGATTTAGAAGCAGGAACATATACTTTATATTCATCAGGACAATCAATTAGAATTTGGAATTTACAATTTACTGAAAAAGTTGCTAAAGGTGAAGTAACGGGAATTGAAATTCAAACAGAAGGAACAAAGGAATTCTTACAAGGACAAGAATTTAATAATAATGGTTTAAATGTATTTAAAGTTTATAGTAATGGACGTAAAGATGCCCTTACTTTAAGTGATTTAGAAATTGATTCAACAGCATTTAATCCTAATGAAGCTGGTGAATATGAAATTATCGTTCGTCTAAAAGACACTGAATTTGAAGCTTATTATAAAGTTTCAGTATTCCAAGCGGAATCAATTGTTATGTATGATTACACATTAAGTTCAAGTCGAATTACACAACCATTACAACGTGTATTCTTAAAAGATAGTGAATTTAATGCGAATAACTTAGTTGTTAAGGCCTTAGCTAAATCAAAAGATGGAACAAAACAAAGAGAATTTGTTTTAGATAGCTCAGCATACACTTTAAGTACAGTTGACTTAACAACAACAGGAACTAAAACAGTTGAAATTAGTTATAATAATTTAAAAACTAGTTATGATATTCATGTAGTTGAAAATGTTTTAACTGATGAAAATGCTATTATTCGTGTTGATGCAAATGCAACTGAAGTAGGAGTAATTAATCATGAATCATATGGTCAAATTGCTCAATTTAAGTCAATTAATGATGCTGTTAAATATTTAGAGTTATCAAATGTTAAAAATAGTACACGTAAGACAATTTATCTAGCTGATGGAACATATGAAGAAAAAGTTGAAATTAATATTCCAAATATTTCATTACTTGGAGAAAGTCAAGATAAATCAAAAGTTATTATTACTTATGATGCTTTAGCAGGTATTACTGATGCTACTGGAAAAATGGGACACAGTACTGATGGAAGTGCTACTATGTCAGTTCGTAGCTCAGCTTCAGGATTCATCGGTAAAGATTTTACTGTAATGAATTATTATAATACACATGAACGTTATTTAGAATCATTAAAGATTACTTCTGATTCTCAAGCTGTAGCATGTTTAGTGCAAGCAGATAAATCAATCTTTGAAAATGTTAAATTCTCATCATATCATGATACTTTATATGCGCAAATTAATCGTCAATACTATTTAAATTGTGAAATTGAAGGTCGTACTGATTATATCTTCGGATACAATGCTACTGCATATTTCAAAGGATGTACAATTCGCTCTATCGGGGCTGGTGTAACAGAGAAAAATGGAGGATATATTGTAGCTACTAAAGGATATAGTTCATCAATTAATGAAGATGGAATTAATTATGGATATATTTTTGATGAATGTATCTTAACAGGGGATGAAAATGTTCAAGCTGGTAGTGTATCAATCGCTCGTGGTTGGGGAGACAATATGTCAGTGATGGTAATGAACTCTACAATTGGAGCTCAATTCTCTAAAAAAGCATTTAAAGATGATTCAACTGATTTAAATTATCGCTATTCACAAATGAACTCAAAACCATTTGCTAGTTTATTATTAGAATATAATAATACAGGTGAAGGAGCTATTTTAGCAGAGGAAACAGAATTAATTGAAAAATTAAAAACTGAAACATGTACTATTGTAACTGATGCAACATTAGCTAGTAAATACAATGACTTTAGCGAAATTTTTGGTAAAACAAACGGTAAAGTAACATACTTAGAAGATTGGGTACCTTTTGCCGATGCTGAAGTTGAAACTTATGTTTGGGGATTAATGTTTGATGGCGGAACGCATGAATCTGATTACGTTGAAACATGGAAAGCTGAAGATGCAAGTGGTAAAGATACATATAGCAATAAATTGTTAAATGGAGCTTTATTAAATGGAACTTTTAGAAATAATGGTTCTTCAGTACAATTGGCACAAAATAGTACAATTAGCTTTAAAGTTAAAAAAGGAGCATTAGTATCTATTAAAGGACATGATGCTTCATATGGTATTTTCGATGTTAATGGTGTTGAAATGGCTGGAAGCTATGAATTTACAGCTGAAGAAGATATGGTTGTTGTAATTACTGCAAATACTGCTTCTAATTCATACATTACACAAATTATTGTTTCACAAGATTCAATAGTAGAACCAATGGAAACAACTACAACTACTAGTTGGTATTTTGATGGAACAGGAGCAAGTAGTGAAACTGACTTCACAACAACTGAAGAAATTAAAAATGCTGTTCAAGAATTTGGTGCATTAAAAATTGATGCGACTAACGGAAGAGTTTCTTACTCAGGATCATATTATAGTCGTTTTGAAGGAGAAATTATTATTACAATTAATGTCTTAGCTGGCGATGAGTTGTTAATTAATGCATTCAGTACAGGATATAACTATACTGTAAATGGTATTAAAGCTGATAGTGAATCATTTAGTTACAAAGTTGAACAAGATGGAGTATTAACAATTAAAGTTGAAGCTTCAACTACAGCTAACATTCGTAATATTAAATTAATTTCACCACTTCGATAATTAATGATAGACTCACAATAAGTGAGTCTATTTTTTATAATACGGAATAAAAAACCTTATGAAAACGCTTGCGATAAGTGGAAAATAATGTTATGATGTAAGCGCTTATAAAATTAGTGTGTGAGGAGAGAAAAAATGAAAAAGAAATTTTTAAGTGTTTTAGCCACAACCGCTGTTTTAGCGAGTCTTGCTGGTTGTCAAAATCAAGAACTATCATCAAGCAATTCTTCAAGTAGTGATTTTATTGGAAGTAGCAGTAGTAGTCAAAATGAAGAAGGTATCGGTATTATTAATATGACTAGATATAATGCTGATGGATTTGCATCAGGTAAAATTAGTAATCGTTTAATTTCTGAAACGGATACAAAACAGTATGTCAAAGTTAGTACACCGATGGAATTTTTAGATGCATTAAAACAAACAAATGCTGATGGTGAATACGAAGTTAAAGTAATCGAAGTTATGAATGATTTAGAGTTAGGCTATAATGAAATTGGTCAGGATGTTATTGATAAATATAACAATAATGGATTAACTAATTTTGTTAAAAATAGAGTATATGTAGGTTCTAGTTTATTTAATGAAGTAGGAGTTTCACAAATTGAGATATCTAATCGTGAAAATTTAACTATTTATAGTAAAAACGGGGCTAAGATTAAACATGCTGGGTTTAAAATTACGCGTTGTAAAGATGTATCTATTCGTAATTTACAATTTGATGAATTATGGGAATGGGAAGATACAGCGACAAATGCATCTGGTAAAATTGGGGATTATGACCGCCATGGATGGTCTTATTTTAAGATTAATTTTTCTGAAAATATTTGGTTTGACCACTGCACATTTGGAAAAGCTTATGACGGTTTAATCGATTCTGAAAATGAATCAAAAGGAATTCATATTTCATGGTGTCAATTTTTAGGAGGCGATGTTTCTGAAGGAAGTTACATTTATGAGATGATGGATGAAGTAAAAGCTCATTATAATCTAAGAAAACAAATTGAAGCAGGAGAAATTACTGCACCAGAAGATTATGATTTAGAAAAAAATAAATATTATGCTTTTTTAAGAGACAGCGGTATTTCCCATGAAGTTATATTAAATGCTATTTGTGCTCCACAAAAGAAAGGTTTCTTAATTGGTGGTGGGGATACTCCAGATGATGATCAATGGAAGAGTAATAAAACGATGAGTTTTTCTATTGCTAACTCATATTTTAAAAATTTACAAGATCGTCTTCCACGTGTTCGTGGTGCAAATGCTTATGTTTACAATACTATTTTAGATTGTGAAAGCTTCTATGAAGCTCGTATGAGTATTAAAAATATGGATAATTATGATGAAATTATGGCTACTGTTAGTGCTAATTCATGGAAGCTAGCCTTAGTAAGTCAAGGTATGGTAACGACAAATGAAGCAGCAGTAAAATATGAAAATGTAATTTTTAAAGGTGTTTCTGAAGCGATTAAAGCAAATAACAAAGATAATTCTAATACAAGATTTACAGGTAAATATTGTGTTGAAAATTCACGATATATTTTAGGTGATTATGTTTATACTGGAAACAGTGGAGAATTAAATACTCCATGGGTTAATGTTAGACATACACCAACAATTGATTTTAGATGGAATACAGAAGGTGGAATTGAACCATTTAATGTTGAAAAAATTGATCTTGATAATTTAGAAAAAGATTTATTAGACCCTCTATATGGTTCAGGAAGTGGAGTTTTAACTTTCGGGGATTCATTCTGGTTAAAAGCAAAATATTAATTAATTTTAGATAATAAAATACCTCCAAACTAGACTAATACCTATTAAGTCTATTTTGGGGGTTTTATTTTGTTGTAACAGTAGAAATTAAACTAAAAAAATGTTATGATAATAATTGAAGTCTTTTTTTTGGAGGGTTTTATGGATATCTTAAATACAAAGGTAAAAAAGCTTTATAATAGTTATTTATTTCCATCTTTAATAGCAGGAATGGTTATTTCAATATATGCTTTTGTTGATACAATTGCGGTTGGACAATCTGAAGGTCCAAATGGGGCAGCAGCTTTAGCTATTATTAATCCACTTTTTAGTATTTCCAGTTTAATTGGAATGCTTTTTGGTGTCGGTGGATCGGTTTTATATGCTCAAGCTAAAGGTGAGAAAGATGATAAAAAAGGTCGACTTTATTTTACTGCATCACTTTGGCTATTTATCGGTGTTATGGCTATCTGTTGGCTTTTTGTCATTCTTTTTTATCGTGAAATTCTTTATTTTTTTGGTGGAGATGAAAATCTGATGCCATTAATTTTAGAATATGGAATATGGATTGTTTATAGTTTTCCATCTTTTGCCTTATCAATTTATTTATCAAGTCTTATTCGAGCTGATGGAAATCCTAAATTGGTTATGCGGGCAGTCGTATTTGGTGGGTTAGTTAATATTTTTGGCGATTGGTTTTTTGTTTTTCCTCTTAAAATGGGTATTGAAGGGGCTGCAATTGCTACAGTATTGGGAAGTTTAGTTCAAGTGCTAATTTTAATATCATATTTTTTTCATAAAAACTGTCATTTGCGACTAACAAAATTGCTTAATCCATTAAAAGATTTATCCAAAACGACAATAATTGGATTTAGTGCAAGTATTATTGAACTTGCATTCATTGTTTTATCAATTATGCTAAACAAACAAGTTATGCTTTATGGTGATGCCACTACATTAGCTGTTTTTGGTGTAGCTTGTACGTGTTCGATGATGTTTCAGAAATTGTTTACAGGAGCATCACAAGCCATGCAACCGATTGTGGCAGCTAATTTTTCTGCTTCTAATCAAAGTCGTGTAAAAGAAACATTTAAATTATCGATGCAAACAGTAATTATTATGGGAATTATTTGTACATTATTAGGAATTTTATTCCCAGAAGCAATTATTAAATTATTTATTGATGTTACTCAAGATGTTTTAAATGTAGGACCTTCCATTATAAGAATTTATTTTTTATCTTTTTTATTTATGGGAGTAAATATTCTAGCAACCTTTTATCTTCAATCTATTATGTTTACGAGGTTATCGAATATCTTAGCTTTATTGCGTGGACTTTTTATCAGTTGTTTATTATTATTGATACTACCACACTTTATTGGTGTCAGTGGTGTTTGGTGGGCAGTTGTTTTAACAGAAGTTATTACTGTTTTTATTACTGTTGCGGTATTATTTGGGGTTATGCGCACAAGAAAGACTGTTTATGGCGGTTAAAATTAGTGCAATATATATAATTTTTTGATATAATATTAATGTTTGCAATGAAAGGATGATAAAAAATGCTTAAAACGATTAATTTAGGTCTTCAATATGGAGGAAGAAAATTATTTGATAATGTTAATATAACTTTTACTAAAGGTAATTGCTATGGGATTATTGGGGCTAATGGGGCTGGAAAATCAACGTTTTTAAAATTATTATCAGGAGACATTCAATCAACTAATGGTGAAGTTATTTTAGATAAGAATGAACGTATGTCAGTTTTACGTCAAAATCAAAATGCTTATGACGATTCAACTGTTATGCGTACTGTATTATTAGGTCATAAACGTTTAGTTGAAATTATGGATGAAAAAGAAGAATTATATCAATTAACTGATTTCACAGAAGAACAAGGATTACGTTTAGCGGATCTTGAAGGTGAATTCATGGAATTAAATGGATGGGAAGCAGAAAGTGATGCAGCTTCTTTATTAAATGGATTAGGGATTAGTGATGAATATCACTATATGCTAATGAAAGATTTGGATATGAAAATGCGTGTTAAAGTTTTATTAGCCCAAGCTTTATTTGGTAATCCAGATATTTTATTACTTGATGAGCCTACAAACAACTTAGATGCAAAAAGTGCTAGATGGTTGGAAAACTTCTTAATGAATTTTGAAAATACAGTATTAGTTGTATCACATGACCGTCACTTCTTAAATAACGTTTGTACACATATTTGTGATGTGGATTATGGTAAAATCAAATTATATGTTGGAAACTATGAATTCTGGTATGAATCAAGTCAATTAGCATTAAAACAAATGCGTGATGAAAATAAAAAAGCAGAACAAAAGATTAAAGAACTTCAAGAGTTTATTGCTCGTTTTAGCGCTAATGCTTCTAAATCACGTCAAGCTACTTCTCGTAAAAAATTATTAGATAAAATTGTTTTAGAAGATATTGAACCATCTAGTCGAAAATATCCATTTGTAGGATTTAAACCAAATCGTGAAGTTGGAAATGACATTTTAACAGTAGAAAATTTATCAAAAGAAGGATTATTTACTAATTTAAGTTTTACAGTTCGTAAAAATGAAAAAATTGCCTTTTTATCAGATAATACATTGATCACAACTGCTTTATTTAATATTTTAAGTGGAAAAGATACAGATTACACAGGGAAATTTAAATGGGGTGTAACAACTACTGTTGATTATTTAATGCAAGATAATAAAGAATACTTTGAAAATTGCAATTTAAATTTAATTGATTGGTTACGCCAATTTTCGAAAGATGAACAAGCTGAATCATTCATTCGCGGATGGTTAGGTAGAATGCTATTTAGCGGTGAAGAATCGCTAAAGAAAGCTAACGTTTTATCTGGAGGAGAAAAGGTACGTTGTATTTTAGCTAAGATGATGTTAAGTGGAGCTAATGTATTAGTAATGGAAGATCCAACAAACCATTTAGACTTAGAAAGTATTACGGCTTTAAATGAAGGAATGAATCGTTTTACAGGAAATATTTTATTTACATCGCACGATGCTGAATTACTACAAACTGTAGCTAATCGTATTATTAGTTTTGAAAAAGATGGTCGAATTATTGATAAATTAATGACTTATGAAGAATTCTTAGATTTAGAGTAAGAAGGAGGGTTTCTATGCATTTACTTGATGGATTAAATGAAATGCAACAACAGGCTGTTTCAACAACAGAAGGTCCTGTAATGGTTATGGCTGGTGCTGGAAGTGGTAAAACACGAGTATTAACGCATAGAATAGCTTATTTAATTGAAGAATTAGGAATACCTAGTAATCAAATTTTAGCTGTAACTTTTACTAATAAAGCAGCTATGGAAATGAAAGAACGTGTATCTAAACTTCTTGATCGTGATGTGCGTAATATGTGGATTTCAACGTTTCATGCCTGTTGCGTTCGCATATTACGAAAAGATATTTTATATTTAAATAAACATACTCGAGATTTTGTGATTATTGATGAAGAAGATGCTCTTCGTTTAATTCGTGATATTTTAAAATCTTTAGAAATTGATAAAAAAGAATTTAATCCTAAAGTATTAAAAGATGCTATATCAAAAATTAAGAATAAAGTTTATATTCCTTCTAATAATCCTTATACAGAAGAGATTGTTGATAAAGTTTATTTAAACTATCAAAAAGTTTTACAAGATGAAAATTTATTGGATTTTGATGATTTAATTATCATGACAATTGAAATTTTTGAAAAATTTCCACATGTTTTAGAGTATTATCAAAATTTATTTCAATACATTATGATTGATGAGTTTCAGGATACAAATAGTATTCAATATCATTTAATTAATTTATTAGCCCAAAAAAGTAAAAACATTTTTGTTGTAGGAGATCAAGATCAATCGATTTATTCGTTTCGTGGGGCTAGAATAGAAAATATTGATCTTTTTCAAAAAGATTATTCTAATACAAAAATTATTTTATTAGAACAAAATTATCGCTCAGTAAAAAATATTTTAAATTTAGCTAATAGCTTAATTGAAAAAAATCAAAAACGAATTAAGAAAAACTTATTTACAGTAAAAACTTTCGATAACTTACCAGTTTATTATCGTGCTGAATCAGGATATGCTGAAGCAATTTATGTTAAAGAAAAAATTGAACAAATGTTAAATGAAGGCTACAACTATTCTGATATAGCGATTTTATATCGTGCAAATGCTATTTCGCGATTATTTGAAGATATTTTTATTAAATATAAAATTCCATATCGCATTTATGGAGGGGTTTCTTTTTATCGTCGTAAAGAAATTAAAGATATTATTTGTTATTTGCGTTTGATTACAAACCTTGATTGTGATTTTGCCTTTAAAAGAATTATTAATGAACCAAAACGTAAAATTGGTGATAGTGTAGTTGAAAAACTTACTGCAATTAAAGACCAATATCACGTTTCATTATTTGCAGCAATTGATTATGCTGAAGGTATTGTTTCTAAACAACAACTTAATGCTTTATTGGATTTTAAATTCATGATTTTAGAGCTTCAAGAACGTATTGAAGATTGTTCTATTGATGATTTTATCGACTTGGTTTTACAACGTACAACATACTTAGAAATGTTGCAAGCACAAAACGAAGAAGGACTAGATCGTTTAGCTAATATTTATGAACTTAAATCTATTTTATCTGATGTTAATGAAGATATTACAGGATCAAATTATGAGAAATTAAATGTCTTTTTAAGTGATGTTGCATTAAAAACTGATGCCGATGAAATCGATGATAAAGAAGATTTTGTTAAGATGATGACATTCCATCAAGCTAAAGGATTAGAGTTCAAAGTTGTCTTTATGGTTGTTATGGAACAAGGTATTTTTCCAAATCAATTAATTAGAGATCATAATGACTTAGAAGAAGAAAGACGTATTTGTTATGTAGGGATTACACGAGCAATGGAACGATTATTTTTAACAAATGCTATTAATAGACGTTATCAAGGAATGATTACTTCAAATAATCCATCACAGTTTATTAAAGAAATGGATGCGAAGTATTTAGAAGCTTACGGTCATTTAAATGGTAGCTTTGAAAACAATTACACGCGAAGAATTAAAATTGTAGCTGATGATAAGCCAATTAATAAAGATTACAAAGTTGGTGATAAAATTAATCACGCTACTTTTGGTGATGGTTTAGTCGTTGGAGTTGATAGTAAAAATATTACTGTTGCCTTTAGCGTTCAATATGGTATAAAGAAACTAGTAGCTAATCATCCATCAATTAGAAAAATATAATTATCTGACAAAGCGTAAAACCTTTGTCTTTTTTTTGTTTTTTACAAAATAACGTTTTCTATTTACAAGAAATCGTTTACATGTTATAATGGTTTCGATATAAGGAGTGATAATATGGGAAAAATAAAAAAAGCTATTTTAGCAACGATTGTTGCAACATGCATCTTGGGATCAACAGGCTGTAAAAATACAGACCCATCAGATTCAAGTAGTACAAGTAATCCAAGTTCTTCGGCTACTGTTACTGGGGTAACTTATTATGTATCTAATAATGGAACAGGTGATGGGAAATCAATTACAGCACCTACAACTGTTTATAAAGCAGTTGCCAATGCGCAACCAGGGGATGTAATCTATCTGTTAGAAGGTACTTATAAATTAGATCAAAAAGTCACTATTTCAGATTATAATAGTGGTAAACCAGGAAAAATGATTTTAATGCAACCATATAGCGGACATGTTGCATTTGACTTTAGTTCAATGACAGAAGAATCAACAAACCGCGGAATTCAATTAGATGCTTCATATTGGCATATGAAAAATATTGAAGTATATGGTGCTGGAGATAATGGGGTATACATTGGAGGAAACTATAATATCATTGAAGGATTTGATATTCATGATAACCGTGATACAGGGTTACAATTAGGTCGTTCTTTTTCTTCTAATGCTACAATTGATACATGGCCACATGATAACTTAATCTTAAACTGTTCATCATATAACAACTGTGATATTACAGGAGAAAATGCCGACGGTTTTGCTTGTAAATTAACGACAGGGCATAACAATGTCTTTGATGGATGTATGGCATATAACAACTCAGATGATGGTTGGGATTTATATACTAAAGGAGATACTGGAAAAATTGGTTCAGTTACAATTAGAAACTCTTTAGCTTTCTATAATGGACTTTTAACAGATATGAAAACAGTAAAACCAGGTTCAGATGGGAATGGATTTAAATTAGGAGGAACATCAATTGCAGTAAACCACTATGTGGAAAACTGTATTGCTTTTAATAACCTTACAACTGGATTTACAGATAATTCAAATCCAGGAATTATCACTATGAAAAACTGTACAGCATATAACAATGGTGAAATGTCTAAATATTTAGAGGTTAATGAAGAAGAGGCTAGTCCTAACTTTGCAATGGCTCGTACGGCAGATTGTCAAGGAGCTTATGATGGTTTATTATCGATTGCAACAAACAATTTAGCTGGAAATGATACATTTAAAGGGGACACTAAAAATAGTATTTTCCATACTAATAATGGGACATATAAAATTGATAAACCAATTGTTGCTAATAGCCGTGATCAATCTAAAATCGGATTACCTTATTTAGGAAGTTTAGATGTTTTCCTTGCTGATGCTATTAGTACAAAACAAGCTGATTTAGAAAACTTACATCAAACTTTACGTGATGAAAAGGGATATTTAAAATTAGGAGATTTATTTAAAACAAATGATACTGTAAAAAATTTAGGTGCTGATTTTAGTAATTTAGGTACTGCAGATACATCATTTACACAAATTGGAATGGGAGAAAGTGGCGATCAACTTGCCGTTTCACAAGCATTAAATGAAGTGTTAATTCCAGGATTAAATGATACTGTAATGTCAAATTTAAATTTACCGACTTCTACAGCTAATGGATGCAGTATTACATGGAAATCAAGTAATGAAAATGTCTTATCAAGTGCAGGGGTAGTTGGAAAACCAAACTCAACTACAGAAGTAATTATGACAGCAACTGTAAGTTATGGTTCATATAAAACAGAAAAAGAATTTAGATTAAGCGTTTATGTTGAATCAGGAGTTGCTAAGGTTGAACACTTTAAAGAAACATTCCACTATGGAAATAATGCGTTCTTAGGTTCAAGTGAATATTGGGATTACAGTGGTTCTGTAACAAATGCTAATATTTTAGATCATATTAAAGAACAATCTATTCCAGAAAATTATGGAGTATTAGAATTAAAAGGAAATAGTAAAGTTTCATTTACTACTAAAGCAATTACTTTCTCAACAACTAATAAAACAGTTATGGAGTTTGCTTTCTTACAATATGGGGCAACTGACGGTTTAACTTTAAGTTTAGTTAGTGGTGCTAATAATGTTTTAGAAATTAAAGTAGATGATCATGCGTTATTATCTAAAAAAGGATTACTTGACGGAGTATGGTATACGGCACGTGTTGTAGTTGATCCAACAACTAAAGAAGCTAAAGTTTATTTATATAATTTAGAAACAGGAAAAGCTGAATTAGTTGAAACTGTTCAAACTGGTGATTTCACAAGCGATATGACACTATCAATCACAAATAATGTTAATGCTACGAAGAGTGGATTAACTTATTTCACAGGATTAGAAGTAGGTAGTGAAGATGTTGTAAAAGAAGAAAATTATCAAAACTTTAATATCTCTAAAGCCATCTCTAAAGTAGAAGGTATTGAATCACAAAAAATAATCAACGTAAATGAAAACTTTACAAGTGATGAAGCTAATATTAAGGTTTATAGTCGTTTTAATCCAGAGGAATTATTAGTTAAAGATCAAGATTATAAAGTTGAAATTTTAGATATTCCAGCAAATGATAAAGTTGGTAAATTTACGGTTACTTATCGTATTACTTTAACTAGTGAAGATGGATATTCATATGATGTTAAACAAAATATTTTCTATGTTGAAGAAGGTGCAACAGTTATTGAATCACTAAAATCAACAACAATTTCTAATGGTTCAATCACTTTAAATATTAAAACAAATCGCCCTGATGGACATTATTACTATGCATTAGTTAAAGCTGGAAGTACTAAACCAACAGCTTCAGATCTTAAAGCACAAACTGTTACTGGATCTTTAGTTTCAGGTGTTGTTGAAGTTAATGATTTTGAAATGTCATTTAAGATTAATGCCGCAAGTCTTGACTTAAGCGAAGAATACGATGTATACGTAGTTGCTGACAACACATCAACTACAGAATTAAGTGATGTTGCTGAATGTTTAGGTATTAGTACTGCACTTAAACTTTCAACATTTGAAGATTTAGAAGCTTTAGTTGATTCAGCTAACGAATCAGAATTCAAATCAGCTACAATTCGTCTTGTAAATGATATTGATTGTGAAAATAAAGTTTTAAATATTGTTGATAACTACATTTTTAGTGGATTATTAGATGGAAATGGATATAAGATTTCTAATTTAGTAATGAATGGTACATGTGATAATGTTGGATTATTTGAAAAGATTCGTGAAGGAAAAGTTCAAGACTTAACATTTGAAAATGTTACAGTTACTAATACTAATAAATATACAGCTATTTTAGCTGGTAAGTCTGATGTTGGTGTTACAGTATCGAATGTTAAATTTATTAATTGTAATGTTGATACACAAACTCAATATTCAGGATTATTATTCTCACGTCTTGATGCTAAAAAGGATGTATTACTAGAAAATATTTCTGCTGAAGATTGTACAGTTTCTGGAGATCAATATGTAGGTATGTTATTTGGTGGAGATCAAGCAAAAGATATTATTATGAATAATATTTCTGTTTCAGGAAAAGTTAATTCACGTGGTAAAAATGTCGGAGGAATTGTTGGACGTAATACTACAGGAATAATGAAAATTACTAACTTATACTTAGATGTTATTGTTCGTAGTGAAACACAAAATATTGCTGAATTAGGAGCTATCATTGGTAATAAGACAGGAACTCAATCAACTTTTGTTACTAATGCTGTTTTACGCGGATCATTTATTCGTCAAGCACTTGATACAGGGGCTAAAGATGATTTAGGAAATCCAATCTATTCTTATACTGCTATTGCTGGTCGTACTGTTGCAGTAAGTGATACAAATAAAGAAACTAACTTTGTTAAAACAACTAATGTATATTTAGCTGATATGAGTGAAGCTACTTATATGGAAGGTGTAGAAGGAGTAAGCCGTTTTGATATCAATCAAACTTGGCTAGAACAAACATTATACTTTGACTTCACAGAAAATGGAGCATGGAAAGTAAGTGGGTATGGATTTAGCTTAAAAGATCCAAAAGAATTAATGAAATAATAAGTTTATAAAGTGTACCATTATTTTAAAGTGGTACACTTTTTGTCTTGTTTTATAAATTCAAGCTTAAATTGTTTTATTGATTATGATTTTAATAATTAGATGTGATATAATAAAACAAAAGAAAGAAGGATTAAAGATGAATAACTATGAATTATTAAAAAAAATGAGTTTTGAACGTCTTGGTGGGTCTAAAGAAGAATTAGCTTGTGCTAATTTACTTTTAGATGAACTACAAACAGTAGGGATTAAAGGAGAACTTGAAAGTTTTCAAGTAGATTACAGTGAAGTTCAAGAAGTAAGTTTTGAAGTTTTAGAACCATATTATAAAAAGTATAATGTAACTGCCTATAAAATGAGTGGAAATACAGAAATAAATGGCTTAGAAGCACCATTTTTATATGTCGAAAATGGCTTAGATGTTAATTTAAAAGAAGCTAAAGATAAAATAGTTTTATTAAATGGAGCTGTTGGGTATAAAACATATAAAAAATTAGTGGAAGCAAAAGCACTAGGGTTTGTGGCACTTAGTGGTTCAATATACGATCGTGAAGATGAAACAGATTTAGAAGAGCGTCAATTACGTGAAAGACATTATAAAAATGGAAAAATTCCAGGAGTATCAATGCGTGCGAAAGATGTTGAAGAATTAATTTTGCAAAAAGCATCTAAGGTTCGTTTGAAGTTAACCCAAAACGAATCAACTAAAGATAGTCACAATGTTATTGCGACAATTGATGGAAGTACTTTTAGTGATGAAATTATTTGCTTTACAGCTCATTATGACTCAGTCCGCTTTTCTAAGGGATCTTATGATAATGCAACTGGATCAGTTATTATCATGGATTTATTAAAATATTTTATTAAAAATAAACCTCTTCGTACACTAAAATTTATTTGGTGTGGAAGTGAAGAAATGGGATTACTTGGATCAAAAGCATATACTAAAAAACACGAAGATGAATTAAAAAATTATCTATTATGTATTAACGTTGATATGGCAGGAAATACAATTGGTTATGAACAAGCTGTTTCAACAGCTGAAATTGCTTTAGTTAATTATATCGATTATCTTGGAAAAGAAATTGGTTTTCCAATTATTTCAAAACAAGGTGTTTATCCGTCTGATTCTACACCATTTGCTAATGCCAGTGTTCCAGCAGTATCTTTTGCTAGATTATGCGATCGCAATGGTGCGCAAATTCATAGTCGCAAAGACAATATAAAACATTTAGATGAAGAAACCTTAAATAAAACATCACAATTTGTTTTAGAATTTGCTAGAAGAATGGTTTTTAGTTATGTAGTTCCTGTTAGTAAAGAAATACCAGAAAATATGCGTAAAGAATTAGATATTTATTTAGGAGTTAAAGAGGATTAATATCCTCTTTTTTCGTTGATAAATGATTCTAGTAAATCGAGTGCTTTAATTAAAGTATCAATCGCTACTGTAAATGTTAGACGAACATAATCATCTTCATTAAAAAAGATTCCAGGAACTAATCCTACTTTTTTTAATTGAGCTAATTGTTCACAAAAATCTACGCTTTTAATATTAAATGGTTTGATATTGATAAAAAAATAAAAACCACCTTGTGGCATTATTGGGTTAAGTTGCATTTTTGTTAAGCGGTTAAAAGTATATCTACGCTTTAAATCAAACTGTTTTAAAAATGACAAGTTACTATTAAAAGCCTCTAATGCGCCATATTGTACAAAACTATTACAACTGGCAATTGTAATTTTTTGTAATTCTCTTAATGGTTCAATCAAATTATTGGAAGCTAGAATATAACCCAATCGCCAACCAGTCATTTGATAAGTTTTTGAAAAACTATGACACATGATTAATTTGTCTTTAATGGGGTTTAATGCTTTAAAATGATTTTGGTTATCGAAAATTATTTCCTCATAGCATGCATCAACAATAAGATAAATATTGTATTTTAAAATTATTGTTTTGATAACCATCCAATCATCGTCATTTAAAATATAACCTAAAGGATTATTAGGAGAATTAATAATGATGGCTTTAGTTTTATTGGTAATTAATTTTTCAATATTTTCAATAGAAATTTTATTTTCTAGATAAAAAAAGTAGATAGGATTAATATTTTTATTTTGTAAAATGTTTTTATAAAGTGGATAAGCGGGACTAAATAAAATAATTTCATCATCTTTTTTAGCAATAGCATTTATTGCAATATAAAGAGCATGAGTAGAGCTATTAGTAATGATTATTTCTTCATTAGAATATGCAATCTGATATTTGGCATATGTTTTATTTTTTATTTTAGATCTTAAATGTGGTAATCCTTGCAAATCAGTATAAAAAGTTTTATTCAATAGTAATGCTTTAATGCAAGCTTTTTTTATTTTATCAGGTGTGTTAATTACTGGTTCTCCCAGTGTAAGATAATATTTACACCCCCATTTTTTTAATACTTCATTATTTTTTTGAATACTATTATTTAGTATCATAATTCACCTCTAATATTAATATATTATTAGTAAGAATAAAAAAGAAGGTGAAAAAGTGATTTTGTATAAATATCACGGTTGTGGTAATGATTTTTTAATAACAAGCTTTGATGAAAATATTGATTATAGTCTATATGCTAAAAAAATTTGTCATCGAAAGTTAGGAATAGGTGCTGATGGTTTAATAGTTGATGAATATCCTAAAATGCACTTTTATAATCAAGACGGTAGTAAAGCTTCTATGTGTGGAAATGGGATTAGGTGTTATGTAAGATATCTTTATGAGGTTTTACATATAGAAGAAGAACAGTATGTAATTAACGTTAAAGATTGTAAATATCTTTGTAAAATTTTAGATTATACAACTTTTAATATGTCGGTAAATTTAAATCAGCCTAAATTTAGTAAAAATGTAATGCAAACCGTAAATGAGGACTTTGAAAAAAATTTTTATTACCAAAATAAGAAAATAACTTTATATAATATCTTTCTAAGTACAATGCATGTGGTCATTTTTGTAACAACTTTTCATCATTTGGATGAAAACTTAGCCCGATTTATTAGTAATAATCCATATTATCAAAATGGTTGTAATGTCAATTTTGTAAAGATAATTAATGATAAAGAATTACAAGTTGTTACATATGAAAAAGGAGTCGGTTTTACAAAAGCATGTGGTAGTGGAGTGGCATCATCCTTTGTGGTTTGTCAAAAATTAGGATTATGTGGAAAACATATTACTTGTCATTTAGAATTGGGTGTGTTAGAAGTGTATGAAAATAATGATATTTACTTAATAGGAAATAGTCATTTTTTATATCAGATGAAAGTTGAGGAACAAGATGGATTATGCTAATTATATTGCCTTACAATCGAGTAAAACGTTGGTAAAATGTTATTTAAATAGTTGTAAAGATTTAACTTTTGATGATTGTAAAGTATTTAAAAGTGATACTTTTTATATTGTTATTGGAGATTTAAATAAAATTAAAAAAATATTACACGAACAAGAAATCGAAGATTATTATTTAGAAGTAAATTATAAAAACAGTAAAGTTGATTTATTAGATATTCAAGATGTCAATGCCCGAATTGAACCCGGAGCGATTATTAGAAAATTTGTAGAAATTGGCGATAATGCTGTAGTTATGATGGGCGCAGTGATTAATATTGGGGCGAAGATTGGCGAATTGTCAATGATAGATATGAATGCAGTAATAGGAAGTAAAGTTATTATTGGAAAAAGATGTCATATTGGTGCGGGGGCTGTTTTAGCTGGTGTTTTAGAACCACCATCGGCTAAACCGGTTGTTGTTTTAGATGATGTGGTTATCGGAGCTAATGCAGTAATATTAGAAGGTGTTACAATTGAATCAAATGCTGTTGTCGCGGCAGGAGCTGTTGTTACGAAAGATGTTTTAAGTAATACTGTAGTTGGAGGAATACCAGCTAAAGTGTTAAAAATAAAAGACAATAAAACAAATGAAAGTACAGGATTAGATTTATCCTTGCGTAACTTGTAATGTATCAATTTCGTGATGATCTTCATCAAATTCCTGAGTTAGGATTTAAAGAATTTAAAACCCATAATTACATTATAAATATTCTTCAAAATTTAAACGGTCAAATTTTCTCGCTTAAACCAACTGGAATTATTTGGTATTTAGATTGTAAAAAGACAAACACCATCGCATTTAGAGCGGATATGGATGCTTTAGCTATTTTAGAAGAAACATCTATTGATAAGATATCGTTACATCATGGATTGATGCATGCTTGCGGTCATGATGGTCATATGGCCCTAGCGTTAGCACTGGCCGTATATGCAAGTAATAATGTAGATAAGTTAACTAATAATATTTGCGTTATTTTTCAACCATCAGAAGAGATTTGTGGCGGAGCTAAGATGGTCGTTGAAAGTGGAATTTTAGAACTGTTAAACATCAAATGTTTTATTGCTTTGCATGTTTGGCCTAAGCTAGAAAAAGGTAAACTGTTTACAAAAAAAGGATCATTAATGGCTTCATCAACAGAAATTGACATTACTATTGATGGCGAATCTTCCCACATTGCTAGTTTTCGATATGATTGTTTAGAAGTAGCATGTCGTTATTTAACTACTATTTATGATCTTAAAGATAGGGATTATCTATTTAAGTGCGGTATTTTTAATAGTGGTAAGGCGCGAAATGTAATTAGTAATAAAACGATTATAAAAGGTTCATTAAGATCTTTTTTACCCGAATCTATTACTAAATTTATTAATTTATTGCATCAAATAGCAGATGGTTATACAAACGATGGGATTAGAATTGAGATAAAATATGATACTATATATCCTGGGGTTTATAATGATTTTTCATTAATTGATCAATTGTGTAGCTTACATGATATTAATTTTTTTGATGATGAAATATGGCAATCCGAAGACTTTGGTTTTTACAATCAAATTGCGCCAACAGCGATGCTTTTTTTAGGTTTAGGTGAAACGAGTTTTTTACATACATCAACATTTTATTTTCCAAACCATTATTTAGATTTTGCTTTAGAAGCGTGGATTAAATTTCTGTTTCTTTAAATTAATAAAGAGGCTTGCATTTTATGTTAATATTCGTTATAATGATAAAGAAGATTTTAAGATAGCCCAGAGAGACTATTAAATGCAATCCAATATCATATTTTTTGTCGCAATTCTTTTGGAATGTATTAATACTGTACTTTTTTGGGTATGGTATTTTTTTTATATCTAGGAGGACGCTATGAAGAACTTATTTAGATTACAAGATTTAACTAATGAAGAAATTATGCAATTAATTTATGATGCGAAAGATTTTAAAGAGGGAAAATCTAATTTTAATTTAAATGGAAAAATTATCGCTAATTTATTTTTTGAAAATTCGACTCGAACTCAGTATTCATTTAATGTTGCCGAAGAGAAACTTGGTATGAAAGTTATTACTTTTAATGCGCAATCATCATCTCTTAATAAAGGAGAAACATTTTATGATACGATTAAAGTTTTCGAGTCTTTTTTAATAGATGGACTAGTAATTAGACATTCGCAAGATGAATATTATAAAGAGTTAACAGGTTTAAATATCCCAATAATTAACGCTGGAGATGGTAAAAAAGATCATCCTAGTCAATGCTTATTAGATCTTTATACAATATATGAAGAATTTGGATATTTTGAAGGTTTAAAAGTTTGCATCATTGGTGATATTAAGCATTCTCGTGTTGCACATTCAAATATTGAGGTAATGACGCGTTTAGGAATGAAATGTTATACTTCAGGTCCACTTGAATATAAAGAAGATATTTATGAGTACATCGATTTTGAAGAATGTTTAAGTCAAATGGACATTATTATGTTATTACGTGTGCAAAATGAACGTCATTCATCAAAAATGACTTTATCAAATGATGAATATTTTGCTCGATATGGTTTAACAAAAAAACGTGTTGAAAAAATGAAGGATCATGCCATTATTATGCATCCAGCCCCTTTTAATCGTGGTGTAGAAATTGCTTCAGATGTCGTTGAATGTGATAAATCGCGTATTTTTAAACAAATGACAAATGGTGTTTTCTGCCGTCAAGCAATCTTGAAAAGGAGTTTTGAAGAATGATATTACTAAAAAATGGAATCGTATTTGATGGAAAAGATTTTAATAGACAAGATGTATTAATCGATAAAGAAGAAATTATTGAAGTAAGAGAAAATATTAGTGGAGATTATGAAGTAATTGATTGTGAAGGAAAAATAATAGCACCTTCATTTATCGACCCACATGTTCATTTAAGAGAACCAGGAATATCGTATAAAGAAACCATAAAAACAGGAACTAAAGCGGCAGCTCATGGTGGATTTACACATGTTTTTGCAATGCCTAATGTTAATCCTGTACCTTCTAATAAAAAGGCTATTTCACAACAACAAACAATTATTGATCGCGATTCTTGTATCGATGTATCTATTATTGGAAGTATTACTGTTAATCAAACAGGAGAAGGGCAAATTACTGATATTTCTGAAACACATAATTTAGTTATCGGTTACTCTGATGATGGACGTGGTATTAAAGATTCATATACGATGTATCAAGCGATGGTAAATGCTAAAAAATACAATAAACCGATTATTTCACATTGTGAGGATATTTCATTAGTTAACGGGGGATGCATTACGGAGTGTGATTTTGCTAAAGAGCATAATTTAAAAGAAATTATGCCTGAAAGTGAAACTGTCGAGTTAGCTAGAAATTTAATTTTAGCTAATAAAACAGGATGTCATTTACATGTTTGTCATATTTCATGTAAAGAATCAGTAGATTTAGTACGTTATTATAAAGCTAAGGGATGTCATGTAACAGCTGAGGTTTGTCCACATCACCTAATTTTATCGGATAAAGATTTAAAACTGGATGGAAATTATAAAATGAATCCACCGCTTATGACACAAGAACATATTGAAGCATTAATTGCCGGTTTAAAAGATGGTACAATTGATTGTTTGGCAACTGATCATGCACCACACGCTGTTGATGAAAAAAATTGTGGTTTAGAAAAATCAGCATTTGGAATTGTTGGATTAGAAACAGCATTCCCTTTAATGTATACACACTTTGTTAAGAAAAATATTATTTCATTAAAAACGTTATTAAATTTAATGAGTGATAATGTTGCGCAAGTTTTTAACTTAAAAGAACATAAAATAGCCAAAGGATATCAAGCTAATTTATGTGTTATTGATTTGGATGCCAAATCTATAATCAGTTCTAAAGATTTTTTATCATTAGGAAGTAATTCACCTTTTATTGGAAAAAAAGTTGATGGAAAAATCATTTACACGATGTATAAAGGAGCATTTGTTTATGGAAAATAAATTTAAGTTAGTTTTAAAAGATGGAAGACAGTTATATGGAACTTGTTTTGGTTATCCTAAAAAGACGATAGCTGAATTAGTATTTAATACTTCGATGGTTGGATACCAAGAAATTGCGACTGATCCTTCTTATAAAGACCAAATTGTAGTTATGACATATCCGATTATTGGCTCTTATGGAATTAATGAAGAAGATAATGAGTCTAAAGCTGTTCGTCTAAGTGGAATTATTTGTAAAGAGTATAATGATATGCCATCAAATTATCGCTTTACTAAGACCTTAAATGAATTATTGGAGGAATCAAATGTTCCGCTTTTACAAGGGATTGATACCCGTTATTTAACAAGAATTATTCGCGATGAAGGATCACAAATTGCGATGATTTGTGAAGCAACATATTCATTAGAAAAAGCTTTAGAAGAGTTAAATAATTATGAACTACCGACAAATCAAGTGGAAATGGTATCGACAAAAAAGAAATGGATTAGTCGTACTAAAAATCCTAAATTTAATGTTGTAGCGATAGATTTTGGGACTAAGTTAAATATTATTCGTTGTTTAAATAAATCTGGATGTAATGTTATTGTATTACCACATACAGCTACTGTAGAAGAAATTTTAAGTTATAATCCTGATGGTTTATTCTTATCAAATGGTCCAGGAAATCCAGAGGTTAATATAAATGCGATTGATGTAGTTAAAAAATTAAAAGGGAAATTACCGATTATGGGGATTTGTTTAGGACATCAAATTATTTGTTTAGCATCGGGTGCGAAAACATATAAAATGAAGTTTGGTCATCGTGGAGGAAATCATCCGGTTAAAAATCTTCTTACAGATAAAATTGAAATTACAAGTCAAAATCACTCTTATGCGGTTTTAGAAGAATCAATTAAAAATACGTCATTAGAAGTGACACATATTAATATTTTAGATAATACAATTGAAGGAGTTCGTGATGATAAAGCGAAGTTATTTTCGGTTCAATATCATCCGGAATCTGCAGCGGGACCAGAGGATTCAAAATACCTATTTGAGACATTTACAAAATATATGAATGACTTTAAGAAAGGACAATAAATATGCCTAAAAGATTAGATATTAAAAAGATTTTAGTAATTGGTAGTGGACCTATCGTCATCGGACAAGCTGCCGAATTTGATTATGCGGGAACACAAGCGTGTCTTGCATTAAAAGAAGAAGGTTATGAAGTTGTTTTATTAAACTCTAACCCTGCTACGATTATGACAGATAAATTAATCGCGGACAAAATTTATATGGAACCATTAGATTTAGAATTTGTAAGTCGCGTTATTCGTCGCGAACGTCCTGATGCGATTTTATGTAGTTTAGGTGGACAAACAGGGTTAAATTTAGCTGTTCAATTAGGTAAAAAAGGAATTCTTGAAGAATGTCAATGTGAAGTTTTAGGTACTTCTTTTGAAAATATTGAACGTGCAGAAGATCGTGAATTATTTAAAGAATTATGTTTGAAAATTGGGGAACCAGTTTTAGAATCTTATATTGCAAATGATATTGAAGAAAGTATTAAAGTAGCTAATAAAATAGGATATCCGATTATTGTTCGTCCGGCTTTTACTCTTGGGGGAACAGGAGGAGGATTTGCCTATAATGATGAGGAAATGTTTGAATTAGCTAAACATGCATTAAAACTTTCACCAGTTCATCAAATTTTAGTTGAAAAATCAATTAAAGGTTATAAAGAAATTGAATATGAAGTAATGCGTGATGCTAATGGAACAGCGATTGCAATTTGTAATATGGAAAACATTGATCCTGTTGGGGTTCATACTGGTGATTCGATGGTTGTTTGTCCAAGCCAAACATTAACGAATAAAGAGTATCAGATGTTACGTAATTCAGCTTTAAACATCATTAAAGAATTAGATATCAAAGGTGGATGCAATGTACAATTTGCATTAGATCCTTATTCATTTGATTATTATGTAATTGAAGTTAATCCCCGTGTATCACGTTCTTCAGCTTTAGCAAGTAAGGCCTCAGGATATCCGATTGCGCGCGTAAGTGCTAAAATTGCCATTGGAATGCGTCTAGATGAAATTGATATTGCTAATACTAAGGCGTCATTTGAACCGACACTAGATTACGTTGTTACTAAAATTGCTCGTTTTCCATTTGATAAATTTAATAAGGCTAATCGTAGCTTATCGACTCAAATGAAAGCAACAGGAGAAGTTATGAGTTTAGGTCGTAACTTTGAGGAATCATTTTTAAAAGGAATTCGTAGTTTAGAAATAAAAGTTGATCATATTTATTTACAAAAATGTGAAGATATGGATGTTCAAGAGTTAATGGAACGTATTAAAAAGCCAACCGATGAGCGGATTTTTGAAATTGCTAGTTTGCTTCGCAAAGGGGTAAGTGTTGAAGTTATTTATGATGCGACGATGATTGATTTATTCTTCTTAAATAAGTTTAATAATATCATTGAAATGGAAAAAGAATTAACATTTACTGAAGAATCTATTTTAAAGGCTAAAAAGTTAGGATTTAGTGATTCATATTTAGCTTCTAGATTTAATATTGATGAATTAGAAATGTTTAAATATCGTAAAGAAAAAAATATCATGCCAGTTTATAAGATGATTGATACATGTGCTTCGGAATTTGATAGCTATATTCCATATTTTTATTCGACTTATGAAACAGAAAATGAATCGATTGTTTCCGATAAAAAGAAAATTATTGTTTTAGGTAGCGGTCCAATTAGAATTGGACAAGGTGTAGAATTTGATTTTTCAACAGTTCATGCTATTTGGGGAATTCGAGAAATGGGATATGAAGCGATAGTTATCAACAATAATCCAGAAACAGTTTCTACAGACTATTTGGTTACAGATAAGTTGTATTTTGAGCCACTAACAATTGAAGATGTAATGAATATTATAACATTGGAAAATCCATTAGGTGTTATTGTTGAATTAGGAGGTCAAACTGCTATTAACTTAGCAGATCGCTTAGATAAATTAAATGTTCCGATTATTGGAACACAAAATGAAGCTATTCGTAATGCTGAAGATCGTCGTTGTTTTGAAGAGATTTTAACAGAATTAAATATTCCTCGTGCTAAAGGGACAACCGTTCGCAATATTAATGACGGATTAAAGGCAGCTAATGTGATTGGATATCCGGTGTTAGTGCGTCCAAGTTATGTCTTAGGTGGACGTGCTATGCAAATTGTGCATTCTGATGCAAGTTTAGTAACATATTTAGAGAATGCTTTTGAAGTTGATAATAATCAACCGGTTTTAATCGATAAATACATTCAAGGGCGTGAAGTCGAAGTGGATGCTATTTGTGATGGGAAAGATGTTTTTATTCCAGGAATTATGGAATTAATTGAACGTACTGGAGTTCATTCAGGAGATTCAATTAGTGTTTATCCACCGATTAGTTTAAATAAAGATGTTATTGATAAAATTTGTGAGTATACAATCAAATTAGGGCTAAGAATAGGGATTATTGGATTGTTTAATATTCAGTTTATTGTCGATGATAACAATAATGTTTTTATTATTGAAGTTAATCCACGCTCAAGTCGTTCTGTACCATTTATGTCAAAATCTAGTAAGTGTAATTTAGCTAATATTGCTACAAAAGTAATTTTAGGTAAATCGTTAAAAGAACAGGGTTATAAAACGATGCTTTTAGAAAATCAAAATATGTATTATGTAAAAGCCCCAACATTTAGTTTTTCAAAGATTCGTGGTCTAGATACTGTTTTATCCCCTGAGATGAAATCAACAGGAGAAGCAATTGGATATGATTATTCTTTAAATCGAGCGTTATATAAAGCTTTAAAAGCATCAAATATGAAGGTAAGTAATTATGGAACAGTTTTTGTAACGTTATCTGATGAAACAAAAAAAGAGGCTTTACCTTTAATAAAACGTTTCTATGATTTAGGATTTAATATTGAAGCAACAAGCGGTACAGCTCAATTTCTAAAAATGCATCATGTTAAAACACGTGTTCGTAAGAAAATTAGTGAAGGTAGTGACGAAATTTTAGAGTTATTACGTAAAGGTCATGTTTCTTATGTTGTTAATACGACAAGTAATGAAAATGATGAGACTTCACATGATGGATTTATGATTCGTCGTGTTGCAACAGAAAATGATGTAACAATTTTTACTAGTTTAGATACGGTTAAAGTATTATTAGATGTATTAGAAGATATTACTGTGAAAGTAGGGACTATTTAATGGAAATAGTATCTTGTAAAGTTTTACGCAATGAAAATATAAAAGAGTTAATCTATGAAATGGAGCTATATGCTCCAGAGATTGCTCATAAGGCTACTTGTGGACAATTTATTAATATTTCTACTAATGATAATGCAATGCTTTTAAAACGTCCAATTTCGATTTGTAAAATTAAAGAAAATTCTATTGTTATTACATATCGTATTGTTGGAAATGGCACTAAAAAACTTGCTAGTTTTCAAATAGGTGATGTTGTCGAAGTTTTAGGACCATTAGGAAATGGTTTTCCACTTTATTTAAATATGCATTGTTTGCTAGTTGGTGGTGGAATAGGAATCCCACCATTAGTTGAATTAGCAAAACAATTAAAAAATAATGGAAATAAAGTTACAGTTTTACTAGCTGCACGAAATAAAGATTTATTGATTTATGAAGAACAATTTAAGGATGCTGATGTCTTTGTTATGACTGATGATGGATCATTAGGGTTTAAAGGAAATGTAATTGACTTTTTAAATCAATTTTCGCTTGATTTTGATATTTTATATGCATGTGGACCAACTAAGATGCTACAAGCTTTAGATAATCGCTATCAAGGGATAAAAGAAGGATTTATTTCTTTTGAAGAACGAATGGCTTGTGGAATTGGTGCATGTTATGGTTGTGTATGTAAAACAAAGACGGTTGAAAATGGGTATATGCGTGTTTGTAAAGAAGGACCAGTGTTTAAGTTAGGAGTTGTTGATTATGAATCTTAAAGTTAAATTACCGGGATTAGAATTAAAAAATCCGATTATTCCTGCTTCTGGAACATTTGGTTTTGGAGAAGAATTTTCTTCATTTTATGACTTATCCATTTTAGGGTCAATTATGGTTAAGGCTGTTTCAGTTAATCCTAAAACGGGGAATCCAACACCTCGAGTTTGTGAAACGTATGGTGGTATGTTAAATGCTATTGGACTACAAAATCCAGGCTTAAAAAAGGTGATGGACGAAAAATTACCTTATTTAGAACAATTTGATTTACCGATTATTGTTAATATTGCAGGTAATACGATTGAGGAATATGAAGAAGTTGCTCGGGAAGTTTCTAAAGCTAGAAATGTTGGAGCTTTAGAGTTAAATATTAGTTGTCCTAATGTCAAACATGGTGGAATTACATTTGGAACTGATCCTGATTTCGTTTATGAGATTACTAAGCGTGTAAAACAAGCTTCCTCTAAACCTGTTTATGTAAAATTGAGTCCTAATGTTACTGACATCGTTACTATTGCTAAAGCAGTTGAAAAAGGTGGAGCTGATGGTATTACGATGATAAATACTCTTTTGGGAATGCGTCTAGATTTACGTACAGGAAGACCTATTTTAGCCAATAAAACAGGTGGCTTTTCTGGTCCTGCGATAAAACCTGTGGCGGTAAGAATGATCTATGAAGTATATAAAAATGTGAATATTCCAATTATTGGAATGGGTGGCGTGAAGGATGCTTATGATGTATTAGAGTTAATGTATGCAGGAGCTAGCGCTGTGGCAGTTGGAACGATGAATTTAATTGATCCTTTAGTATGTAAGAAAATTATAGATGATTTACCTCGTGTTTTAAAAGAATATGGATTTGAAGATATTAATCAATGTGTTGGGTTTGCCCATCGGGAAGGAAAATAGGTATGGTTATTGTTGCATTAGATTTTGAGAATAAGGATAAAACTTTAGCGTTTTTACGTCAATTTAAAAAACCGATGTATGTTAAGGTTGGAATGGAATTATTTTATGGTTCAGGAATTGAAATAATTAAAGAAATTAAGGCTTTAAATCACAAAATATTTTTGGATTTAAAATGTCATGACATTCCTAATACAGTTAAAAAAGCGATGTATAATTTAGCAAAATTAGATGTCGATATTGTTAATTTACATGCTTCTGGTGGTATTAAAATGATGACATCAGCGATGGAAGGATTAATTGAAGGGTCAAATGGAAAAAAACGCCCATTGTTAATTGCAGTTACACAATTGACTTCGACTTCTAAACAGATGATGAATGATGAATTAAAAATTGATGGAGAAGTGATTGATTCAGTTGTTAATTTAGCATTAAATGCAAAAAAAGCGGGATTAGATGGTGTTGTATGTTCACCATTAGAAGTTCTTAAAGTTAAAGAAGCTTGCGGAGATGACTTTATTACTGTTACACCAGGTATTCGTCTTGAATCTGATTCAAAAGATGATCAAGTACGTATCACAACACCGAAGAAAGCACGTGAATTAGGTTGTGATTATATTGTTGTTGGACGTCCAATAACTAAAGCTTTAGACCCGGTTTTAGCTTATGAAAATATTAGTAAAGATTTTTTAGGAGAATAATTATGGAAAGATTGATTGCAAAAGATTTATTAAAAATTAAAGCTGTTTTCTTACGTCCTCAAGAACCATTTACATGGGCAAGCGGTATTAAATCACCAATTTATTGTGATAATCGTTTAACATTATCATATCCAGAAGTTCGTAAAGATGTAGAACAAGGATTAGCTGAATTAGTGAAAAAGCATTTTCCAGAATGTCAAATTTTAATGGGAACGGCAACAGCAGGAATCCCACATGCGGCTTTAGTGGCGGATATTTTAGGTTTACCAATGGGTTATGTTAGAAGTAGTGCTAAAAGCCATGGAAGAAACAACCAAATTGAAGGTAAATGGGCTAAAGGAGATAAGGTTGTTGTAGTAGAAGATTTAATTTCAACAGGAGGCTCTTCAATTGAGGTAGTTGAATCATTACGCAGTTTAGGTGTGGAAGTTTTAGGGGTTATTGCTATTTTTACTTATGGATTACCTAAGGCTTTAGAAAACTTTGAAAAAGCAAATTGTAAAGCTTATGCATTATCAAATTATGATGCTTTAATTGAAGTAGCATTAGAAGAAAATTATATTAAAGAAGAAGATTTAAATAAATTAAAAGAGTGGAAAAAAGATCCTTCTGATGAATCATGGATTTTAAAATAACATTTTAAAAAAGGAGATAAATTATCTCCATTTTTTTTGGTGTATTTTCCTTTTAAAATTTTATCTTTTAGCGTATAATAAAAATAAATTTTATGAGGTGATAATTATGAAAAGTATTGTTATTTATTTTAGTAAGACTGGAAAAACGAAGAAAATGGCAGAAATTATTGCAAATAATTTAAGCGAAAATAATTCAGAAGTAACATTATTAGATGTATTAGATGCTAAATTATCTGATCTTGCAGATTATGACTTTATTTTCTTAGGATGTCCTGCTCGTGGAAACGAAGAATTAGAAAAAGATGTATTTAAACCATTTGTTACACAGTTAGTTGATTTAAATTTAGATAAAAAAATTGCTTTATTTGGTACTTATGGTTGGGGAAATGGAAAATACATGCAAGGGTTTAGAGAAATGTTTAACCAAACTAATTATCGTTTAAATGATTTTTCGCTAGCAATCAATAATAATGCTCTTGAAACATCTTCTTCAATTATTAAAGATTTTGTTGAAAAAGTAATTCGTTAAATTTTAAAGCTCTAAAAAAGAATTTATTCTTAATTAGAGCTTTTTGTTTTTATGTTTAATATTTATTAAAATGCGGATTTGTGGTACAATAATGATAGTTTTTAAGTTGATAGAAAGTAGGTATTAAAATGACTATTTTGGATAAAATGAATGATTTAATTAAGCGTATTGAACAAGCCAATTATGAATATTATGTTTTGGATAAACCTTCTTTAGAAGATTATGAATTTGATCGCTTAATGAATGAATTAATCGCTTTGGAAAATGAGTATCCACAATATAAAAAGCCTAACTCACCAACATCGCGTGTTGGAGGAGAGGTTTTAGATAAATTTCAAAAGGTTACCCATGAAGTTCCAATGATGAGTTTATCTAATGCCTATAATGAAGATGATTTACGCGATTTTGATCGTAAAATTAAAGAAGAAGTTATTGATGTTAGTTATGTTTGTGAATTAAAAATAGATGGTTTAAGTGTGTCTTTAATCTATGAAGACGGTGTTTTAGTTCGTGGTGCAACCAGAGGAAATGGGGTTGTTGGAGAAGATATAACGCATAATGTTAAAACAATTAAATCGATTCCATTAAATTTACAAGATGCTTTATCAATTGAGGTTCGTGGTGAAATTTATATGCCAAAAGCATCTTTTCATAAACTAAATGAAGAGCGTCAATTAAATGAAGAAGAATTATTTGCTAATCCGCGTAATGCTGCTGCTGGATCAGTTCGTCAGTTAGATTCGAAAATTGCTGCTCAGCGTAATTTAGATGCCTTTTTATATACTTTGGTTGGTGAAGATGATGAAATTAGTCAACTTGATTCTTTAAAGCATATGAAAAATTTGGGGTTTAAAGTAAATCAAGAATTTAAATATTGTAAAGATATCGATGCAGTTATTGCTTATATTCATGAATATACTGCTAAAAGAGATCTTTTGCCATATGAAATTGATGGTATCGTAGTTAAGGTAAATGAGCGTCATAATTATGATAAAATCGGTTATACGGCTAAATATCCTAAATGGGCAATTGCTTATAAATTTCCAGCAAGTGAGGTAACAACAAAGCTAAAAAATATTACTTTTCAAGTTGGAAGAACAGGAAATGTTACTCCTGTTGCTGAATTAGAACCTGTTTTAGTTGCAGGGTCATTAATTTCTCGTGCAACACTACATAATGAAGATTATTGTATTAGCAAAGATATTTATATAAATGATTATGTAGTAGTGCGTAAAGCAGGGGATGTTATTCCTGAAGTTGTTCGTCCAGTAACTGAAAAAAGAACAGCTGATTGTGTTCAATTTCAGATGATTAAGGAATGTCCTAGTTGTCATTCTAAACTTTCAAAAATTGCTAATGAAGCAGATTATTACTGCTTGAATGATAAATGTCCATCAAGGGTTGTTAATAAATTAATTCATTTTGCCTCACGAGTAGCATATAACATTGATGGTTTAGGAGATAAGTTGGTAGAACTTTTATACCAACAAAACTATATTAAAGAAATAGATGATATTTTTAATTTAAAAAATTATTATGATGAGTTAATAAAAATAAAAGGACTTGGAGAAAAAACAATTAATAATCTTTTAGAAGCAATCGATAATTCAAAGAAAAATGACTTAGACAAGCTATTATTTGGTTTAGGTATTCGTCATGTTGGTCAAAAAGTTTCTAAGATTATAGCTCAACATTTTAAATCTTTAGATGCAATTATGGAAGCTAGTGTTGATGATTTTAATAATATTTCTGATATTGGGGCTGTTATAGCTTTAAGTATCTATGAATATATGCATGATGAATATAATATTAATTTAATTAATCGTTTAAAACTTTTAGGTCTAAATATGAATAGTTATGAAAAAGTTATTAAAAAATCGTCTTTAACAGGTTTGAAGTGTGTTTTAACCGGTAAACTGATGCATTTAACCCGTGATGAAGCTAAGGATTTGATCACTTCTAATGGTGGATTAATTGTTTCCAGTGTTTCTAAAAAAACAGATTTAGTAATTGCTGGTAGCGATGCTGGTTCAAAATTGGATAAAGCTAATGAATTAGGAATAAAAGTTATTAGTGAAAGTGAATTATTAGAACTTATTAAGGAGTGATAACATGATAGATAAAATTATAATTAAAGGTGCTAGAGAAAATAATTTAAAAAATATTGAATTAGAGTTACCAAAGAATAAATTAATTGTTATGACAGGATTGTCAGGGAGTGGAAAGTCTAGTTTGGCATTTGATACGATTTATCAAGAAGGACAACGTCGATTTGTAGAATCCTTATCAAGTTATGCTAGACAATTTTTAGGAGCGCAAGAAAAGCCTGATGTGGATTCGATTGAAGGATTATCTCCAGCTATATCAATTGATCAAAAAACTACATCGAAAAATCCCCGTTCAACAGTTGGGACAGTAACAGAAATATATGATCATTTACGTCTTTTATACTCACGTATTGGTACTCCCCATTGTCCAACACATAAAACACCGATTGAAAGTCAATCAGTAGAAGAAATGGTTAATAAAGTTTTATCTTTTGATGAAGGAAGTAAGGTGCAAATTTTAGCTCCTGTAGTAACTCGTCAAAAAGGAAGTCATAAACAAGTTTTAGAAAGTTTTATAACTGATGGTTTTACACGTGCTCGAATTGATAAAGAAATTGTTGATTTAGATTTAGACTTAGCGTTAGATAAAAATAAATTTCATACAATTGAATTAATTATTGATCGTTTGGTAATTAAAGAGGGGGTAAGAAGTCGTTTATTTGAAGCGATTGAATTGGCTTGTAAAAAAGCAGATGGAAAAGTTTTAGTTTTATGTAATGATGAGGAACATTTATATAGTGAAAAATATGCATGTAAATACTGTGATTACTCAATTCCAGAATTAGAGCCACGTTTATTTAGTTTTAATTCTCCTCTTGGTGCATGTAGCGAATGTAATGGACTAGGAGTTAAGCTTGAAGTAGTTGAAGAATTAGTCGTTGATGAAGATAAATCATTAAATAATGGAGCTTTATTGCCATATAAAAATAATGATAAAGATAATCTAAATAATGCAATGTTAGAACAATTATGTGCGCATTATAATATTGATATGGATGTTTGCTTTAAGGATTTAACACGTCATCAAAAAGATATGATTTTATATGGAAGTGATGAATTAATTAGTTTTAAATTACGTTCATCAAGTGGTCGTAATCATGATCGTGTTGATCGTTTTGAAGGGGTTATTACGAATTTACAACGTCGATATTTAGAAACTAATTCAGAATGGATTAGAGAATGGATTGAAACATTTATGGTAGAAAAAGAATGTAGTTCATGTCATGGAGCTCGCTTAAATAAAGATGTTTTAAATGTTTTAATCAATGATAAAAATATTAATGATGTTTGTAATATGTCAATTGAAAACTTAATTGATTTTTTTGATAATTTAGTATTAACGAAGGAACAACAAAATATCGCCCGATTACTTTTAAAAGAAATTAAAGATCGTTTAGCTTTTTTAAAGGATGTTGGATTAGAGTATTTAACATTATCTCGTAGTGCTGGAACTCTTTCTGGAGGTGAGGCCCAACGAATTCGTTTAGCTACTCAAATTGGGTCACAATTGACAGGGGTTTTATATGTTTTAGATGAACCATCGATTGGACTTCATCAACGTGATAATGATAAATTAATTCAAACTTTGAAAAATATGCGTGATTTAGGTAATACATTGATTGTTGTTGAGCATGATGATGATACGATGAAAGCTGCTGATATTTTAGTAGATATTGGTCCTAAAGCAGGAATTCACGGTGGGGAGGTTATGGCATGTGGTACACCAGAAGAGGTTATGGCAAACCCTAATTCAATTACTGGATTATATTTATCAAAAAAATTGAAAATTGAATTACCTGAAAAACGTCGCGAAGTTGATTTAAAAAATGTAATTAAGATTAATAAAGCAAGCGAAAATAACTTAAAAAATGTTTCTGTTAAAATCCCAATGGGGGTTATTACGTGTGTGACAGGTGTTTCTGGTAGTGGAAAATCAAGTTTAATTAATGAAGTTTTATATAAAAATATTTATAAACATCTTTATAAGAGTAAAAAGCTATATCCTGGGAAATGTGCTTCCATTGAAGGAATGGAAAAGGTTGAAAAAATAATTGATATTTCACAATCGCCAATTGGAAGAACACCTCGAAGCAATCCTGCCACTTATACAGGTGTATTTGATGATATTCGTGATTTATTCGCTAAAACTAATGAAGCTAAAATTCGTGGATATGATAAGTCACGTTTTAGCTTTAATGTTAAAGGTGGTCGTTGTGAACACTGTGGTGGAGACGGTGTAAAACGTATTAGTATGAATTTCTTACCTGATGTATATGTTCCATGTGAGGTTTGCCATGGATCACGTTTTAATTCAGAGACTTTACAAATTAAATATAAAGGAAAAACAATCGCCGATGTTTTAGATATGACGGTAGAAGATGCTTTAGAATTTTTTAGTAATGTTCCACGTATTCAATCTAAATTACAAACTATGTATGATGTCGGTTTAGATTATATTAAGTTAGGGCAATCTTCAACAACCCTTTCTGGAGGAGAAGCTCAACGTATTAAACTAGCAACTGAATTACATTCTCGTATTACTAATAAGACCGTTTATATTCTTGATGAACCAACAACAGGACTTCATGTTGATGATATTAATCGTTTAATGAAAGTAATTAATCGTATTTGTGATAGCGGAGCGACTGTTATTATTATTGAGCATAATTTAGAAGTTATTAAATTAGCTGATCATATTATTGATTTAGGATATGAAGGTGGAGATAAAGGAGGACAAATCATTTTTGAAGGTCGTCCAGAAGAATTAGTATTATGTGAAAAATCATATACTGGTAAGTATTTAAAACCATATTTGGAATAAATAGGTGATGTTGATGGTAAAAATTAAATGCGAAACTTTAGATGATGAAGCATTTGGTATTTCTCGTATTGGGAAAATGACCTATGTTGTGGAAAACCTATTACCGGGTGAGGTTTGTGAAATTGAAGAACTTCGTAAAACGAAACATGTAACGTTTGGTTATCCGAAACGATTTATCCACACCTCACCTGATAGAAGTAAAATAATGTGTCCTTATTATGCCGATTGTGGTTCTTGTAATATTATGCATATGAATTATGCTAGACAACTAGCCTTTAAAAATGATTTAGTTAAGAAGATGTATTCTAATATTGATGTAGATATTTCTTCTTGTATTGGAATGGATGAACCATATCATTATCGTAATAAAGTTCAAATCGTTTTAGGTCCTAATTATAGTGGTGGTTTTTATAAACGTGAAACGCATGAATTGATTAATATTGATAAATGTCTTTTAGAACCACCTTTGGCTAGTAAAATTAATCGATTTGTTAAAGATTTATTGCGTAAATATAAAATTTCAATTTATTCTTCAAATGATAAATCTGGTTTATTACGTTATGTTTTATCACGTTATAGTCGCTTAAATGGTAATGTGATGGTGGTATTAGTTGCGACTAAATACGATCCTGTGCTAAAAAATGTTGCACAAGATTTAACTAATCACTTTAATGAAGTTGTATCGGTTATTCTTAATATTAACGATAAACAAACAAATACAATCTTAGGACAAGAAAGTATGACATTATTTGGTAATGATTTTATTATTGATCAAATTTTGGGTTGCAAGTATCAAATTAGTGCAAAATCTTTTTTTCAAATTAATAATATTCAAACAGAAAAGTTGTATGAAACAGCTATTGATTGTTTAGATATCGATCATAACTCAAATTGCATTGATGCTTATTCAGGAATTGGGAGTATAAGTTTATTACTAGCTAAAAAGGTTAAACATGTCTATGGTATTGAGATTGTGGAAAGTGCTTATTTGAATGCTATTGAAAACAAAAAGTTAAATAATATTAATAATGTTGATTTTTTACTTGGACCTTGTGAGGTTGAGATTAAGAAGTTGGTTAGTGAAAAAACAATTGATGCGATTGTTTTTGATCCCCCACGTAAGGGTTGTGATAAGGAGTTTTTAGATACTGTAATTGAGATGAAAATTCCTCAAATTGCCTATATTTCATGTAATATTAAAACACAGGTTCGTGATGTTAAGTATTTGATGGAACATGGATATGTTCCTAAAAAGGTTATTCCCGTTGATATGTTTCCTATGACAACTCATGTGGA